>WHSY01000360.1 GCA_009379815.1 Pseudonocardiaceae bacterium
CGCGGTCGAGGCCGGGCACCGGGTCTACTTCACCACCGCCACCGAACTCGCCGCCAAATGCCACAAAGCGGCGCTGGAAGGCCGCTGGAACACCTGCATGCGGTTCTTCGCCGGCCCCCGCCTCCTGGTCATCGACGAGCTCGGCTACCTACCCCTACCCGGAGACGGCGCCGCCGCGTTGTTCCAGGTCATCAACCAGAGATACCTGAAATCCAGCACCATCCTGACGACAAATGTCGGCATCGCGGACTGGGCTGGCGCCTTCGGCGACGCCACCGTCGCCGCCGCCATGCTCGACCGGCTGCTGCACCGCGCCACCGTGGTCGGCATCGACGGACCCTCCTACCGGCTGCGCGCCCACCAAGCCCACGCCGACAACCTCCGAAACGGACTCAACGCCCATGTCTCCTGAAACCCGCACCTGCCCCATCTGCTGGAGCCAGTTCACCGTCTCACCCGGCAACGCCCACAAACACACCTACTGCTCCGGACGCTGCCGCGCCGCCGCCGGCCGCCGACGCGCAAAGAACCAGACCACCCCACCCGCAACCGAGCAGACAGCAGCGCCGCCGACCCTGCCGCAACCAGCGGCCATCCGCGACTGCCCCCACTGCGGCAACACCATCACCATCGTCGCCCTACTCACCACCGTCGAAGCCGCCCAACCCCAACTACCAATCGCCTCACCCGAAGTGATCCCCCTCAGACGCCACTAACCGATAC
>WHSY01000361.1:0-208 GCA_009379815.1 Pseudonocardiaceae bacterium
CTACAGCGGCCGCCGTCCCGCCGCCGAGCTGCTCACCCGGCTGCGCGCCGCCCCCGCCGGCGTCACCGCCGACACCCAAACCGAAGCAGGCCGCGACGCGGTCCTGGCGCTGGTGACCGTCCTGCGCGGACTCAACACCGCGATCAACAACCTCGACCGACCGGTCGTCGCCCACCTCGACGAGCACCCGGACGCCAAGATCTTCACG
>WHSY01000361.1:256-723 GCA_009379815.1 Pseudonocardiaceae bacterium
AACAGCCGCCACGCCAGCCCCTGGGCCGCCCACGTCTACCGCGAAGCCCTCGCCCGCGGCCACGACCACCCCCACGCCATCCGCGTGCTCACACGCGCATGGATCAGAGTCATCTACCGCTGCTGGAACGACAGCACGCCCTACAACCCCGCCAACCATGGCGGGATGCAACGACTGGCCAAAACGGCCTGAGGTTGACACAGAGGGTGTCATGACCGGTTCTCCTTTTCAGGGTTCGTGGACGTCTTTCGTCGCGGTGGGAGTGTTACGCCAGCGGCGTGCGCCAGGCCGGGGCAGGCGGCCCTGCCGCTCGGCCCGAATGGACCCGGTCGGCCGGGACCCTCGGCCCTGCAAGGCCTTGCCCAGCGCCTCGTCGGTATGGGACGACCATTCGCGCTGCGGGCCTGGGCGCTGATCGATCTCGGTTGCCTACCGCCGGTTCCTGACATTCGGACCGCCGGTGGGGT
>WHSY01000362.1 GCA_009379815.1 Pseudonocardiaceae bacterium
CCGAGCAGCAAGGCGATCCCTGCGGCGAGCAACGTGGCCTCGACGACGAGTACGAACACGGTGGGTGACAGCCGCTCGACGATGCGCTTGCCCAGCAGCGAGCCGATCACCATCGACGGCCCGAGTGCCAGCCCGACCAGCAGACCGGCGCCGGCGGTGCGAGCCGCCGGGCCGAAGGTCGCGAACACGCCGGCGCCGATCATCGCGGCGAGGCCGATGACGACCGCGTCGCCGGTACCGAGACGCCGCGCGAGCGCCGCCGGCGGTTGGTCCTGACCCACCCTGATCCTCCACTGTTGTCGGTCCCTCATGCTTTCCTACACCAGCCACCCGCCGGCGACGGGCTCCCGGCCGGCGACGTGGCCGCTGGACTGCAGCAACGCCGAGGCGCGAGCGCGACTTGCGGTGTAGCGTCGAATCCGTCGGCGCAGCCGGGCAGCCGGCCCGCTCGGATCGACCCGAGCTCCCAGGAGACGGAGACCCATGAAGACGACCCGCACCGTCCTGATCTCCGGTGCGGGCGTCGCCGGCCCGGTGCTGGCCTACTGGCTGCGGCGGCACGGGTTCACCCCGACGGTCGTCGAGCGGGCACCGGCGGTGCGTGCAGGCGGCTACGCGGTCGACGTCACCGCGGCCGCCCTCGCCGTCACCGATCGGATGGGGCTGCTCGCCGAGCTCAGCGAACGGCGCACGGGCATCGCGGGCCTGTTCTTCG
>WHSY01000363.1:0-452 GCA_009379815.1 Pseudonocardiaceae bacterium
GCTCGGTAGGAGCATGCGCGATCTACGGATCTCGGTCACCGACCGGTGCAACTTTCGGTGTCGCTACTGCATGCCCCGGGAACTGTTCGGCGCCGGGCACGAGTTCCTGCCGCGCGCGCAGCTGCTGAGCTTCGAGGAGATCACCCGGCTGGTACGGATCGTCGCCGATCTCGGGGTGACGAAGGTCCGGCTCACGGGCGGGGAGCCACTGCTGCGCAGCGAGCTGGAACGGCTCGTCGGGATGATCGCCGAGGTGGACGGCATCACCGACATCGCGTTGACCACCAACGCGTCGCTGCTTCGGGGGAAGGCGCCGGTGCTGCGCGCGGCCGGGCTCTCGCGGGTCACGGTCAGTCTCGACTCCGTGGACGCCGACCGGTTTACCGCCATCAGCGACACGCCGATCCCCCTAGCCCGGGTGCTGGATGGCCTCGAGGCCGCCGAGGACGCTG
>WHSY01000363.1:462-714 GCA_009379815.1 Pseudonocardiaceae bacterium
GGCGAGGTGGCCGAGCGTTTCCGCTACGTCGACGGCAGCGGCGAACTCGGCGTGATCGGCTCGGTGACCCAACCGTTCTGCCGCACCTGCACCCGCGCTCGCCTGTCCGCGCAAGGAGAACTATTCACCTGCCTGTTCGCCTCCCGCGGGCACGATCTCCGCACGCTGCTGCGCAGTGAGACCAGCGACAGCGACCTCGAGCAGCGGCTGCGCACGATCTGGGGCCAACGCACGGACCGATACTCCGAGCTA
>WHSY01000364.1:0-262 GCA_009379815.1 Pseudonocardiaceae bacterium
CTGCTGATGTTCGCCGGAATCATCCTGGGCGGGCTCGGCACGGCCTACGGGGCGATGGTGGGTAGCCTCGCCATCGGCATCGTCGCCCAGGTATCGACGTTCGTCTCACCGGTCGAGCTGCAGAACGCCTGGGCGCTGCTGGTGATGATCATCGTGCTGTTGGTGCGGCCGCAGGGAATCTTCGGCTGGCGAGAACGGACCGGGTAGGCCGCCGATGAACATCTTCACCGCCGTCAACGACGCGCTCCGCGGCATGGTCGCG
>WHSY01000364.1:272-712 GCA_009379815.1 Pseudonocardiaceae bacterium
CTGCTCAACTTCGGCCACATCGCCTTCATGCTCGTCGGCGCCTACGGCGTCGCCATCACGGTCGCGACGTTCCAGCTGCCGTTGTGGCTCGGCGTCGTCATCGGGCTGGTGGCCGCCGTACTGCTCGCACTGGTACTCGGCCTGCCGACGTTGCGGCTGCGCGCGGACTATCTGGCGATCACCACGATCGCGGCGGGCGAGATCCTGCGCCTCATCTACCGTTCGGAGTTCGCCGAGCCGGTGACCGGAGGCGTCTACGGTCTGCGCCAGTTCGCGGGCGGCTTCTACGAGCTCTCGCCGATACCACCGGGCAGCTACGGCATCGGCGGGTTCCGGTTCTCCGCCAACGACCTGTGGGTGATGCTCGTCACGTGGGGGCTGGTGCTGCTGTGCTGCGCATTGACCTACGCGCTGATCCACAGTCCATGGGGCAGGGTGCT
>WHSY01000365.1 GCA_009379815.1 Pseudonocardiaceae bacterium
GGATGCAGGGCGAGCGGCAGCGCACCGGCCCGGGTCGCCGGGTCCAGCACCCCGTAGCCGTACCGCCCACTGGTGTGTACGAGCAGGGTGCCCGACACGTCGACGCCGGTGGCGGCGAGTCCGCCGACGAGGTCGGGCAGGGCGTCGTCGGGGACGGTGAGCAGCGCGAGACTCGACCGGGCGACCACCTCCTGCGGTGAAAGGAGGGGCACGCCCGGGAGGTGAGTTTCGGCCTGGCGACGGGACTCGGCTGAGATGCCGGAGGCCCCCACGACCGTGTGACCGGCGAGCGTGAGCGCCGCGCCGAGCACCGAGCCGACCCGGCCGGCGCCTACCACGCCGACGTCGAGCCGACCGGGTCGTTCGGCCGTGGGGCGAGGGTCCATCGAGTGCGTTCCAGTCCTCATCGGGTACCGGACGCACCCAGCCTACCCGCCGCGTCCCCAGCCGTTCCGACCGCGGGTACGAGGACCCCGGTCGCTGTGTCGACGGATTGCGGAGATACTTTTCGACAGATTGCGACGATTACTCACGAACCGAGTGTTGGCGTGCGCTCGCGAGGCGGGGCGGAACCGCGTCGGTCCCGCCCCGCGCGTCGATGGGTTGCCGTAACTTAATCCCAGTCCCAGCCGCGCATAGCCGTCCTCCTTTTGCATGTGTGGGCCCGCGTGGGCCTATCCGCAGTTACCCCAGGTGCCGCGGCCACCGTTT
>WHSY01000366.1 GCA_009379815.1 Pseudonocardiaceae bacterium
TCATCAAGGAGAAGGACTTCGACTTCGCCGTCCAGTTCGTCAATTACAGGTAGCCGCTACGGTCGGCCGCCGACGCCGGTGGCGATCTCGTGGCTGCGCAGCCGGCCGCTCGTCTCCTGCGACAGCGGCGGCGTGTCGAAGCCGGCGTCGGAGCGCAGCCCGGGGAGGAACTCCTCGGACCCGCACCCGCGTCAGGGCGCACCCTCCCGCGACACGCACTTTCCGCCAAGAGTGCTCCGCCGGGCGGCGAGCCGGAAACCCCCGCCCAACCGCTCAGGCGGTCAGTGCGAGGACGAGCAGGACGACGGTCGCCGTCGTCTCCGCCACGGCGCCGTACCCGTCGCCCGTCATGCCGCCGAGCCGGCGGGCGAGGTGCCGGCACAGCAGCCAGCCGGCGGCCAGCGCGAGCGCGGATGCGGCGAACAGACGCGCAGCCACCACCGGCTGCCCGAGCGCCGCGGGCGCCGCCGTCAGCGCGAGCAACCCGGCCACCCAACCGTACTGCGCCGGCCGGCGCACGCTGCCGGCGACGAGCGCGCCGAAGCCGTCGCTGCGCGCGCCGCGGACGCCGGCGGAGAGCACGACCGCGACCCGGCCGACCACGGCCGCGAGCACGAGGGCGACCGCACCGTACCCACCGGCCGGCAGGGTGGCCAGCGCGACGACCTGCACGGCGATCGCGAACACCAGGGTGACGACGCCGATCGGCCC
>WHSY01000367.1:0-341 GCA_009379815.1 Pseudonocardiaceae bacterium
CCGCTCCTGTCCAGCGCCGGGTCGCGGCCGGCGTGATCTCCGCCGGGCATGCGAGGGCGCTGCTCGCCGTCGAAGACAGCGCGGCGCAGGACCACCTCGCCAACCGGATCGTCGCGGAGGGCCTCTCGGTCCGCAACGTCGAGGAACTGGTGACCCTGGGGCTCGAGGACTCGACCGAGGAGAAGCCGCGGCGCAAGCAGCAGCAGAAGAAGCCGGTCGCACCCGGCGTCGATGATCTCGCCGACCGTCTCTCGGACCGCTTGGACACTCGAGTACGGGTCGATCTCGGCGCCCGCAAGGGGAAGATCGTCGTCGAGTTCGCCTCGGTCGAGGACCTGGAG
>WHSY01000367.1:351-710 GCA_009379815.1 Pseudonocardiaceae bacterium
GGCAGTGCCTCGGGACCCGAGCCGCTGTCGACGACGCCGACGGCCACCTCCGTGCCCGAGACGAACTGTTCGACGAGTGCCGTGTCCCCGTAGGAGAAGCAGCCCACCATCGCCGCCGGCAGGCCCGCCACATCCTGCACGACGCACATGCCGAGCGCGCTGCCGCCACGGGCTGGTTTCACGACGAGCGGCAGGCCGAACCTGGCGGCGATGCGATCCAGTACCGCGGTGGCGCCGAGGTCGCGGAAGGTCGCGTGCGGCAGCGCGGTGATCGAGCTGGCCAAGCGGGAGAAGATCTCCTCCGTCCAGCTCAGCGGGTACACCACGTCGCGGTTCGAGGCGTTGAAGGACGTCACCGT
>WHSY01000368.1:0-437 GCA_009379815.1 Pseudonocardiaceae bacterium
GTGGCGAAGTTGGGGATGGCGGCCCGGCTGTGGTCTGCTCGTCCCTTGGGTTCCTCCCAGTCCTCTTGCCGGCCCAGCGCGGTCATGTCCAGATAGGCGTAGGCGCCGCCGAGCATTTCGGTGCCGCGGGCGAAGACCGAGTACGTGTGGAAGACTCGGTCGCCGTCGTGGAGGAAGCAGCTGAGGCCCGGCTGCTCGCCTTCGGTGAACCAGGTCAGGCCTTTCTGCTCCAGTTCGGCCCGGTTCCGGTAGTTGTATTCCACCGGTGCGACGTGGTCGTCCAGGGTGACATGGAAGTCGTAGTTGAACTCGCTGCCGTACGAGGAGTACATGGGCAGTGTCCAACCTCGCTTCTCCTTGTACCGCTCGATCTTCGCCAGCGGTGCCCTAGCAATGACCGCATAGGTGGTGTCGCGGGTGTGCATGTGGTCGAGGAG
>WHSY01000368.1:447-709 GCA_009379815.1 Pseudonocardiaceae bacterium
TGCCGGCCGAGCAGCTGGGGCAGCCGTCTTCCCAGTCCGGGTCGAACATCATGTGCTGAACGATGAGTTGGCGGCGCCCTTCGAAGAGGTCCAGAAGGGTCGTGGTGCCGCGCGGACCTTCGAAGGCGTAGTGCTTGTCGATCTCGACCATCGGAAGCAAGCGGCGCTCGGTGTTAAGGGCATCGCGGGCCCGAGTGGCCGCTTTCTCCTTGACCAGCAGCTGTTTGCGGGCGGCGGCCCATTCGTCGCGGGAGACGATCTT
>WHSY01000369.1 GCA_009379815.1 Pseudonocardiaceae bacterium
CGATCACGATGCATCGCCTCCTTCGGCGCGCGTCGGCATGTCCGCAAAACCCGCAGAACCCGCAAAACCTCGGTTCGGGAGGTTAGAGACCTGGGGTTCTGCGGGTTTTGCGGGTTCTGCGTGGTGGGGGTGGACCTGGTAGACGACCGAGGGACGGCCGCCATTGGGCTTGGGCTCGGTGGGCTTGTGGCGGATGTGGCCATGTTCGGTCAGGAGGCTCAGCGCAGGGTCGAGGTCGGTCACCTTGGTGAACCGTGACTTGCCTCGTACGGCGTCGAACAGGTCTCTACGGGTGAATTCGCGGGAGCCGGTACGGGTGATCCAGGCGAGCACATGGCGGGCGTCTTCGAGATCGGGGTCTGTGCCCATGAGGTCGAACACGGCCAGCGCGTGAGCGAGGTAGTAGTGCCCAAGCCGCGCCGATGCTATGAAGGTCTCGACGCTGATCGGCCGGTCGTAGCCGCAGCGGGCGTGGGCTGCGAGGTGCAGGAGCCCGGCGAGCCGAAGTGTGGCCCCGGTGAGCTTGGACGCCCAGTCGGTGATGGCGTGCAGCTTCCCGGTCATCGGGTCGAGGTGGGGTTCGAGCCATTCCTCGAGACGCCGTAGCTCGGTCTTAGCTTCAGGGGTGAGACCGAGTTCTATCGGCTCGGCTAGATCAAACATGGACAGCACGAGCGCCTGCAGAGTCTCGGCGTAGGCGACGGTGGTG
>WHSY01000036.1:0-259 GCA_009379815.1 Pseudonocardiaceae bacterium
CTTGTGCTTGATCGGGTCCAGATCGGTGATTCCCAGCGCGTAGGCGACAAGCGAGCCCGGTCCGCTGCCGCGTCCCGGCCCGACGCGGATGCCGCTGTCCTTCGCGTGGCGCACCAGATCCGCAGTGACCAGGAAGTAGCCAGGGTAACCCATCTGGCAGATGACGCCGACCTCGTGCTCGGCTATCTAAATCCGCACTTGTTCGCCGGTCACGCGTTCGAGCTCGACCGAGCCGCTGCCGAAGAGGCCATCCGGCGGG
>WHSY01000036.1:269-45315 GCA_009379815.1 Pseudonocardiaceae bacterium
TGCAGGTCGTTGGTGGCAAGCCCCGGCAGGTCCATGGTCTTCTTGAGCCGGACCAGGTCGTCGCGGACCCGGCGCTCGATGTCGATGCCGTGGTCCATCAGCTCGCAGAAGTAGCTGTCCCTGCCGAAGATGTCGCGGTAGTCGGACGCGGCCTGGCAGGCGGCGTCGAACTCGTCCTGCTGCAGCAGCCGCTGCACCTCGCCCGACGGGCAGCCGGTGGTGGCGATGAGCCCCTTGCCGTAGATCTCCAGCAGCTCGCGGTCCATCCGCGGCTTGTAGTAGTAGCCCTCCAGGCTGGCCAGGCTGGCGAGCCGGAACAGGTTGTGCATGCCCTCGGTGGTCTCCGCGAGCAGGGTCATGTGGGTGTACATCAGGTCGGGGTTGCCCTCGGAGCTCGCACCGCCCGGCAACACCGCCCGCTTGCGCTCGTGCCGGCTGCCGGGTGCGAGGTAACCCTCCATCCCGATGATCGGCTTGATGCCGTGGGCCGTGGCCTTCTTCCAGAACTCGTAGGCGCCGAAGACGTTGCCGTGGTCGGTCATCGCCAGCGCCGGCATCTCCATCCGGGCCGCCTCGGTGAGCAGGTCGTCGAGCCGTGCGGCACCGTCGAGCATCGAGAACTCGGTGTGCGTGTGCAGGTGCACGAACGAGCCGCCGGACACGGGCTGGACCTCCTCGGTCATCGGTTCGGGCGCCTCCGTCGGCGCGGGGCGCGGCGGGCGGTCAGCGAGGGACCGCGTCACCCTAACCCGCCTGGTGATCGTTTCCGGCGTGTTGCACCGACCCGTCGGGACGGGTCGGTGAACGTCCAGCTAGGCGGCCTGCGCGACACGCCGGACCGGCTGCCGGTTGCGAGATCAGTCAGTGGCGTACGCGGCGAGCAGCTCGCCCCGCACCTGCGATGCCGTCGACACCACCAGCATGAGCAGGGTTCCCAGCGGGGTGCTGTCGAGCCCGGCTGCGGGAAACGCGTAGCGCAGCGTCACGTCGGCTCCGCGCTCGGTGCGGATCAAGCCCAGGGTGCCGAACAGCCCCTGCCCGGCACGGATCGCGACCTGCTCGCCCAACTCTCCCTCGGCGGGCAGGTCCCAGGCCACCACACAGGTCAAGCTCAGCACCACGAGGCCCTCGGCGAGCTCCACGGCCTGCACCGCGCACGGCACCTCTGCGTGCCGGAACGTCAGTGCCCCGTCGTCGTCGACCGACACCTCCTGGTAGCGCTCGACAGCGGTGCGGGCCGCGTCGAGCAGCTCCGCGGTGTTCGCGGCCTCGCTCGCGTCGGAGCTCACCGGGACCTCCTCGCGTCGGAGTTCAGTGGCACGCTCGCGACGGCACCACCGAACCGGCGGTCGCGAGCCGCATAGGCCTCGCAGGCCCGCCACAGGTCGCGCCGGTCGAGATCCGGGAACAGCACGTCCTGGAACACCAGCTCGGCATAGGCCGACTGCCACAGCAGGAAGTTCGAGGTGCGCTGCTCGCCGGAGGGCCGCAGGAACATGTCGACATCGGGCATATCGGGTTCGTCGAGGTGGCGGGCGACCTGCCGCTCGTCCACCTTCTCCGGGTCGAGGTCGCCCCGCGCGGCCCGGCGGGCGATCTCCCGCGCCGCGTCGGCGATCTCGGCACGCCCACCGTAGTTCACGCACATCGTCAGCGTCATGACCTCGTTGCCGCGGGTGAGCTCCTCGGCGGCCTCGAGCTCCCGGATCACGCTGCGCCACAGCCGGGGCCGGCGGCCCGCCCAGCGCACCCGCACCCCCATCTCGTGCATCTCGTCGCGGCGACGGCGGATCACGTCGCGGTTGAAGCCCATCAGGAAGCGCACCTCCTCGGGACTGCGCTTCCAGTTCTCGGTGGAGAACGCATACGCCGACAGCCAGCCGACGCCCACCTCGATGCACCCGCACACCAGGTCCATGAGCACAGCCTCGCCGCGCTGGTGGCCCTCGGTGCGGGGCAGGCCGCGCTGCTGCGCCCAGCGGCCGTTGCCGTCCATCACCACAGCGACGTGGCCCGGAACCAGCTCCCGCGGGATCGCCGGGGGCCGCGCGCCGGACGGGTGCGGGTCGGGAGCCCGGATGCGCCGGTCGTCGCGCTCGCGCCGTCGCGCACGTGAGGACATCGGACCCATCCTGCCGCGCCCGGCTGCGACGCCGGCACGTGGGTACCGACCCCGTTCCGGTTCCGAAACGGGTCGTGGGCGGCCCGCCACCCCGTTCCGGTTCCGAAACGGTGTCGTGGGCCGGGTGGTCCGGGCGCCGATCAGTCGACACCCGCGAGCCCGCGGGGCTGACGCTCGACCAGCGGCAGCGAGCGCAGCGCGCGCTCCAGGTGCCACTGCAGGTGGGCGGCCACCAGTCCGCTGCCCTCCCGGCGCGCCGCTGCCGAGGCCGCCTCGGCCACCGGCCAGTTCCCCTCAGCCAGCGCGTCGAGCAGCCGCAGCGTCTCCGGTGCGGGCCTGGCCGACCCCGCCGGCCGGCACTGGCCGCACACGGCACCGCCGGCAGGCACGTTGAACGCCTGGTGCGGGCCGGGGCTGCCGCAGCGGGCGCACTCCGCCAGCGCCGGCGCCCACCCGGCCGCGGTCATCGCCCGCAGCAGGAAGGCGTCGAGCACCAGCGCGGCCTCTCGCTGCCCGTCGGCCAGCGCCCGCAGCGCGCCCACGACGAGCAGGTACAGCCGCTGCACCGGCTCGCCCTCGGCGCCGGCCAGCCGCTCGGCTGTCTCGAGCACCGCGCAACCGGTGGTGTAGCGGCCGTAGTCGCCGACCAGCCTCGCCCCGAACCCGTCCACGGTCTGCACCTGGGTCACGATGTCGAGGCTGCGACCGGTGTGAAACTGCACATCGACATGGCCGAAGGGCTCGAGCCTGGCCCCGAACCGCGACGAGGTGCGCCGTACCCCTTTGGCGACGGCACGCACCCGCCCGTGCCGGCGGGTCAGCAGCGTGACGATGCGATCGGCCTCGCCCAGCTTCTGCACCCGCAGCACCACACCGGAGTCGCGGTAGAGGCTCACATCACCATCGTCGCACCGCAGCACCCGATATCGCGTCGGACCCGCGGCAGCCGATCCGAGCCCCTGCAGGCCGATCACGGTGCGACGGCGACCCCCGCGATGCCGATTACCAGGAACAACGCGAGGACCCCCACGCCGATCGAGCCGAGCACGATGCCCGCTGTCTGCCTGAAAATCGCGGTGGTGCGACTCTCCGTTACCACAGTACCGTGATCAGAACCCGAGCCGGCGAAGCTGCTTGGGGTCGCGCTGCCAGTCCTTGGCGACCTTGACGTGCAGGTCGAGGTAGACGCTGCTGCCCAGCAACGCCTCGATCTGCCTGCGGGCAGAGCTACCGACCCGCTTGAGGCGCTCCCCACCGCGGCCGATGACGATCGCCTTCTGGCTGGGCCGCTCGACGTAGAGGTAGGCGTACACGTCGAGCAGGTCGTCGCGGCCCTCCCGGGGGGCCATCTCCTCGACGACGACGGCCAGCGAGTGCGGTAGCTCCTCGCGCACGCCCTCCAGCGCCGCCTCCCGAACCAGCTCTGCGACGAGCCGCTGCTCCGGCTCATCGGTCAGCTCCCCGTCCGGGTACAGCGGCGGGCTCTCCGGCATCCTGGCAAGCAGCAGGTCGGCGAGCAACTCCACCTGGAAGCCGTCCACCGCCGAGACCGGGACGAGCTCGGCGAAGTCCCCCAGCCCGGCCGACTTCCCCAGTTGCGCCAGTGTGGCGAGCTGCTCGGCGACCCGCTGCGGGCTCACCGCGTCGGTCTTGGTGACGATCCCGAAGACCGGCTTGCGCGTCGACAGCGGTGCGAGCTCCCGTGCGATGAAACGATCCCCCGGCCCGACGTCGGCGTCGGCGGGCACGCAGAACCCGATGACGTCCACCTCGGCCCAAGTGGTGCGGACGAGATCGTTGAGCCGCCGGCCCAGCAGCGTGCGCGGCCGGTGCAACCCGGGTGTGTCCACGAGCACCAGCTGGCCGTCGGGCTGCGCCACGATGCCGCGGATGGTGTGACGGGTGGTCTGCGGCCGGGTCGACGTGATCGCCACCTTGCGCCCCACCAACGCATTGGTCAGAGTCGACTTGCCCGCGTTGGGCCGCCCCACGAGGCAGGCGAAGCCCGCGCGGAACGGGGATTCCGGCTCGGGTGGCGCGTCGGCGGGCACGGCAGCCCGACCCTACTCCGAGGGGCGCAGCACGCCACCGAGCGCGCCACGCGGGTCGGCGACGAACACCGCCGCAGTGGGACCGAGGTCTCGGGCCGCGGCCAGCGAAGCGTCATCGACCGATCCCACCCCGGTGACGACGGCGGCCGCCTCGAGGCCCAGGGCACCGCTGGCGACGGCGGCCGCCACCGCGGACTGCAGGGCCGACAGCGTCAGCGACGGCAGCGCCACGGTGCAGCCGGTGTAGGTGCGTCCGTCAGTGTCACGGACCGCAGCCCCTTCCGCCGACCCGGTGCGGGCCATCATCGAGCGGGCCAGCGTCACGAGCTTGGCGTCCTCGGGGTCCAGCACGGTCTCCTGGTCGAGCTCGTTGCTATCCGGCACGGGCGTCGCTCCCCTCCGACCACGCGGCGATGTGGTCGATGCTGTCGGTGCCGTCGGTCTGGTCGGTGCCGTCGGCCTGGTCGGTGCCGTCGGCGCGATCGGATTCGCCTCGGGGGCCCCGCGCGGGACCGGACCGGTGGGCGATGACGGTGGTGATGCGCATCCGACCGCGGTTGTCCTTGCCACCCTCGGCGCGCAACCGCAACCCGGCGACCTCCGTCTCGGCCCCGGGGAGTGGCACCCGTCCCAGACGCTGCGCGAGCAGCCCACCGACGGTCTCCACGTCGGCGTCGTCGAGATCGATGTCGAACAGCTCGCCGAGGTCCTCGACCCCGAGCCGGGCGCTGACCCGCACCGAACCGTCCGCGAGCCGCTCGACCGGGGGCCGCTCGTCGGTGTCGGACTCGTCGGTGATCTCACCGACGATCTCCTCGAGGATGTCCTCGATCGTCAGCAGGCCCGCGGTGCCGCCGTACTCGTCGACCACCAGGGCCATGTGGTTGCGCGAGACCTGCATCTCGGTCAGCAGTGCTGTCAAGCGCTTGGAGTCGGGGACGAAGGAGGGAGGCCGCATCACCTCGGCGACGGTGGCGGTGGCGGTGGCGGTGACGGGGACGTGGCTCGCGGTCAACGCCCCGCCGTCGGTGCCGTCGGTGCCGTCGGTGCCGCCGGTGCCGTCGTCGGGGGGTAGCGGGACCAGGTCCTTGATGTTGGCGACGCCGACGATGTCGTCCACGCTCTCGGAGATCACCGGGATCCGGGTGAAGCCCGAGCGCAGGCACAGCGCCAGTGCCTGGCGCACCGACTTGTCCTGCTCGATCCAGACGATCTCGGTGCGGGGCACCATCACCTCGCGGGCGACGGTGTCGCCGAGGTCGAACACCGACTGGATCATCTCGGCCTCCCCCGCGGCGACGACGCCCCGCTCGCCGGCCATGTCGACCAGCTCTCGCAGCTCCACCTCCGACGAGAACGGCCCCTCCCGGAAGCCGCGGCCAGGGGTGATCGCGTTGCCCACCACGATCAGCAGCCGGCTCAGGGGGCCGAGCAGCCGGCCCAGCGCGCGGACGGGCCCGGCCACCGCGCTGCCCACCCGGTAGGGGTGCTGGCGGCCGATCGTGCGTGGGCCCACCCCGATCACGACGTAGGAGACCACGACCATGACCAGGCCGGCGACGAGCACCGCCAGCCACGTCGACGCGATCGAAGCCACTGCCACCACGGTGACCAGCACGGTGGCGGTGAGCTCGCAGACCAGTCGCAGCAGCAGCAGCAGGTTGACGTGCCGCGGACGGTCGGCGACGACCATGGCGAGTTGGCGCGCGCCATAGCGGCCGGACCGCGCCATGTCCTCGACTCCGGCGCGCGATACCGTGCCCAGTGCTGCGTCGGCCGCCGCGAACGCCCCGGCGAGCAGGACCAGGGCAACGGCCAGTCCCAGCACGGGTAGCGCCCCGGTCAGCACCGCGCGCTCATCCGGGGTCGCCGGACGGGTCGGACCCGTCCAGACCGACCGACCCGAGCAGCCGGGTGTCGGCGTCGCGCTGCACCGCCCGCCGCCGGGCGGCCCGCGCCGCCGAGTGGAAGTCGGTCAGGATCCCATCCTGCAGCGTGAACATCTCGCGCTCCTCGGCGGCCTCGGCATGGTCGTAGCCGAGCAGGTGCAGCACTCCGTGCACGGTGAGCAGCGCCAGTTCGTCGTCGAGCGAGTGCCCGGCCGTGGTGGCCGCCTCGCTGGCGTAGACGGGGCAGATCACGATGTCGCCGAGCAGTGCGGGCCCGCCGGCCGGGCTGTCCGGGCGCCCGCCGATGGTGCCGCCCTCGCCGACCTCGTCCATCGGAAAGGCCATGACATCGGTCGGGCCAGGCAGATCCATCCACCGCTCGTGCAGGTCCGTCATCACGTCGAGCTCGACCAGCAGCATCGACAGCTCGGCCAGCGGGCTGACACCCATCCGATCGAGCGCGAAGCGCGCGGCCGCCACGATCGACGTCTCGTCGACCCTGGTACCGGATTCGTTGGCGATCTCGATGCCCATGCCCCGGCTCACCGCCTCCGGCGGCGGTCCGCCCGGTTGGGCACGGGGCCCGGCCCGTTGCTCTGCTGCGCGGTGTCGAGCCGCGCCGCCTGCGCGGCATCCCAGCGGGCATAGGCGTCGACGATGTCGGTGACGAGCCGGTGGCGCACCACGTCGGCGCTGGACAGCTGCGAGAAGTGCACGTCCTCGACGCCCTCGAGGATCTGCTGCACGATCCGCAGCCCGGATACCTGCCCACCAGGCAGGTCGATCTGGGTGACGTCCCCGGTCACCACGACCTTGGAGTTGAAGCCGAGCCGGGTGAGGAACATCTTCATCTGCTCCGGCGTGGTGTTCTGCGCCTCGTCGAGCAGGATGAACGCGTCGTTGAGGGTCCGCCCCCGCATGTAGGCCAGCGGCGCCACCTCGATGGTGCCCGCGCCCATCAGCTTGGGGATCGACTCCGGGTCGAGCATGTCGTGCAGCGCGTCGTAGAGCGGCCGCAGGTACGGGTCGATCTTTTCGTAGAGCGTGCCGGGCAGGTAGCCCAGCCGCTCCCCCGCCTCGACGGCCGGCCTGGTGAGGATGATCCGGTTGACCTGCTTGGCCTGCAGCGCCTGCACCGCCTTGGCCATCGCCAGGTAGGTCTTGCCCGTACCTGCGGGACCGATGCCGAAGGTGATCGTGTAGGAGTCGATGGCGTCGACGTAGTGCTTCTGGTTCAGCGTCTTCGGCCGGATCGTCCTCCCACGCCGGGACAGCACGTCCAGGCTGAGCACCTCGGCGGGCGACTCCGTGTCACCCTCGGTCAGCATGCCCAGGGTCCGGCGGACGGCGTCCGGGCCGAGCTCCTGGCCCCGGTCCACGAGCGTGATCAGCTCGGTGAACACGCGCTCGGCGAAGGCCACATCCGAAGGCTCGCCCGAGAGCGTGATCTCGTTGCCGCGCACGTGCACGTCCGCCGCCAGCAGCTCCTCCGTGACGCGCAGGTTCTCGTCGCGGGACCCCAGCAACGCCAGCACGGCGCTGTCCGGGATGACGATCTTCGATTGGACGGATCCGGGTCCGGTCGGCTCCGAACCGGTCGGAGAGGCGCCCTCCGCTGCGGTGCCGGTCACGGGTGGCTGCGTCCTGCTTCCTGCGCGGTGCGCGACGGTGATGACATGTCCACCCCGATGCTAGCGGGCTCAGGCCCTGCACCGCATCGTCCTATGCCGCCTGTCACCGAGCAGCTGCCACACGGTGTCACGGCCCGTCGCCTGGATCACCCGATCGAGATCGAGCCGATCGCCCGTGCCCGCCGCATGCACCGGGTCGGATGGGTTGCCGCGCCGCGGCGGAGCCTGGGGGTCGCGCCGCCGCGGCGCGGCGCCGCCGGACCGAGGGGGGGAGGTGCCCGGCGGAGTCACTACGGTGCACTCGACGGCCGAACGCACCGGTGCTCGTCACCCCAAGGTAGCGCTTCGCTGGCGCATTGAGTCAAAAACCACCCGAAGAGCGCATTCCCCACCGCGACGACAGCGCGCCCAGCGCGCCCAACGCAACCGCGCCGGCAGTCGAGGACCGCAGCACGGCGGGCCCCAGCCGGACCGGCCGGGCACCCGCGGCCACCAACCCGTCCAGCTCGGACTCCGTGATCCCGCCTTCCGGCCCGACCGCGAGCAGCACTTCGCCCGCCTCCGGCAGCTCGACCGACGGCAGCGGCGCCGGCGCGGACTCGTGCAGCACCAGCGACAGCGCCGCGAGGCGGCACCGCTGCGCGAGCTCCGCGGTGTCCATCGGTGCCGTCACCTGCGGGACGGTGCCACGCCGGGCCTGCTTGGCCGACTGCCGGGCGGCCGACCGCCACCTCGCCAGTGCCTTGGCGCCGCGCGGTCCGTCATCCCAGCGAGCGACGCAGCGCGCCGCACGCCACGGCAAGACCGCGTCCACACCGGCCTCGGTGGCCAGCTCGATCGCGAGCTCACTGCGATCCCCCTTGACCAGGGCCTGCGCGAGCGTCACCCGCAGCGCGGGGGCAGCCTCGGCCCAGCGGCGCAGCACCCGCAGTTCGAGGCCTTCCCGGCCGGCGGCGAGTACCTCGCACCGCGCGAGCTCGCCGAGGCCGTCGGAGAGCAGGAGCTGCTCGCCCGCCTTGATCCGCCGCACCGCCGTCGCATGCCGGCCCTCGTCTCCGTCGAGCACGGTGCGCTGGCCCTCGCCGGCCAGCCGGGCGACGAGGAACACCGGCAGCAAGCCCATGCCGAGCAGGTCTCACCGGCCGCCGAAGGAACCACGCAGCCGGGAGAACAGCCCGCCGGCTCGGCCGTTGGCGGCCATCTCGGCGCCCTCCTCGTCCCGCAGCGAGGCCAGCTCGCGCAGCAGCTCGGTCTGTCGCGCGTCGAGCCGGGTGGGCGTGGTGACGTCGAGGTGCACGAACAGCTCGCCCCGACCATCGGTGCGCCCGGAGCTGCGCAACCGGGGCATCCCCCGGTCACGCAGGGTCATCACTGTCGCGCACTGGGTGCCCGGCTCGACCCGGATCTCCTCGACACCGTCCAGCGTCTCCAGCAGCACCGTGGTGCCCAGCGATGCGGCGGTCATCGGCACCTGCACGGTGCAGTGCAGGTCGGCACCCTCGCGGCTGAAGATCTCGTGCGGTAGCTCGTCGACCTCGACGTAGAGGTCCCCGGCCGCACCGCCGCCGGGGCCGACCTCGCCCTGACCTGCCAGCCGCACCCGCATACCGTCGGCCACGCCGGCCGGCACCCGCGCGGTGACCGTGCGCCGGGCGCGTACCCGGCCGTCGCCGCCACATTGCCGGCACGGGTCGGGGATGACCTCGCCGGTGCCGCGGCACACCGGGCACGGCCGCTGGGTCACCACCTGGCCGAGGAAGGAGCGCTGCACGTTCTGGACCGCGCCGATGCCGCCACAGGTGTCGCAGCGCTCCGGCTTGGTGCCCGGTTCGCAGCCCGAGGCGTCGCACGTCGAGCACGCGATCGCGGTGTCGACGGCGAGCTCGCGGGACACGCCGGTGGCGCACTCGTCGAGCGTGAGCTGCATCCGGATCAGCGCGTCGGCGCCGGTCTGCACCCGGCTTCGCTGGCCTCGCCCGCCTGCTGCCCCCGCGGCACCGCCGAAGAAGGCGTCCATGATGTCGCCGAGGCCGCCGAAGCCGGCGCCTGCGAAGGGGTCGCCACCGCGGGCGCCCCCACCCGTTCCCGAGTTGGAGTCGAGCGGGTCGCCGCCGAGGTCGACGACCTGCCGCTTCTGTGGGTCGGTGAGCACCTCGTAGGCGTCCGACACGTCCTGGAAGCGCTGCCGCGCCTGCTCATCGGGGTTCACGTCGGGGTGCAGCTCCCGCGCCAGCTTGCGGTACGCGCGCTTGATCTGCTCGGTGCCGGCGTCCTTGCCCACACCCAGGATCTCGTAGTAGTCCCTGGCCACCTGCGTGCCCTCCTCACCGTGCCGTGTCCGGTCACGGTGGTCGTCGTCACTGCTCCTCAGCGGTCACCGACCGGCGAGGATCTCCCCCACGTACCGGGCGACCGCGCCGACCGCGGCCATGTTGCCCGGGTAGTCCATTCTGGTCGGTCCGACCACGCCCAGCCCGCCGAGTACGGTGCCGCGGGTGGCGTAGCCGACGGAGACCACCGAGGTCGTGCGCATCTCCTCGGCCTCATTCTCCTCCCCAATCCGAACCGTGACCGCACCAGGCTCGCGGGCGGCGGCGAGCAGCTTGAGCACGACCACCTGCTCCTCGAGCGCCTCGAGCACCTGGCGCAGCGAGCCGGGGAAGTCGGTGGCGTTGCGCGTCAGATTCGCGGTGCCACCCAGCACCAGCCGCTCCTCCGGGTGCTCCACCAGCGTCTCGATGAGCATCGTCGAGGCCCTCGTGACGGCGTCGCGCAGCTCCGGAGGGGCGGCTTCGGGCAGTTCTGCGACGGTCGCCGACGCCTCCGCGAGCCGCTTGCCCACGAGCGCGGAGTTGAGCATCGTGCCCAGCCGGGCGACGTCGTCCTCGACGAGCACGTCACCGAGGTCGACCAGCCGCTGGTCCACCCGGCCGGAGTCGGTGATCAGCACGAGCATCAGCCGGGCAGGTGTCACCGCCAGCACCTCGAGGTGGCGCACGGTCGACCGGCTCAGCGCCGGGTACTGCACCACGGCGACCTGACGGGTCAGCTGCGCGAGCAGCCGAACGCTGCGGCGCAGCACATCGTCGAGGTCGACCGCACTGTCGAGCACCGTCTCGATCGCTCTGCGCTCGGCCCCCGAGAGCGGCTTGATCTCCGAGAGCCGATCGACGAACAGCCGGTAGCCCTTGTCCGTGGGGATGCGGCCCGAGCTGGTGTGCGGCTGCGCGATGTAACCATCCTCCTCCAGCGCCACCATGTCGTTGCGCACGGTCGCGCTGGACACGCCCAGGTTGTGCCGCTCGACCAGCGACTTCGACGCCACCGGTTCGTGGGTGGAGACGAAGTCGGCGACGATCGCGCGCAACACGTCGAACCTGCGGTCGTCGGCGTTCACGTCACCTCCTCGAGCGCCCGGTCGGATCCGGCTCCTACCTCCTGCCAAGTCTAGTGCGCGTCAGCGCATGCCCGGGCGTCCGGCGACCCTGCTGGTCGATACCCTGGTCGGTCGCCGCGAGCGGGACGGGAGGTGGCAGCAGCTCGTGATCTTCAAGGATGTGCGGCAGGGCCGCCCCTACCCCGACCACGGGCTGTCGACCAAGGACTGGGCGGGCATCCCCCCGCAGCAGGTCAAGCTGGAGGACCTGGTCACCACCAAGACCGCGCTGGAGCTCGCTCGGCTGCTGTCCGAGGACTCCACCTTCTTCGGCGACCTGTTCCCGCACGCCGTGCACTGGTCCGGCGAACTCTACCTGGAAGACGGCCTGCACCGCGCGTTGCGGGCCGCCCTGCAGCAACGCACCGTGCTGCACGTCCGGGTGCTCGATCTCGACGCACTCCGTGGCTGACCGCGCTGTCGGCAGGCTGACCCGCGCAGCACTCCGCGCGGCGAAGGCCACCTGCGTAGCAGTGCTTCAGGCTTCGTAGCAGTGCTTCAGGCTTCGTAGCAGTGCTTCAGGCGGTGCTGTCACTGCGACGCGAGCCTGGTGGGCCGGTACCCGAACGGACCTACATGCAGTACTTCGACCCCGACCAGCAGGCCATGCCGGCCGACCCGCGGGCGCTGGCAGGGAGCTGATGTCACGTACCGCCTGGACGCCCGAGCGACTGGCCGAGCACCAGCGGGTGCGGCTGACCGCACTGCTGCGCCACGCCGTCACCGCCTCGCCCTACTACCGGCGGGTGCTCCGCAGCCACGCCGGGGACGCGCCACTGTCGGCGCTGCCCACGCTGTCCAAGGCCACGCTGATGGAGCACTTCGACGAGATCGTCACCGACCCGCGGTTGCACCGCACCGACCTGGAGGCGCACCTGGCGGGGCCGGCCGCCGCCGAGCCGGTGCACGACCACCTCATGCTGTCCACCTCCGGCAGCACCAGATTGCGCGGCCTGTTGTCTACTCGCGGAGGGAGTTCGCGCAGTGGGTGGCTGCGCTGATCCGCACGATGGGCGTGTTCGGCATCGCGCCCACCACCCGGCTGCTGCCGGTCGCGGCGCCCAGCCCGCTGCACATCTCGCGCCACCTCGCGGCGGGACTGACGGCCGGCAGGGACGGCCTCCCCCGGCTGTCGCTGACCACACCCATGGCGGAGATCGTCGCAGCGCTCGACGCCTACCAGCCCGAAGCCGTGCCCAGCAACGCGAGCATGCTCGCCTTGCTGGCCGAGGAACAGCTCGCGGGGCGGCTGCACATCAGCCCCCGCATCGTGGCCGCCACCAGCGAGGTCCTCACCGGTGACATGCGAGCGCGCATCCGTGCCGCGTGGGGCATCGAGCCGCACGACTTCTACGCCACCACGGAGGCGACGCCGCTGGCGTCCAGCTGTCCCGCCCACGACGGGATGCACCTGTGGGAGGACCTCGCGATCCTCGAGATCGTCGACGAGCACGACCGCCCCGTCCCACCCGGGGTGCCGGGTCACCGCATGCTGCTGACCAACCTCGTCAACCGGACCCAGCCGCTGATCCGCTACGAGATCTCCGACTCGGTCACGCCTGCCGGCGGGGCCAACCCCAACGGCTGGCCGTTCCGACGAATCGCCGCGGTCGAGGGGCGCAGCGACGACATCCTCGATCTGCCCGCGCCCGGCGGGGGGACCGTCGCGGTGCACCCACTGCACCTGCGCGCCCCGTTCGCGCCGCTGCCCGACGTGGTGCAGTACCAGGTGGTGCACGACCGGCGCGGCCTGTCGGTCTGGGTCGTGCTGCGCGACGGCGCCGTCGCAGACACGCCGCAGCGAGTGCGGTCGGCGCTGGTCGACGAGCTGGTCGGTGCCGGGGCGCTACCGCCGCCGGTTACCGTCACCCCGGTCACCGGCATCGACCGCGAAGCGGGCGGCGCCGCCAAGTTCAAGATCATCAAGTCCGAGCTCGGCCATCGGCGGACCCTGGAGGCCGGGTGACGTTCGCATCGGCATGCAGCCGCAGCATCATCGTGATGCGAATACGCTCCGGTGCATGCGAACGACGGTGGCGTTGGACGATGACGTGGCCGTTCCACGCCCGGGCCAGCGGGTGGCTCGAGGACACGCTCAACGGCCAGCAGCGGGTCGCGCTGCCCTGGCAGTCACTCGCGGCATTCGTTCGCATCAGCACCCATCCCCGTGCCTGCGACCGGCCGCTCGACCCGGACACCGCCATCGGACTGGTTCGCGACTGGCTGGACGCCGAGGTGGTGGCCCGACTGACTCACCCGGGCAGCAGGTCGCGTACCACCGCGTCGGCCAGCAGCCGGCCCCGCGGCGTGAGCACGACGCGCCCGGGTGAGCCGGGAGCCAGCAGCCCGTCACGTTGCGCGCGAACCGCGGCGGCGCGGCCCGATTCGTCGAGGATGTCCAGCGCCAGACCGGTGTCGAGTCGCACCTCGAGCATCACCCGCTCCATCCGGCGCTGCTGCGCCGACAGCACCTCGCGACCGGCGGCCAGGGTGTCACCGGTGGCCAGCGCCGCGGCGTAGCGGGCCGGGTACTTCAGGTTCCACCACCGGGTTCCGCCGACGTGCGAGTGTGCCCCCGGCCCGAGCCCCCACCAGTCACCGCCCGCCCAGTAACCGAGGTTGTGGTGGCACCGCGCATCCTGCGAGGCCGCCCAGTTCGACACCTCGTACCAGGGCAGGCCCGCGCCCGCGAGCGTGGCATCGAGCAGCTCGTAGCGCTGCGCCAGCACGTCGTCGTCGGGCGCGGCCAGCTCGCCCCGGGCGACCCGCCGCGCCATCGCGGTGCCCTCCTCGACCACCAGCGCGTAAGCGGAGACGTGGTCCACCCCGGCCGAGAGCACCGCTTCCAGCGAACCGCGCAGGTCGTCCTCGGTCTCGCCCGGAGTGCCGTAGATCAGGTCGAGGCTGACGTGCTCGAAGCCCGCCGAGCGCGCCTCGCGAGCGGCTTCGACGGCGCGGCCGGGGGTGTGGCGCCGGTCCAGCGTCGCCAGCACGTGCGGTGCGGCTGACTGCATCCCCAGCGAGACCCGGGTGAAACCCGCCGCGGCGATCCCGTCGAAGAACTCGGGCGAGGTCGACTCCGGGTTGGCCTCGGTGGTCACCTCCGCGGCTGCTGCGAGGCCGAAGCTGTCCCGTACGGCGTCGAGCACCGCGGACAGGCCGTCGGATCCCAGCAGCGACGGGGTACCCCCACCGACGAACACGGTGTCCGCGCGTGGGGCCGTGCCGAGCACCCGGGCAGCCAGTGCCAGCTCCCGCTGCACGGCCTCGAGCCAGGGGGTGACCGGTTGGTAGCGGTTGGCAGCAGCCGCACCGGGGGTTGGTGGTACTTGGACAGCACCCAACTCGGCGGGCGTGTAGGTGTTGAAGTCGCAGTACCCGCAGCGGGTCGCGCAGAACGGGACGTGGACATAGACGCCGAACGGTCGGCTACCCAGCCCGGACAGCGCCGACGACGGCAGCGAGCCGGGACGCGAGTCGCTCCCGCCGTCAAGCTGCCGATGCTGCGCCACTGCCACGTGACCATTGTCCCAACCTGCGGGCCGGTATGGTCCAGCCGGCGAGAACATGGCAGTCTGGCGCCATGACCGCGCACGGCACCCTGCTCGTGGCCCGCCGCCACGTCGATTTCGCCAGGGTTTGCAGCGCGATGTGCCGCTCGACGGACTGACACCCGCCCGACTGCACCCACCAGCCGGCACCGGGTGCGCCGGCTCGGGCAGGCAGCTCCGTGCACGGCGTTCCGGCCGCCGCGCACTCCCGGAGGCACTTGAATGTCCGCTCCGACACGTCCGGCTCCGAACTCGACGACCAAGGCCCGCCGCGGTGAGGGCCAGTGGGCGCTGGGCCACCTCGAACCGCTGAACCCCAACGAGCGCAACAAGCGCGACGACGACGGTCTCAACGTCCGCACCAGAATCGAGACGATCTACGCACACCGCGGGTTCGACTCGATCGATCCCGCCGACCTGCGCGGTCGGTTCCGCTGGTGGGGGCTCTACACCCAGCGGCGGCCCGGGATCGAGGGCGGCCGCACGGGGATGCTCGGGCCCGAGGAGCTCGAGGACTCCCACTTCATGATGCGGGTGCGGGTCGACGGCGGTGCGCTGTCGACCGAGCAGCTGCGGGTGCTCGGCGAGGTCTCGCAGCACTACGCCCGCGACACCGCCGACGTCACCGACCGGCAGAACATCCAGTACCACTGGATCCGCATCGAGGACGTGCCCGCGATCTGGGAGCAGCTCGAGGCCGTCGGGCTGTCGACCACCGAGGCCTGCGGCGACTGCCCCAGGGTGGTGCTCGGCTCGCCGGTTGCCGGCATCTCCGCCGACGAGGTGATCGACGGCACTCCCGCGATCGAGGAGATCGGGCGCCGCTACATCGGCAGCCCGGAGTTCTCCAACCTGCCCCGCAAGTACAAGACGGCGATCTCGGGATTGCCCGACGTCGCGCACGAGGTCAACGACATCTCCTTCGTCGGCGTCGTGCACCCCGAGCACGGCGCCGGGTTCGACCTGTGGGTCGGCGGTGGCCTGTCCACCAACCCGAAGATCGCCCAGCGGCTCGGTGCCTGGGTCCCGCTCGACGAGGTGCCCGAGGTGTGGGCGGGGGTGACCGCGGTGTTCCGCGACTACGGCTACCGGCGGCTACGGCATCGCGCCCGGATCAAGTTCCTCATCGCCGACTGGGGTGCCGAGCGCTTCCGCGAGGTGCTCGAGGAGCAGTACCTCGGGCGCAGGCTCGTCGACGGCCCCGCGCCCGAGGTCCCGGCGCAGACGGTCGACCACATCGGGGTGCACCGGCAGGCCGACGGCCGCCGCTACGTCGGCGCGGCGCCGCTGGCGGGCCGGGTGTCGGGCTCGACGCTGGCGGCGGTGGCCAAGGCGTCCGAGCGCGCGGGTTCGGAGCGGGTGCGCCTGACCCCCTACCAGAAGCTCGTCGTGCTCGACGTCGCCGAGACCGAGGTCGACGGGTTGGTGGACGAGCTGGCGACGCTGGGTCTGTCGGCCGAACCCTCACCGTGGCGGCGCTCCACGATGGCCTGCACCGGCATCGAGTTCTGCAAGCTCGCGATCGTCGAGACCAAGCAGCGGGCCGCCGACCTGGTGGGCGAGCTCGAGGAGCGGCTCGCGGACATCCAGTCGACGCTGCAGAACCCGGTGTCGATCCACCTCAACGGTTGCCCGAACTCCTGCGCCCGGGTCCAGGTCGCCGACATCGGGCTGAAGGGCCAGATCGTCACCGGTGCCGACGGCAACCAGGTCGAGGGCTTCCAGGTGCACCTGGGTGGCAGTCTGGGTCTCTCGGACGCCGAGGGTCACGGTGGTTTCGGCCGCAAGCTGCGGGGGCACAAGGTGACCTCGACCGAGCTGGGCGACTACGTCGACCGCGTGGTGCGGGCCTACGCCGCGCAGCACGAACCCGGTGAGCGCTTCGCGCAGTGGGTGAGCCGGGCGGACGAGGCTGCGCTGCGATGACGGGTGGGGTTGCGATGAGCGGCGACGGCACGGCACGGGCGGTGCCGTTCTACTGCCCTTACTGCGGCGAGGAGGACCTTCGCCCCGAGGAGGAGCCACCCGGAGCGTGGCGTTGCGCCGATTGCAGGAGGGTCTTCCTGGTGCGGATGATCGGGCTACTGACGGAGGTGGCGAGGTGACGTCGAGCCCGACGCTCGACCTGGAGGACACCGCTGCGCGCGCGGGCGACGAGCTCGAGGGCGCGACCGCCCTCGAGATCCTGCGCTGGGCGGCCGACACCTTCGGCGCCGGCTTCGCCGTCGCATCGTCGATGCAGGACGCCGTGCTGATACACCTCGCCGCCCAGGCCGCGCCGGGCGTCGACGTGCTGTTCCTCGACACCGGCTACCATTTCGCGGAGACGCTGGGCACCCGCGACGCGATCGCGACCGGCTACGACGTGAACCTCATCACGCTCACCCCGCAGCTGACGGTGGCCGAGCAGGATGCGCGGTTCGGCGCCAAGCTGCACGACCGCGATCCCGACGCCTGCTGCGGCATGCGCAAGGTCGAACCGCTGAGCCGCGCGCTGCAGCACTACACCGCGTGGGCGACCGGGGTGCGGCGCACCGAGGCACCCAGCCGCGCGGGCACCCGTGTGGTCTCCTACGATCCGAAGCGGGGCAAGGTCCAGGTCGCTCCGCTGGCGGCTTGGAGCGACTCCGACATCGATGCCTACGTGGTCGAGCACGGCATCCTGACCAACCCGCTCCAGTCGGCGGGCTATCTCTCGATAGGCTGCGCGCCGTGCACGCGCGCGGTCGCCGCAGGCGAGGACCCCCGCGCGGGTCGCTGGGCGGGCTCGACCAAAACCGAATGCGGGATCAACCAGTGACGCGCGAGACCTGCTCGCAGGGTCGAGCCATGGACGACGAGACCTGCTCGCAGGGTCGAGCCATGGACGACGAGACCTGCTCGCAGGGTCGAGCCATGGAGGGAGCCACACTCTGGCTCACCGGCCTGTCCGGTGCCGGCAAGAGCACCATCGCCGTCGCCGTGGCCCAGCGGCTGCGTGCCGAGGGCCGCGAGGTCGAGGTGCTCGACGGTGACGAGCTGCGGCGCGGGCTGTCGGCCGGTCTCGGCTTCTCCCGCGAGGATCGGGACACCCACGTCCGGCGGGTCGGCTTCGTCGCCGAGTTGCTCGCGCGGCATGGTGTCATCGTGCTGGTGCCGGTGATCGCGCCGTACGCGGGCACCCGCGACGAGGTGCGCGCGGCCCATGATGCACAGGGCACCTGCTACCTGGAGGTCTACGTGGCCACCCCGCTGGGCGAGTGCGCTCGCCGCGATGTCAAGGGGCTGTACTCCAAGGCGGCCGCGGGTGAGATCACCGCGCTGACCGGCGTCGACGACCCCTACGAGGGACCCGACAAGCCCGACCTGCGGCTGGACACCACCGACATCGAGGTCGAGGCGGCCGCACGGCGCGTCCTCGACCTGCTCACCGAGAGGAGCGTGGCGTGACGGCGACCGTGACGGCACCGCCAGCGATGAACGGCATCCGCCCGGCCGACAGCGACCACCTGGCGGCTCTGGAGTCCGAGGCGGTTCACATCATCCGCGAGGTGGTCGCGGAGTTCGACCGCCCGGTGCTGCTGTTCTCCGGCGGCAAGGACTCGGCGGTGCTGCTGCACCTGGCGCTGCGGGCCTTTCACCCCGGCCCGCTGCCCTTCGGCCTGCTACACGTCGACACCGGGCACAACTTCCCCGAGGTGATCGAGTTCCGGGACCGGATGGTGACCGACCTCGGGCTGCGGCTGCACGTGGCCGAGGTGCAGCACTGGATCGACGACGGCCGGCTGACGGAGCGGCCCGACGGCACCCGCAACCCGCTGCAGACCGTGCCGCTGCTCGACAGCATCGCCGAGCACCGCTTCGACGCGGTCTTCGGCGGTGCCCGCCGCGACGAGGACCGCGCGCGAGCCAAGGAGCGCATCGTCAGCCTGCGCGACGCCTTCGGCGGCTGGGACCCGCGCCGGCAGCGGCCGGAGCTGTGGAGCCTCTACAACGGGCGGCACACGGCCGGCGAGCACGCCCGGGTGTTCCCGCTGTCGAACTGGACCGAGCTCGACGTCTGGAACTACATCGCCCGTCGCAACGTGGCCGTGCCCGCGATCTACTACGCGCACGAGCGCGAGGTGTTCCAGCGCGACGGGATGTGGCTGACGGCCGGTGATTGGGGCGGGCCCCGTCGCGGCGAGGAGATCGTGCGGCGCACCGTACGCTACCGCACCGTCGGCGACGCGTCCTGCACCGGCGCGGTGGAGTCGACCGCCGCGACGATCGAGGAGGTGCTCGCCGAGGTCACGGCCAGCCGGATCACCGAGCGGGGTGCCACCCGCGCCGACGACCGGCTCTCCGAGGCGGCGATGGAGGACCGCAAGCGGGAGGGCTACTTCTGATGGGGCGTCCCGACGGGGCGTCGACCGTGACCGACGCTCCCGTCTCCCTGCTGCGGCTCACCACCGCAGGCTCGGTCGACGACGGCAAGTCGACCCTGGTCGGACGGCTGCTCCGGGACACGCAGTCGATCCTGACCGACCAGCTCGACGCGGTCAGCCGGGCGACCGTGGCGCGCGGCGGCGGGATCGACGACGAGCCCGACCTGGCGCTGCTCACCGACGGGCTGCGCGCCGAGCGCGAACAGGGCATCACGATCGACGTGGCCTACCGCTACTTCGCGACGCCGACCCGCAAGTTCGTGCTCGCCGACTGCCCCGGACACGTGCAGTACACCCGCAACACCGTCACGGGTGCCTCCACCGCGGAGCTCGCGGTGGTGCTCGTCGACGCGCGCAACGGTGTCGTCGAGCAGACCCGGCGCCATCTCGCCGTGGCCGCGTTCCTGCGGGTGCCCCACCTGGTGCTCGCGGTCAACAAGATGGACCTGGTCGGCTTCGACGAGACCACCTTCCGGCGCATCGAGGCCGAGTTCACCACCGCGGCGACCTCGCTCGGCGTGCCCGACGTGGTGTCGGTTCCCGTCTCCGCACTGCACGGTGACAACGTCGCGGCTCGCAGCGCTGCCACCCCCTGGTACGGCGGACCGACGCTGCTCGAGCACCTCGAAGCGGTGCCCATCGGCCGCGAGGCCGTCGAGGAGCCGATGCGCTTCCCGGTGCAGGTGGTGATCCGGCCACGGACCGCGGAGCATCCCGACTACCGCGGGCTGGCCGGCAGGCTGGCCTCCGGCGTGCTGTCGGTCGGCGACCAGGTGGTGACGTTGCCGTCGGGCGGGCGCTCCACCGTCGCCGGCATCGACACCCCGGACGGTCCCGTCCCGCAAGCCGCTGCCGGGGAGTCGGTCACCGTGCTGCTCGCCGATGACCTCGACGTCGGGCGCGGCGACATGCTGGCGCGCCCGGAGCAGGCCCCCCGCGTGGTCTCCGAGCTCGAAGCAGACCTGTGCTGGCTCGCCGACCGCCCGCTGCGGCCGGGCGCCCGGGTGCTCGTCAAGCACGGCACCAGGACCGTACGAGCGATCGTCACCGAGCTCACCGGCAGGCTCGACCTGCACACGCTGACCCATGTCGGGGCACCCGAGGCGCTGGAGCTCAACGAGATCGGTGGCGCGCGGCTGCGGCTGGCCGAACCGTTGGCGGTCGACGACTACGCCACCGACCGGCACACCGGCGGCTTCCTGGTGATCGATGCCGCCGACGGCAACACGCTCGCGGCCGGTCTGGTCGCGAAGGGGCCATGACACCCACGCTGGTCGCTGTAGCGCACGGCAGCCGCGACCCGCGCTCACCCGCGGCGGTCTCGGCGCTGATCGACGTGGTCCGCAAGCGTCACCCCGGCCTCGACGTCCGGGTGGCGTTCCTGGACCTGTCGGCGCCGCGGCTCGACGCCGTGCTGGCCGATGTCGAGTCCGCCGTGGTCGTGCCGCTGCTGCTCGGCCGCGCGTTCCACGCGACGGTCGACGTGCCGGGCGTGGTCGCCGAGGCGGTCGCCGCCCGGCCGCAGCTCGACGTCACGGTGACCGACGTGCTCGGCCCCGACGAGCGGCTCGAGCGCGCCGCGCTGCACCGGCTGGCCGCAGCCGGAGTCGACACCGACGAGCCCGAGGTCGGGGTGGTGCTGGGTGCTGCAGGATCGGCGCAGGCCCCCGCCAACGCCGCCGTCGCCGACGTCGCGGCCCGGTGGGCGCCGCGGTACCGGTGGGCGGGTGTGGAGCCGGCATTCGCCTGCGCGGCGTCGCCGACCGTGCCCGAGGCCGTGGCGCGGCTGCGCGCGGCGGGCGCGCGCCGCATCGCGGTCGCCTCGTGGTTCCTCGCCCCCGGGATGCTGCCCGACAAGGTCATTCGGCAAGCGCGGGAGTCCGGCGCCGCTGCCCTCGCCGACCCGCTCGGTCCCGACGAGGGTGTGGCCGACCTCATCGCGGATCGCTACGGAGCCGCGCTACCCACCCGGTTTGCCTCGCCGGCCTGATCGACCTCGCCACCCGCACACTGGTCACGGGCGAGGTCGAGCCGCACATCGTGTGGCACCGGACCGGCACTCTCAAGACCTCCGGCCGCCCCTGAGCCGGGGAGGTGCACGACGGCGATTACGGTCCGGCTCATGGCAGACGAGTTGGTGCATCTGACCGTGGACGCAGGCATCGCGACGATCACATTGGACTCCCCCGCCAACCGCAACGCGCTGTCGGCGCAGCTGCGCGGCGAGCTGCTCGACGCGCTCTCCGAGACCGCCGACGACGACGCGGTGCGGGTGGTGGTTCTCACCCACACCGGGCCGGTGTTCTGCGCCGGGATGGACCTCAAGGAGTCCCGCGGGGCCAGCCCGAGCGACCAGGTCGTCAACGAGTTCCCACAGATACTCGAGCAGATCTGGACGCACCCCAAGCCGGTGGTGGTACAGCTCGCGGGACCGGCCCGCGCCGGCGGCGTGGGAATTGTCGCTGCCGCCGACATCGTCGTCGCCTCGACCGAGGCCAGCTTCGCGTTCAGCGAGGTACGCATCGGGGTGGTGCCCGCGGTGATCTCGGTGACGGTACTGCCCCGGCTGCTGCCCCGCGCCGCGCATGAGCTGTTCCTCACCGGCGAGACCTTCGACGCGCAGCGTGCGGTTGCCATCGGCCTGGTCAACTCGGCGGTGCCAGCCGATGAGCTCGGCGCCGAGGTCGCCCGCTTCACCGACATGCTCAGCCGCGGCGCCCCGAAGGCATTGGCACTGACCAAGCAGCTACTGAGCCGCAGGGCCGAGTCGACCATGGCCGAGGACTTTGAGGCGATGCTCGAGCTGTCCGCCCAGCGGTTCGCATCGGCCGAGGGCCAGGAGGGCATTCGCGCGTTCACCGACAAGCGCCCGCCTTCCTGGGCGGCGCCGGAGAGCTGACCGGCACCTCGCGGGAGTGGCGGCCTGTTGCGGACGGTGTGTCGGCGCATTCCGGACGCCGGCCCAGTCGTACCGACCGTCGCGGCGGGCTGATCCTGTCGGTGCCAGCGTGCATTGTGCGGATAGTCGTCCGACGTCGAGAGGGGAAGATCATGTGCTGGGCGTGCGACCATCCGGGCAGCACCTACCAGGACCAACTCGACCACATGCGCGAGCTGATGGTGCGGAACGGCTGGGCGATACAAGGTGTCGAGGGTGACCGGATCCATCCTCCCTATGCGTACACGCTGGGTCTTACCCAGTGCGGCCTGCCGGAACTCGTGGTCACCGGCATGCCGTTGCGGCGGGCCGGTGCGCTGCTCAACAGCGTCACCGAGCATGTGGTGCACGCGGAGCCGCCCGCGGCCGGGGAGCAGATCCCGCTGGTCGGCGGCCCGTTCATCGAGATCGTCGAGCTGGCACATCCCGACGCGCACCTGGACACGGCCGTCGCACTGTTCGGCCCAGACCAGTTGCGCGCCCTGCAACTGGTCTGGGCCGACGACCGCGGTCACTGGCCATGGGAGGCGGGTTCCGGGGCGGGCGGGGAGGTCAGCCGGTGCTCGGACCGCGCAGCTGACTGTTGACACCCGGTGGTCGTCGCGACCGCGCCACGGCCGTCCGGGGCGCAGCCCACCCGATCGTGCTCGCGGTGGGCGCGGTGCCACTCGTAGCGCTCGTGCTGCCGGTCGTGCTCGGCCTGTTCGACGCGGCCGGGATCAGCGGTGCGGCACCAGCTCGTTGCGCTCGGCGCCTACCCAACCCGTTCGAGGTCCACACCCTCGATGCCAGTCACCTCGCGCCGATCACTCGAGCGCCCGAGATCGCCGACATCCTCGCCCGCCAGTGGTCGGACTCGGCGCAGCCCGCCCAGCAGGCGCGAGCCCAGATGTGAGCGCTACCGTGGTCGCCGCCGAGGGCGGCATCTCCGTCGGCCAGCACCTGCAGTGGACGGCCCTCGACGTCACCATCAACGTCGACACCGTCATCTCGACGCTGGTCGCGGCCGCGATCGTGCTGGCGTTCGCGTTCCGCCTCCGGTCTAACGCGTTGGCCGCCGAGCGGGCTCCGCAAGTGCCGACCGGTGCGCAGCTGGCTTTCGAAACCGTCACCGTTGCGATCGAGGAGCAGGTCGAGCAGAACCTTGGGATCCGGACCGCGCCATTCGTGGTCCCGCTGTCCATCGCGCTGTTCTTCTTCATTCTCATCGCGAACTGGCTCGCGCTGCTGCCGCACGCCTTCGACGAGTACCCACAGCGGCGTGGAAACTGTTCGAGATCTTCGTCGGGCTCTTGCAGGCTGTGATCTCCGTCGTGCTGACGATCGTCTACTTCGGCCAAGCGGCCGGCCAGGAGCCGGAAGCGCCACGCTAAAACCCAGGCGGCCCCGTGGCGGAGAAGCCCGCGCCGCCGAGGGACGCGGGCAATGGCTCGTCCGAGGTCGCCTGCTGCACCAGCCACACCACCGCGACCAGCACGAGCAGTGCCACCAGTGCCGCCGTGATCCGGCGACGTGGCGTCACACGTCGTCCCCACCGGCGCTGCTCCCGCTGCGGTGTGCCCGCTCCGGGATGGCGTCCACCGCGCGGCCGATCACCTTCGCGAGTCCCCAGCACGCCGGCAGCAGGACCACCATCAGCAGCACCACCTGCGCCGGCAGCGGGAGCCGGGTGAGCCACAGCTCCACGCCGTCCCACCAGCGGGCGACGGCCGACCAGCCGTCCGACAGGGCGTCGAGCACCCCCGCAGGGTAGCCACCCCGGATGTGGCGGCCGCCGGCTGGGACTAGGTTGGACAGCCATGTTCGCCGTCTACGCCGACCGCCCCGAAGCCGACGACCCGCTGGCCGCCCTGACCGTGGGGGAACGCCCCGACCCGGAAGTACCCGAGGGTTACGTCCCGATCACCGTGCGCGCCGCGAGCGTGAACATGCACGACGTCTTCACGCTGCGCGGTGTGGGCATCAAACCGGAACAGTTCCCGATGGTGCTCGGCTGCGACGGTGCCGGGACACTGCCGGACGGGTCGGACGTGGTCATCCACTCGGTCGTCACCTCCCCTGGCTGGATCGGGGACGAGACGCTCGACCCGAAGCGGACGCTGTTGACGGAGAAACTGCAGGGCACCTTCGCCGACACCGTCGTCGTGCCCGAGCGCAACGTGTTGCCCAAGCCGGCCGCGCTGTCGTTCCCCGAGGCGGCGTGCATGGGAACCGCCTGGCTGACCGCCTACCGGATGCTGTTCGTCAAGTCGGGCCTGCGGCCCGGCCAGACCATGCTCGTGCAGGGCTCGTCCGGCGGTGTCTCCACCGCGCTGATCACGCTCGGCCGCGCCGCCGGGATGCGGGTCTGGGTCACTGGGCGCACCGAGGAGAAGCGGGAGCTGGCCCGCTCGCTGGGCGCCCACGAGGCGTTCGAGTCGGGGGCACGGCTGCCGGAACGGGTCGACGGCGTGTTCGAGACCGTGGGCAAGGCCACCTGGGCGCACACCATGAAATCGCTCAAGCCGGGCGGCATCGTCGTCTGCTCGGGCGCCACCTCCGGTGACGCCGACTCCGTGCAGCTGCAGCGACTGTTCTTCCTGCAACTACGGGTGGTCGGGTCGACGATGGGTACTCGGGACGAGCTCGCCGACCTGCTGTCCTTCCTGGACATCAGCGGGATCCGCCCGCAGATCGGCACCGAGGTGGCGATGGCCGACGCCGAGCAGGCCTTCCGGGCGATGCTCGACGGCGACACCGCCGGCAAGATCGTGCTCACCCGCTGAGCACCCCGGCCATCCCACGGCCCGGCGGGGACGCTACGCAGCACCCCCGTCGGGCCGCAGGCCGTCCAACAGCCGTGCCGGCACCACGGTCATCGGGAACGGGCGCTGCGTCGTGAACGGCTCGTCCCCCACGACTTTCGCCACCTCGACAAACCTGCCGACCTCGTCGAGCTCGAACGCCCGGAGCCCGCCTGGCGCCACGGGATCGAACACCCAGTACGACCGAACGCCCATCCGCTCGTAGGCGACCTTCTTGGTGTTCAGGTCGTGCAGTCGGGTGCTCGGCGAGACCACCTCGACCGCGAGTAGGGGCGCGACCGGTAGGTGCTGCGGCGTGAGATCGTCGAACCGGGCGACGACGACGTCCGGCTGCACCTCGTTGTGCTCATCCAGCTGCACTGCGAACGGCGCGGGCAATGTGCGCAATCCCGGTGGGCACGCGGCCCGGAGCGCTACGGCCAGCGCGATCGACGCCTCCTGATGATCCCATCCCGGCGCTGGGGTCACGATGAGCACGCCGTCGATGAGCTCGTACCGGTGGCCGTCATCGGGCATCGCCTCCAGGTCCCGCACTGTGAACGGGCGACCTGAAGCGATACCGGCGAAGCCTGGCTCGGCGCTCATAGCCGTCATGGTCCCCCCCGTCCCTCTCGGGTGCCAAGCCTGACAGCCGGCACCGACAGTTTCGGTCCGGCGGCGTTGGTGCCCCGTATCGGCCGCACTGCGGCTACCGGCGAGCCGACCTCACTTCTTGCCCGACTTGGACCTGTCGGACGGGGGTTTGTCCGGCGACTCGTCGGTGGACAGCGCGGCGACGAACGCCTCTTGGGGCACCTCGACGCGGCCGACCATCTTCATCCGCTTCTTGCCCTCCTTCTGCCGCTCCAGCAGCTTGCGCTTGCGGGTGATGTCGCCGCCGTAGCACTTGGACAGCACGTCCTTGCGCATCGCGCGGATGGTCTCGCGGGCGATGATGCGTGACCCGATCGCGGCCTGGATGGGGACCTCGAACTGCTGGCGCGGGATGAGCTCGCGCAGCCGCGTCGCCATCTTCGTGCCGTAGCCGTAGGCCTGGTCGCGATGGACGATCGCGGAGAAGGCGTCGACCGCCTCACCCTGCAGCAGGATGTCGACCTTGACCAGGTTCGCGGTCTGGGTACCCACCTCCTCGTAGTCCATCGAGGCGTAGCCGCGGGTACGCGACTTCAGCGCGTCGAAGAAGTCGAACACGATCTCGGCCATCGGCATCAGGTAACGCAGCTCCACCCGGGACTCGGACAGGTAGTCCATGCCCTGCATGTCGCCCCGGCGGCTTTCGCACAGCTCCATGATCGGGCCCACGAAGTCCGCGGGTGCGATGACGGTGCACTTGACCACCGGTTCGTGGATCTCGCCGATCTTCCCGCTGGGCCAGTCCGACGGGTTGGTGACGTCGACTTCGGTGCCGTCGTCGAGCACCACGCGGTAGACCACGTTGGGCGCGGTGGAGATCAGGTCGAGGTCGAACTCTCGCTCCAGCCGGTCGCGGGTGATCTCGAGGTGCAGCAGGCCCAGGAAACCGCAGCGGAACCCGAATCCCAGCGCCGCGGAATTCTCCGGCTCGTAGGCCAGCGACGCGTCGTTGAGCTGTAGCTTGTCCAGCGCCTCGCGCAGGTTGGGGTAGTCCGAACCGTCCATCGGGTAGAGCCCGGCGAACACCATCGGCCGGGGGTAACGCTGCCCGACCAGCGGTTCGGTCGCGCCGCGCTTCTCGCTGGTGACGGTATCGCCGACCCGGGACTGCCGTACGTCCTTCACGCCCGTCATGAGGTAGCCCACCTCACCGACGCCGAGGCCGTCGCACGGCTTGGGTTCCGGGGAGATGATGCCGATCTCGAGCAGCTCGTGGGTGGCGCCGGTCGACATCATCCGGATCCGCTCCCGCGGGTGGATCCGGCCGTCCATCACCCGGATGTAGGTCACCACGCCGCGGTAGGTGTCGTAGACCGAGTCGAAGATCATCGCGCGGGCGGGGGCGTCGTACTGGCCCGTCGGCGGGGGCACCGACACGACCACCTCGTCGAGCAGCTCTCGCACCCCGTGCCCGGTCTTGGCGCTGACCCGCAGCACGTCCTCGGGTTCGCAGCCGATGATGTGCGCCAGCTCCGCCGCGTAGCGGTCCGGGTCGGCAGCCGGAAGGTCGATCTTGTTGAGCACCGGGATGACCGCGAGGTCCTTGTCCAGCGCCAGGTACAGGTTGGCCAGGGTCTGGGCCTCGATGCCCTGAGCGGCGTCGACCAGCAGGATCGCGCCCTCGCAGGCCTCCAGCGCGCGGGAGACCTCGTAGGTGAAGTCGACGTGACCGGGGGTGTCGATCAGGTGCAGCACGTGGTCGGTTCCGGCCACCGTCCAGGGCAGCCGCACGTTCTGCGCCTTGATGGTGATGCCGCGCTCGCGTTCGATGTCCATCCGGTCCAGGTACTGGGCGCGGTACGTGCGCTCGTCGAGCACGCCGGTCAGCTGCAGGATCCGGTCGGCCAGCGTCGACTTGCCGTGGTCGATGTGGGCGATGATGCAGAAGTTCCGGATGAGCTCGGGCGCGGTGAACGTCTTGTCGGCGAACGTCGTCACAGGGTCTTCCTCGCGGGGCGGGCTGGGCCGCCCGGGTCGGGTATGGCCACCATCGTCCCATGGCAGGAGCTGCCGTTCCCCGAGGCTGCACTCGTGTTCGCTCGCAGCGTCTTGCCTGGCCAACGGGCCGAGGTCACGATCGGGGAAAGCAGGCTGGATGAGAGGGAGCCGTCATGACCGTAGTGCCGCTGCCACCGCTGGGACGTCGTGATGCCGCCGCCGCTGCGCTGGCCGCGAAGCGGGACAAGAACCTGTCGTGGCCCCAGCTCGCCGAGGCCGTCGGGGCCTCGCTGGTCTGGACGACGTCGGCGGTGCTCGGGCAGCAGCCGCTGGACGCCGGGAAGGCCCAGGCGCTGGGCCGGCTGCTCGATCTCGACGATGAGACGGTGGAAGCAATGCAGCTCGCGCCGGTGCGCGGTGCCGACGCCGTCGACACCACCGAGCCGGTCGTCTACCGGCTGCAGGAGGTCGTGCAGGTCTACGGTGCGGCGCTGTCCGAGCTGATCCGGGAGGAGTTCGGCGACGGGATCATGAGTGCGATCGACTTCGAGCTCGATTTCGAGCGTCGCGAGGACCCGAAGGGCGACCGGGTGAGGCTGACCCTGGACGGCAAGTTCCTGCCGTACCGCGTGTGGTGAGCAGCCGGATCCCTCAAGCCGGGCTGGCCGCCTCGGCCCGCAGCGGGGAGGCTCCGACGGCCCGCAGCGGAACCGCTGCTACCCTGGATCGGCGTGCCGTGAGGCATTCCGCCAGGGAGGAAGGCTGCGTCCCCGGCCCCGTGCCGGCAATGCAGTGCCACGACAGCGCGGCACGACGCCCCCACTGACTGAGATCGAGGGTATTCGCGTGGCAAACATCAAATCCCAGCTCAAGCGGATCAGGACCAACGAGAAGGCACGGCAGCGGAACAAGGCGGTCAAGTCGACGCTGAAGACCGCGGTCCGCAGGTTCCGCCACGCCGCCGACGCCGGAGACAGGGACAGGGCCCTCATCGAGCTGCGGACGGCCAGTCGGCAGCTGGACAAGGCCGTCAGCAAGGGTGTCATCCACCGCAACCAGGCCGCGAACCGCAAGTCTGCCCTGGCGCAGCGCGCCAACCAGCTGTAACGACGGCTCCGATCGCCGTCTGCCAGGTCCGGGCCGCTCGCGGCCGGTGTCGCTCAGCGGCGGCGAGCCGAGCACAGCGCGAGGACCGCGCGCTCGAGCGCGTAGCCACCGTCGGCGGCCACGCCCTTGACGTCGGCGTTGACGCCCGCGACGACCTGCATCGCGGACGCGAGGCCGTCGGCCTGCCAGCCGCGCGACTGCGCGGTCGCCTTCTTGACCTTCCACGGCGGCATCCCGAGCTGGCCGGCCAGCCGGTACGGGTCGCCGCCGCCGGAGGCGCTGACCCGGGCGACGGTGCGCACGGCGTCGGCAAGCGCGTCGGCGACCAGGACGTGCGGCACGCCGAGCTGCAGCGCCCAGCGCAGCGTCTCCAGGGCGCCCGCACGGTCCCCTGCCATCACCTTCTCCGCCACCGAGAAACCGGTCACCTCCGCCCGGCCGCGGTGGTAGCGGCGCACGGCCGCCTCGTCGAGGGTGCCCGTGGTGTCACCTGCGAGCTGCCCCGCGGCGGCGGCCAGCTCCCGCAGGTCCGAGCCGACGGCGTCGAGCAGTGCGGTCACCGCGTCGGCGGTGATCCGGCGCCCGGAACCGCGCACCTCCTCGCGCACGAAGGCCGCCCGATCCTCGAAACGGGTGATCCTCGGACATTCGGTCACGGCCGCGTCCGCCTTGCGCAACCCGTCGGCAAGGGCCTTGCCCCGGTTGCCGCCCGCGTGCACCACGACGAGCACGATGCCCTCGGCAGGAGTCCGCGCGTAATCCAGGATGGCCTCGGCGGTGTCCTTGCCGGCCTCGTGCGCGGCGTGCAGCACGATGACCCGGCCCTCGGCGAACAGCGACGGGCTGACCAGCTCGGCGAGCTCACCAGCCGCGAGATCGGTGGCGCGCAGCGTGCGGACCTCGGTCTCGGGATCGGCTGCCCTGGCGGAGTCGACCACTGCCTGCACCGCGCGCTCGACCAGCAGGTCCTCGTCGCCCAGTACCAGACACAGGGGTTGGGGTCGGACCGGCGGGCTCGCTGCTGCGGCGCTCATATCACCATCCTCGCACCGGGCACCGACGTGACGTTCGTCTCCCGGATGGCGGGAGCACGTAGGCGCTCCCCGCGGCATCACGTACCGTGGTGCCCACAACCGCATACCGCTCATCCAGAGGGGCAGAGGGAACGGCCCGACGAAGCCCCGGCAACCGGCGCCGGCCGAGCGCGAGACCTGACATGGCAGGATCGCGTCATCGACAGAGTTCTCGTAGCTGCGAGGCCACCGGCGACAACGGTGCCAACTCCGGCCCGCCCGCGGGACAGATGGGGAGAGGACCTCGCGATGACCAGCACGATCAGCACCGACGCCCCGGCCGCGCCGGCCGCGACGTTGGACCTCGGCCCGGCGCGCAACCTGGTGTGCCGGGAGTGCCACACCACGACCCCGCTGGCCGCCGAGTTCGCCTGCGCGGAATGCTTCGGCCCGCTGGAGGTCGGTTACGAGTTCGGGTCGGTGACGCGCGCCGGCATCGAGGCCGGACCCCGCTCGATCTGGCGCTACCGTGGCCTGCTCCCGGTGCCGACCGATGTCGCCACCCACCCGAACACCGAGCCCGGGATGACGCGACTGCTGCGCGCCGACCGGCTGGCCGAGGCGCTCGGCGTGCGGCGGCTGTGGGTCAAGGACGACACCGGCAACCCCACCCACTCGTTCAAGGACAGAGTCGTCGCGGTGGCGCTGGCCGCAGCCCGCGCGCTCGGCTTCGGGGTGCTGGCCTGCCCCTCGACCGGCAACCTCGCCAACGCGGTGGCCGCGGCCGCGGCACGGGCAGGCTGGGAGTCGGTCGTCCTGATCCCCGCGTCGCTGGAGCGGGCCAAGGTGCTGACCACCGCCGTCTACGACGGTGCACTGATCGCGGTCGATGGCAACTACGACGACGTCAACCGGCTGGCCACCGAGCTCGCCTCCGAGCACGAGGAGTGGGCGTTCGTCAATGTCAACGTGCGGCCCTACTACGCCGAGGGCTCCAAGACGCTGGGCTACGAAGTCGCCGAGCAGCTGGGCTGGCGGCTGCCCGAGCAGGTCGTCGTCCCGATCGCCTCGGGCTCGCAGCTGACCAAGGTCGACAAGGGGTTCCGCGAGTTCGGCGAGCTCGGGCTCGTCGATCCGACGCCGTACCGGGTGTTCGGGGCCCAGGCCAGCGGCTGCGCGCCGGTGTCGACCGCGTACAAGGCCGACCGTGACGTGGTGGCGCCCGTCCGGCCGGACACCATCGCTCGCTCGCTGGCCATCGGCGCCCCGGCTGACGGCCCGTACGTGCTCGACGCCGTGCGCCGCACCGGCGGGGCGATCGAGGACGTCACCGACGCCGAGGTCGTCGAGGGCATCCGGCTGCTCGCACGCACCGAGGGCGTGTTCGCCGAGACCGCAGGCGGGGTAACCGTGGCCACGGCCAAGAAGCTCATCGAGCGCGGTCAGCTCGATCCCGACGCCGAGACGGTCCTGCTGATCACCGGTGACGGGCTCAAGACCCTCGACGCGGTGGAAGGTGAGCTCGGGCCCAGCGCGACAGTCGCGCCGTCGGCGAAGGCGGTCCGCGAGGCTCTCGGCAGCTGACCTCTACCGTCACAGCGCCTCCCGAGGGTCGCCCCTGACCACGACGGCCGGTCCGCCCGCAGTCGCGGCCACCGCGAGGTCGCCGCCGACGTCGGTGCACAGCACCCGGGTTCCCATGTCGGCGAGCGTGTCGAGGATCTCCGGGCTCGGATGGCCGTAGTTGTTGTCCGCGCCCACACTGACCAGTGCGACCCGGGGTGCGACCGCGGCGAGGAACCCCGTTGTGTCAACATGTAGCCATGACCAATGCTGCGATCTACGCCCGGATCAGCTCGGACGTGTCGGGCGACGCGCACGGCGTCACCGGTCAGGTGGCCGATGGCCGCGCGCTGTGCGAGCAGCGCGACTGGCGGGTAGTGGAGGTCTACGAGGATAACGACCTTGCCGCCCTCGCGGGTGGACCACGTCCCCGGTACGCGGATCTGATGGCGGCCGCCGAGCCCCTTGACGTGATCGTGGTCTACCACCTGTCGCGGCTGTGGCGGAACCGGCGGGAGCGAGCCGAAGGTATCGAGCGGCTCAAGCCGCTGCGAGTGTCCATCGTCAGCGTCAAGGGGCCGGACCTGGATCTGTCCACCGCCTACGGCCGTAGCATGGCCGGGATGCTGGGCGAGTTCGACACGTGGGAGTCCGAGGTCAAGGCCGAACGGGTGCGCTCGCACATCGAGCGCAACGCGAGTTCAGGCGCTCAGATGGCCGGGGGCCACCGACCCTACGGCTACCAGCCGCACTACAAGGTGGTCTCCCAGGGTGGCGAGAAGGTGCGGCGGCGCATCACCGGCGTGGATCTGGAGCCGACCGAGGCAGCGGTAGTCCGCGAGTGCGCGCGCCGGATACTGGCGGGCGAGTCGCTCGTGTCGGTGTGCGACGACTTGAACCGGCGCGAGATCGTGACCAGTGCGGGGCGGACGTGGCGGACGCAGACCATGCGACGGATGCTGTGCTCGGCTCGTATCAGCGGCAGGCGCCAGCACATACCGACCGACAGCTACCAGGGCAAGACCGCGCCGCTGCTCGGTCCCATCGTGTCCGACACTTCGGAGTGGCCTGCGATCATCACGCACGCCGAGTCTGACCGCCTGCGGACGCTGCTCGGCGGCAGGGTCGGTACGCGACCCGGTTCCGGTACGAGGAAGCTGCTGTCCGGCCTCCTGGTCTGCTCACGCTGTGGTCGTCCGATGGTGTCGCGCCCGCAGGACGGGCACCCGCGCTACGTCTGCGACGCGAACCCCGGTCGGGGTGGCTGCGGCCGCATGTACGTGAACATGGCCCGGGCCGACGAACGGGTACGCGATCTGGTTCTGGCGGCGCTGGACAGCCCAGGCATGGCCGAGCGCCTCGCGCAGCGCGACAGTCCCGACGACGGCATCCATCAGCAGATCCGCGACGGCGAGGAAGCGCTGGAGCGACTGGCGGCCGACTACGGCGTGATGACCCGTCGCGAGTGGAAAGCAGCCCGTACGCCCATCCTGGCCCGCCTGGAGAAGGCACGGGCGGTGTTGTCGCGGCAGTCGCAGACCTCGGCACTGGAAGGCTTCCACGGTCCGCTCGACTTCATGCAGGAGCGTTGGGCGGCCATGAACACTTCGCAGCGGCGGGCGGTTGTCACCGCGTGTGTGGAGTCCATCACCGTGTACCCGCCCCGGTCGGGGGGTAACCGGTTCGACCCGGACCGGCTGCACCCGGTGTGGCGCGCATAGACGTGTTTCACCTGTCCGGGTGGAATGGGAGCCGCGTCTAGCTGAGAATTCCCTGAGAGTTTCCGCACCACATGCGCCACACCCGTCACATAGGCGGCAACGTCGACCAATTCCGGCCATCGGCGGCATGGGTGTCGTGAACGTCGCCCGCCGCACGTCGGGAAGCCGTGCTCTTCTCTATTCCTACAGAACGGAAGAAAGAGAAGTGACACTGGTGGACCCGAAACTGCACGCGATGCGTGCACAACTCGCCGGACTAACACGGCACCGGGGCCGTAACGACCCGTCCGTGATCGAACTCGCCGAGCGGTTCGAGGCGGAGCGCCGCGCCGACCGCATCCGGGAGCTCGTCGCCGGGTGGCCCCCGTTGTCGGCTGAGCAGGCCGACCTGATCGCGGCGCTGCTGCGCGGCCCCGACCGCGCCGGGGGTTCGGGGTGAGCGGTCGACCTGACGCCGCGGCCCGCGAGGAGATCCGCGCCAGTGTGGCCGCAACCCGCGCCGCCCAGGGCCTGCCGCCCAAGGTGGAGGACCCCGGGGTGCTGGAGCGGGCGGCCGCCGTGTTCCGCGCCGCCGCCGTGCCCGACGAGCCGGCCAGGGGGAGAGCGGCATGACCACCCCACGACAACTCCGCCCCGGCGGGAACCGGGGCAGCGCTGCAGGAGAAGATCGGGGCAGATCCGAAGCCGACGATACCACCAAGCACCGACTCGCCGTGCTCGACGACACAGAGCTGCAGCGCCTCGTCAAGCGGTTGGACGCCGGTGTCCGCGCCTCGCGGGATTTGCCCTACTCCCGCGACGTGGAGCGGTTGCGGGACGCCGCCGCGCTCGGCAGGCACGAGCTCCGCACCCGCCGCGCCAGGCAGCGGGTTGCTGACGCGCTCCTCGAGGTCGACAAACTCGAAGGTAGCGCGTCGTGAGCTACCCCACCGCGCCGCGGCTGTCCGACCGGGGCCGCGCGGTCCTCGCCGCCGCAGCCGCAGTGACCGCCGCCCGGACCGGAGTGTGGATCGCACCGGACGGCGCCCTGCACCGCGTCGACCGGCCGTGCGGCACGAAGTGTGTGGGCTGCGCCCGGGGGAGGCCGTCGTGACCGACTACGACCACCTCCACATCGTCAGCCGGCGCGAGCTCGGTCGCGATGCGGGCTACCGGGTCGACGAGAACACCGGGGTTGTCCACGACCTGGGGTCCGGTACCCCCATGTACAGGCTGCGGGACGAGGACCGTCAGGCGCAGGCCCGTCGTGGCCCCGACGCCGTGCCCGCCGACGCGTCACCGAACCGGCAGCGCCCCGCCACCTCCAGCAACGGGCAGACGAGCGACGAGCCCGACGAGCCCGACTCGTGGGCGCCGATCGACCTCGGCCCCTACCTGCGCGGCGAGATCACCAGCCCCGAACCCACCACCGGCATGGCCCGCAGCGACCGGCTCAAGCTCCTCTACCCCGGCCGCGAACACGTCGTCATCGGCGAGATGGAATCCGGCAAAAGCTGGTACGCGCTCGGCTGCGCCGCCGCCGAACTCGTCAACGGCAACCACGTCATCTACGTCCACTTCGAGGAAGCCGAACCGGCCGACAGCGTCGAACGGCTACAAGCCCTCGGCGTCGCCGACGACGTGATCCTAGCCCGTTTCCACTTCATCGGCCCCAACAGTCAGATCACCGCTCCACGGATGCGCCAGCTGCGGGCGCTGGCCCCGTCGCTGGTCATCCTCGACGGCGTCAACGAGGCCATGAGCCTGCACCGGTGGGAGATCAACGGCACCGACGCGGCCGCGCTGTTCCGCCGCTACCTCGTCAAGCCGTTCACCGCCGACGGGGCCGCCGTGCTGGCCGCCGACCACGTCGGCAAGGACGTCGACCGACGGGGCCGGTACGCGATCGGCAGCGTCCACAAGGGCAACGGGCTCACCGGGGCGCAGCTCATCCTCGAGAACGCCGCACCGTTCGGGCGTGGCCGCCGCGGCCGTAGCCACGTGTTCGTGGCCAAGGACCGGCCAGGGCATCTGCGCCGGCACGGCACACCCACCCGCACCCCCGGCAAAAGCTACATGGGTGAGCTCGTGGTCGACGACACCCGCACCGCCGTCAGCTATCTCGACCTGCAGCTGTGGGCGCCCACCGTCGACGCAGCCGAGACGGACTCCCCCGAGCACGACCGGCACACCGCCACCGACGCGCACGTCCTCAACGTCGTCGGCGAGCTGATCGCAGCCGGCCACTCCCCGACCGGTCGCAAGATCCGCGCCAAGTCCAAGTACGGCACCGACACCACCCTCGACGCACTCGAACGACTCGTACTCGACCGCAAACTGACCAAGTCGGACGGTCCTGGCAAGGCTCATCACTATGACCCCGCCTAGGGGCCCGGTGGGGCGGTCCGGTGGTCCGGCCCTAAAGGGCCGGGACCGCCAGGACCACTCACCACCAAGCGGTCCGCGCGGACCGCAGGACCACTCAGGACCACTCAGGACCACCTGCGCCTACCCCGCCGGCGACGCAACCCGACCACCAGGAGGACTGACCCATGACCACCACCCAACCCAACCGCCGATACCGCATCGGCGACCAGGTGACCACCCCCGGCGACACCGGCGACACCAACGGCGAAATCGTCGACGACACGCTCACACCCGAGCAGTACAACGCGATGGTCGAACGCGGCCACTACGGCGGCGACCTGCACGGCACCGGGCCGCTCTACATCGTCAACGAGGGCGGCGTGTTCCTCTCCGGCGGCGTCTACGAGGCCGTCTACGCCGAGACGCAGCTCGAGCCACACCCGCTCGCAGATCTGATCAAGAGCATCGAGGAAACCGAAGGGAACACACCATGACCAACAACATCACCACCGACCCCGAGCGGCTCGACCTCGACAACATCGAGCAGGTCCGGGCGCAGCTGGTCAAGTCCGTGCAGTCGTTCAACCCCAACGCGGACAGGTTCGTGGGGCTGCACGCCGACAGCGGGGCCGAGCGGCTCCGGTCCGCGAGCCAAATCTCGCTGCTCGCCTCCCGGCTGGCGATGCTGGAGGCCATCGAGTTGCGGCGGCCCACCGGCCACTGACGACCGACCCCGCTGCCCGGGCCCCGTCACCTCGGCGGGCCCCGGGCAGCACCACCAGCCGGACGGAGGCCCGATGACCGACCCACCCAAGTACGCCGTCAGCTACCGGCCCCAGCGAGGCACCACCGTGCCCAGGCTGTACCACAGCCTCGAGGAGGCAAGGGTGCGGTACGACCTCCTCGCCGAGTACGGCTGCCACCCCGTGCTGCACATCGCAGACTGGGCGCCCATACCCGTCCGGCGCCCCACCCCACAACACACCGAGGAAGGCGCGGCGTCGGCATGAGCAGCACCGAGCAGCAGCTACACAGGTGGTACTACCTACCGCCAGGACCAGGGCGGGCCGACGAACGGCTGTGGTCGCGCTGCGCCATCCCCGGCTGCGCCTGGAGAGTCCCCGCCCACCCCGACGGCGTCGCGATGCTGTGCCGCGGCCACCGCGAAGATGCCTACGACACGCGACCCAGCTTCAGGTCGGTCGACGCGGTCGGCCACATCCGACTCCGCAGCAAGGGTCCGGCAGCGCTGCCGGAAGCTTCCGACAGCATCGATGGTTCCGGGCAACGTTGCCCGGAACGACACGACACCGCGCCTGGCCGTGGAGCGGACACTTCCGGCATCGGTTCCGGAAGTGTCCGCGGGAAGGCGGTGCGGTGAGCGGTGAGTGCGCGGTGAGTGACGAAGCCGATTCTTTGAGTGAACACCGCGGACGACCGTGCCCTCGTCCGCATGATTTTCTGCCCGCGGTTCGTCCCCCGTTTTTTCCTGATCTTGGAGGTGTGAGGTGGAGTTCGGTGTTGAGGGCCGGTTGCTGTGGGAGGCGGTGGTCAAGGATTTTGAGCTTTCGCCGCCCGAGCTGACGATCCTGACGGAGGCGTGTCACACGGCCGACGAGCTGGGGCGGTTGCGCGTGGAGCTGACGTCGGCGGCCACGGTGGTGCTGGGTTCGACGGGGCAGCCGATCGTGAACCGGCTGTTTGACGATCTGCGTCGGCATCGTGAGCTGCTGGCGCGGCTGTTGGGGGCGTTGAAGGTCACCGATGATGGTGGGTTCGGGGGCCGGTGGTGAGGCGCAGGGGGCCGGATCCGGCGGCTGTGCCGGAGTTCCTGGCTAGGTTCGTGGCCTCGGAGTGGCCGGGCTTTGGTGTGGCGGAGGGGTTCCAGGAGTGGAAGTTGGCTCGGCGGGCGTGGGGCGCCGAGAACCCGGGCTCGGCGCTGGGGGACATCATCGATCAGATGCAGGCTGAGATCGCGGAGCGGCGTCGGCTGCGGGTTCCTTCGCTGCCGGTGGATGAGTGGAGGTTTGAGTGACCGTGGATGACACCGATCTGGCGCTGGCGCTGGCCGCGCTGAGCAGCGTCGAGCGGGACGAGCTGCACGAGTCCTGCGAGTTGGATGCGATCGCCGCCGTCACGGCGGGTGGTGTGGATGAGCTGGCGCCGCTGTGGTGGGCGTGCAGGGAGTTGGTCGGCGCGGTCACCGCCGCCGACGGCATGGTGGAGGGTCGGGACCCCGGCGCCTACGTGACGGCCGCGCTGCAGGCGTGCCCGCCGGCCACGAGGCGCATCCTGGTGATGCTGTCCGTCACCCGCAGGGATCACGGCGCCGGCGCCGTCGCCGACTGGTGGGCGTCCTTGTGCGCGCACGTTGCGGCCGTCGACGCCGAGCAGCGGCAGCAGTTCGAGGAGCTCGCCGACGACGTGATGGGTGTGCCCCGGTGACACCCCGGGGCGGTATGATCGTGGTGCGAGCTTGGCTGCACGTCGCTGGACCATCGCCGCGCCCCGGCACCGGACAGCATCGGGCCCACGCTTTCGCCGGATCGCCCGCGACGCTTCGCGTCACCCCCGGGTCGCCGCTTCTCCCTGTTGCGCGACTTCGTTCGAGGTGACCTCGTGACCCGTCTCACTCGCGCCTTCGCTGCCGGGGATCTGCAGGTCCGTTCGGATCTGCGGACGATCACCGGTACGGCGGTGCCGTTCAACTCCCCGACTTGGGTGTCTGACCCGTTTCAGCGTGCCTATAGGGAGCAGTTCGCGCCCGGCAGCTTCCGGCGCACCATCGCCGAACGCGGCCCGGAGAGGGTGAAGCTGCTCGCGGCCCACAACGACAAGGCGCTGCCCATCGGCCGGGCAAGCCTGCTGCGTGAGGACCCGGGCGGCCTGTACGCGGAGCTGCGGGTGTCTCGCACGACGGCCGGCGACGAGGTGCTCGAGCTGGTCGCCGACGGGGCGCTGGACGGGCTGTCCATCGGTTTCGAACCTGTGGCCGAGGACTCCCGCAGCAGGGACGTGACGACGCGCACCGAGGTGAAGCTGCGGGAGATCTCCGTGGTGACTTTCCCCGCCTACCCGTCCGCGCTGATCGCCGGCGTGCGCGGCGCCGACACCCCCGATCCCGCCGCCGAGCTGCTGCTGTGGCAGTGGCGGCTCGCGGCCGACTACTGGAGCCAATGATAACCATCCCGTCCCCTGACCTTGTGGAGCAGCTGCAAGCTGAGCGTGAGCAGCGCCGCGAGCAGCTGGCCACCCTGATTCGCGGCGCCGACCCGTCCGGGCTGTCCGACGAGCAGCGCACCGCAGCGGAGCAGCACCGGCAGCGCCTCGCCGACCTCGACGAGCGCCTCGAGGAGATCACGGAGCAGCAGAGCAGGCAGGCCCAGTCCGAGCAGGCGTTCGGGCGGCTGCTGTCCACGCCGCGCGTCGACGGCTCGACCAACACGAGGGAGGCCCCGACGTGTTGGCTGCCCGGGCTGGGCGAGTTCCGGGAGATGCGCGCCGAGCAGCGCGCGATCGGCACCACCGGCGCGTTCATCCCCGAGCTGGCCTCGGCGCAGTACTTCGACCTGCTGCGGAAGCGCACGGCGGTGCTGGCCGCCGGGCCGGTGCTGATCCCGGTCGAGTCCGGTGGCAGCATCCGGGTGCCGCTGGTGTCGAGCTCGGTGACCGTGGCCGGGCTCGCCGAAAACGCGCAGATCACCCCGGGCGACCCCGGTCTCGGCGACATCGTGTTGGATCCGGCCAAGTTCGGTGCGATGACGCTGGTCGCGCGCGAAGCGGTGGAGGACTCCTCACCGCAGCTGCGGGAGGTGGTGTCCAACTCGCTGGTCCGCGATGTGGCGGTCGAGTTGGACGCGCAGCTGGTCACCGGCGACGGCACCACCGGCAACCTGACCGGGCTGCGCAACGTCACCGGGGTGACCGCCGGGGTGGGCACCGGCACCAACGGCGGGGCGCTCACGTTCGGGTTCCTGGCGGACACGCTCGGCGCCTACGACGGGGCGAACGCCGACCCCGACCGCGCCGCGTGGATCATGCACAGCCGCACGTGGGCGAGCGTCCGCAAGCTGGTCGACGACCAGTCGAGGCCGATCGTGTCCATCGACCCAACCCAAGGGGTGCGCCCAACCTTGTGGGGCGCGCCGGTGCACATCAGCAACTCGCTTTCGATCACCGAGACGGTGGGCACCTCCACGGACTGCACGGCGATCCTGCTCGCCGACATGTCGCAGGTGGTGGTGGCGTCCTCGAGGCAGATCGAGCTGTCGATGTCCGAGGACTTCGCGTTCGACTCGGATCAGGTGGCGGTGCGGGTGACGTGCCGGTATGACATTGGTGTGCCGCAGCCGACGGCGGTGGTCGTGACCGAGGGTGTGCGCCCGTAGGACGTGAGACGGCCCCGCTGGTGTCCTCACACCAGCGGGGCCGCTTCGTTCGTCAGCGTGCTACACACGGCGGTCCCGGATGCAACGGGTGCAGACCCACCCGTAGTTGCGCTTCTGGGTGCGGACTACACCGCCGCAGTTCTGGCAGCCGCCCGAGGGTGACTGGTTGACAACGACGCGCGTGTGCAAGCTGGTCATTCTCTTTCTGCTCACGGCCTGGCTCCGTTCGGGACGTTCGGACTTGGTTTGCAAGCCCTGCCCTGCCTAGCCTCGCCATGCCGAGAGGCTCGTCATGCTAGCGCTGCTCCTCACCGCCAGGGAAGGCCTCACGGCCGGTCCCCTGCCGCCTCTAGCAGCGCCTCGCCGAGACGCCGGGACTGCGGCCGGGTCAACCACACCGTCGTCCGGGTGGTGGCCCCGACCGTCAGCGCAACGGTGTTCGGGGATTCGGCGGCCACCGTGACGATGATCGTGCAGCGCCCGCCTTCGTGGTCGAGGCCGACGACCCCGGTGCGGTACCGGTCGCCACCACCGGCCCATTCGGAGGCCATCACCGCTCACCGCCGAAGATGGCGGCGTCGCGGGCAAGCCGCAGCAGGGTGCGGGCCGCGTCGATCGCCTCATGTGGCCGCAGCTCCACCGAGGTGGTGACCTCGACGATGCGGCCCGCTGCGTCGGCCTGCCTGGCGGACACGGCGAGCAGCACCCCCGGGGGCGGCCCGTCCGGGTACACCTCGAACACGCGGGCGTCGACCCTTCCGGCGCCCTCCAGGATCATGGTCTCCTCGGGGCCGACGTGGGTGGCCTCCACGGTGCGCGGGATGATCAGACAGTCTTCCGGCACGCACCAGCTGCGGTGCTGCGGGAGCCACGGGCCGGTCACAGCGACATCACCTTTCCGCGCCCGGCGGGCAGCCACGCCGCCGCCGTCTGGCCGCCCACAAGCTGCAGCAGCCGGTGCAGGTCGGCGGCCACCACCTCACGCTCCTGGTGGGTGAGCCGATCCGAGACGAGCACGATCGTGTGGTCCCCGTCGCGGACGGCGACACCGTCCGCGATCAAGTCGGATGAGACAGTGAACATGGGTCCACTCCTATCGGTGGATCAAGGCCCCGGGGTTCCGGTGTTCACCCACCGGCCGGGGCCGCTTTCGTTGTTGGGGGGATCGGCAACTTTCTCAGGAGGTGTTGTGGAGACATTGATGCTCCGCGAGGAACTCCTCGGAGGTGGCGTCGCTACCGTGGTGCGGCACCTTCAGAACGTCCGCCCGCAACTCGACGCCGGAGGCGAGCAGGTCCGCCTGAGCTTCGAGTTCCACGTCGCCGGTCAGCAGCACCGAACCGGCGGGCGTCGCAGCCCGGAGCACCACCGAGGCGTTGTTCACCACCGAGCCGTCCACCTCGGCCTCGGCGGCGCCGCTCGGCGGCGGGACCTGCTCCGGGCCCAGCACATCGAGCACCAGACCGGGCCAGGACAGCCGCTGCCCGGCAGCCAGCGCCAGCAGCGGCACCCCTGCGGCCGCGGTGGTCCGGCGGACCTCCGCGAACGCCCACGGCGGGCTGCGACCCGGCCCGAGTGCCACCGCGGCGACTTCCCGGCCGCGCAGCGCACCGGCCAGACCACCGATGTGGTCGGCGTGCAGGTGACTCAGCACGACCAGCGCGAGCCGCTGGACGCCGAGTCGGTCCAGGCAGGACGCGACCGCCCCGGCCTGCGGCCCGGTGTCCACGAGCACCGCGCGGCCGGGTTGCGCGGTCGCGAGCACGAGCGCATCGCCCTGCCCGACATCGCAGGCCACGACGGCCCAGCCGGTGGCGGGCCAACCCGGTGTGACGTAGCGGGTCGGGACGAGGACCAGCAGCGCTCCGAGGGCCGCGGCCGCCGCCAGCACCCGGACCCGGCGCGCCCGCAGCGCGAGCAGCGTCGCGGCGACGAACGTAGCGAGCAGCAGGCCGGCCGCGGCCCCTTCGGGCCAGTCCAGCACCCCGTCCGGCACTACAGCGGCGTGGCGCGCCACTCCGACGAGCCAGCTCACGGCGGGTCCCGCGACCCGGACCACCAGCTCGGCGAGACCCGGATGCAGCGGCGCGAGCGTGGCCGCCAACACCCCGAGCACCGTGGCGGGGGCCACCGCGGGGGCCGCGAGCAGGTTCGCCGGGATCGCGACGAGGCTGACCTGGCCGAACAGCCCCGCGATCAGCGGGGCCGTGACGAGGTTCGCCGCTGCCGCGACGGCCAGCGCCTCGGCGAAGCCGGCCGGGACGCGGTGCCGTCGGAACGCCTCGGCCCAGCCCGGCGCGATGAGCACCAGCGCGCCGGTGGCCAGTACGGACAGCGCGAAGCCGGGGTCGCTGCCGAGCTCGGGATCGACGACGAGCAGTCCGATCACCGCCGCCGCGAGCGCGGGCAGGGCCGAACGGTTCCTCCCGAGCACCAGCGCGAGCAGCGTCACCCCGCCCATCACCGCGGCGCGCAGCACGCTGGGTGAGGGGCGGGCCAGTATCACGAAGCCGATCAGCGCGAGCGCTGCCAGCGCGGCGGCGGTGCGCGGTCCGGCCCGGGCCAGCCGTGCCAGCCCCAGTACCGCGCCGCACACGATGACCACGTTCGTTCCGGACAGCGTCACTCAGACAGAGTGACCCGACCGGAAGGCAGACCATGACCACCACCACCGCTCACCAGCTCGGTGAGCTGATCCTGTACCACCCAGACCAGCTGACCCACGCCGAGCGCGCCGCGCTCGTCGACCTGGTCGACTACGTCGACGCCTTGATCAAGCTGCACGGCTTCGACCTGCCGCCCGGATCAAGCTGGGTCGCGCTGGTCGCGACGTTCGATCGGTTGGTCGAACCGGGCCACGCATGGGCTACCCACGACGACGGCTTCGTCTGCTCGAAGTGCGACGCCGTCGCCACCGACCAGGATATCGACTCGGCAAGATCGGAGATCTTGCCTCCTGGAGGCACGGACGATGTCCGTGCCGACTCGGGTCGGGTGCGGACGTGCGCATCGTGATCGTCGCCGCAGGTCTGCTCGGTCAGGACACCACCCGCTCGCCGAGCTAGTAAGCGGCCCCGGCCGGGACCACCCGGCCGGAGCCTTGATCCACTCAACCGAGGAGTGAACCATGCAACCACAGTACGACCCCGACTACCGCACCACAACCGAGCAGGACCAGCCGGCGAAGATCCTCGCCGTCGTGATCGGCGTGCTGTCCTTCGGCTACTTTGCCCCCGGCACCGTCGCCACCTGGCGGAACACCGACAACCAGGCACTGGTCTGGTGGCTTGCCGCGCTGACGTCATGGACCGTGGTCGGTTGGATCGTGGCGTTGATCATCGCAGCGCACCGCACCGAGAAGCGTCAACTCATCGCGGATGAGTCCTGGCTGAAGCGGCACCCATGGCTGACCGCTGGCACGGCGGTCATGGCACTGAGCTTCGTGGTGTTCGCCGCGAGCAGCGGCGGGTCGGAGGGACCCGGTACCGGCACCTCGCCCGGCGTCGCCGTGCCGCAGCCTGCCGAGCCCGAGCCCGGCGCGGCCGGGCCGGAGGTAGTCCTCGACTCAAGCCACAGCGGCGCCGAGGCCACCGACGATTTCGACGTCAGTGGCCGGTACCAGGTGGACTACACCTACTCCTGCGGCGGCGGCTACGACCAGAACGTGATGCTGCAGCTCAGCGATTCGAACGGCATGATGATCGATCTGCTGGTCAACGACATCGGCACCAGCGGCAGCGACACGCTGTCGAAGCGTGCCCCTGCGTTCGGCGGCGGACCGTTCTACATCGAGTCGGAGCTGCCGGGATGCGACTGGACCGTGAAGGTGACGGACCTGCCCTGACCCTCCCGAGCACGGAGCCCCCCGGCCTTCGGGTCGGGGGCTTCGTCATGTGTCTCTAGCTCACCTGCGAGAACACACACCCGCCAAGGGCGAGACTCGCGACAAGATCGGCGAGCATGAGCGGCCGGAGCGAAGGCATCCCGCCGGAGGCGGGATGCTCGGACCGGGCTACCGCACCGGTCTTACTCCGTCTCCCCGGCTCCGCGCGAGTAGTCCTGCGCACCTTGCCCACTGCCCGGCCCGTTGCCGCCCGTCGACGTCGCCTGCTTGATCTTGGCCTCATGCTCAAGGTTCCGCTCGCTGAGCGCCCGGCGGAGCCGCTGATCCACCGTGGTCGGCTCGGCTGGTGCAGGGTCGGTCTCGCCGCGCAGCAGTGCGCGGGAGTACTCGACAAGATGCCGCGGCACGGGAAAACTCATGATCCACTCCTGTAGTACGACGAGTCGTCGAGCTCGCGGGACCTTCCGGTCCTCGCGTACGTCTGCTGCCAGTGCCCGGACTTGCCGCGGCGCACGAACCGCATGCCCATCGGCCGGCCGCCGGCCGGGTCGGCGGTCAGCCTCGGTCCGTCGTCGTCAGCTGACCCCATCGGCAGCACCTCACGCTGCGAGGCGTGCCCGCGCACGGCCAGCTGCTCTTTGACGGAAGCGCGCTTGGCCTCGTTCTGCGGTGACCTGACGTAGCAATCCCGACACGTGATGTGCGCCGCACGGCGCGGCAGGTAGTTCTGTCGGCAAACGGGGCAGGTGCGCGGTGTCATGCTGCCGCCTCACATTCACGCGGCCCACCGATGACCTCCTCGGTGTCCTGCCACCACCCAGCCCCCGGCGGATTGTGCCCCGTCAACGCGCTATGACGGTGCAGCCAATCACGGAACGCCTGCTCACTCTGCTCACGTGGCCGACCCCTGATGTTGAACGCAGGATCCTCATCCAGGATCGCCGTGGCTTCCGCTGCGAGCGCTTCAGCGCGAGTCGCGTACCGCTTGATTTCGATCCAGTCCACGTACCCGACCCATTCACTACCGCTGCCCTCGGCATGGCTGGAGAGTCGCACGACAAAGTTGCCGGTGATCCCGACGTACAGGAGTAGGTTGAACCGATCGTAGGCGCGGTAGACCACCGTGAATCGCTCGGTCACGCTGCGCCCCCCTGGACGGCCAGGAGGCAATGCCACGTAGGCTAAGTGGATCATGCTGCTGACCTGGGTTTCAGCCCGCGGATGTTGATCGTGGCCGCTGTTCGGTGACGGAGGCTGGCCGGCTCGCCCGGCTTCTTGACCCGGTAGCTGTTGTGCCGGGCTCGTTTGACCGCGCGGGGGCAGGTGCGTTCGCGCCGCGGCGGGATGAGCAGGGTGGCGATCTCGCTCAGATGGGTCGGGAGACGGCCGTGCCAGTCCTCAGGGGGGAATGTCCGCCGTCCCGGTGGCGGTACGGCGGATCATGCGCAGGGCCTTGGCGAAGGAGATGCTATCCGGGTCGAGGTCCGCGGCGGCGGAGGCCCGGGCGGTGAGCTCGCTGATCGCGTGGTGCACGATCAGGTAGGACCAGATCTCCTGGTGCACCAGGTCGGGTAGCTTCGAGCGCAGTACCTTCCCCGGTCCGCGGAGGTGTCACCGACCCGAACGGCCGCCTGACCCCGGAGGTGCTGCTCGGCGTGCTGCAGG
>WHSY01000370.1 GCA_009379815.1 Pseudonocardiaceae bacterium
TGAGCCGGCGGCGTTCGCCGATACGCGGGTAACCGAGAACGGTGGTGCTCACCACCATGCGCCCCACCCCCCAGCGGTCTCGAACCCGGCGCTACGGAAACTCATGGCATCCTTCCCCTCACGGACCTAACGGGCATCCAGCGACCTGCCCAGGCCACCGGTTGGCACTCCCGGGCCATCACTGCCAGCAGCCACCCACCGCGTGAGGACCGCGGCCGCCCCAACCACCACTGCCGGCGGCGGCCCTGGAATCGCCGCTGAGCATCATAGATCAACTTGGGCGTCACTCGACCGGAGCCACCGGGCAGGGATTCTCGAGCTTCGGTCGCGGCTTGCTCGGTGAGCACGCTGCAGGCATCGTGGTCACCCGTGAGCAGAACCTCGGTGGTGCCCGAGCATGGCGGGATCGGCAACGCGACCGTCGCCGCCGGCAGGCACGTTGCAAATCCGGCGCTGTCGCAGGCCACTGTGGGCGTGGGCGGCTTGCGCCCGGCGGCGCAACGCCCTGTACCCGCCCGCGCGCTGCCTCCGGGCGATTCGATCGAGCCACATGGCAGTGAGCCTGGATCGACCGTGGGAGGGGGACGCGGGAGTTTTCCTGCACACCTCCGCGACGCTGCACCCCGTGTGGTCGCCGAGGGGTGGCGTGCTCAGTTGAACGAGTCGCCGCAGGCGCAGGAGCCCCCGGCATTGGGGTTGTCGATGGTG
>WHSY01000371.1 GCA_009379815.1 Pseudonocardiaceae bacterium
CTGACGCCATGATGGCCGAGCAGGGCACCGATCTGAGCGCGGCGTGGCCCCGGCTGCGGTGGGCGGATTGGGTCGACACCAGGGACACGCTGCACCTGTGGACCCAGGTCATCGGGAAGGTCCGCATGGCCCACGCGCCGATGGTCAACCACTGGTGGCACGTCACCTTGTACGTCAGCCCGCGCGGGCTGACGACCTCGGCGATCCCGTACCGGGGCCACGCGTTCGAGATCGAGTTCGACTTCGTCGACCACCAACTGCACATCCGCACCAGCGAGGGTGAGCGTCGGAGCGTGGCGCTCGCGCCCAAGCCGGTCGCCGCGTTCTACGCGGAGACGATGGACGCGCTGAGCGGCCTGGGGATCCCGACCCGGATCCACGCAACGCCGAATGAAGTGGACCCGGCGATCCCGTTCGCTCAGGACTACGAGCACGCCTCGTACGACCCACGCGCCGTGGAACTCTTCTGGCGTCAGCTTCTCCGAGTCAACCGGGCCCTCACGGCGTTCCGGTCGGGGTTCGTCGGCAAGGTCAGCCCGGTGCACTTCTTCTGGGGGGCCATGGACCTGGCGTGCACCCGGTTCTCCGGCCGGCCTGCACCACCGCACCCGGGCGGCGCGCCCAACTGCCCGGCATGGGTCATGCGCGAGGGCTACTCCCACGAGCTGGCCAGCTGCGGGTTCTGGCCGGGCGGCGGCAAGGAGGG
>WHSY01000372.1 GCA_009379815.1 Pseudonocardiaceae bacterium
GACATCGTCGCGGACTTCACCGTCTACGGCGCGTTCGTCGTCGGGGTCGCGGTTGCCGTGCCCGACGCCCGGCTCGCCTGCGCGGTGCTGCTGCTCACCTACTACGTCAACGGCACCGCCCTGCTCGCGTTCTCCTCGCTGGCCGAGCGCCAGCGGCTCGAGGGGCGCGACGACCGGTCGGTCCGGTTCGTCGGGGGGCTGGCCGAGGGGACCGAGACGATCGCGGTCCACAGCCTGTTCTGCCTGCTTCCCGGCGCGGCGGCGACGATCGCGTGGGCCTTCGCTGGTGCGGTCGCGCTCACCGCGGTGTGGCGGGTCCGGCTCGCCGTGCGAGCCCTGCGGCGGACCTGAGCGCCCGGTCACGCCGACCGTGACCGCCCAAGGGCCCGGCGGGCCGCGAGGAGCGGCCGGGCGATCCGGCGGGTGCGCTCGGACAGGAACCGCTCCCGCAGATACTCGGCGCCGGCCATCGCGGCACCGAGCGCGAACGTGGGGTAGGGGTGGACCGTGCGAAACACGTCGCCGACGCGCGCGCCGCCGTAGAGTGCGGCGCGGATGGCGTCGGCCTGCTCCGCACCGAGCTGGCCTACCTGGAGCGCGCGACGCCGCCGAGTGAGGACGAGCAGGTCGCCGACCTGGCCGCCATGTTTGCCGAGCTGGGTGAGCGTCCGGTCGTCGTGCGAACCTTGGACATCGGCGGGGACA
>WHSY01000373.1:0-443 GCA_009379815.1 Pseudonocardiaceae bacterium
CGGCAGTGCGTTCTGCATGGCCGACAGCGCCGGGTCGCCGGACTCGACCATCGCCATCATGGCCTCGTTCATGATCATCCCGGTCAGAACGCCGGTCGGGTGAATGGTGTTCACCCGGATCGAGTGCGGAGCCAGCTCAAGAGCCAGGACCTGCATCAGACCGACCAGACCGCGCTTGGCCGCCGTGTAGGCTGCACCGCCGGGGTGCTCGGTGGCGGTGCCCTTGAGCCCGGCGCTGGAGCTGGTGATCACGATCGAGCCGCCGTTGCCTGCCGCCTTCATCGTCGGTAGCACGGTCTCGACAGTGTTCCAGACGCCGGTCAGGTTGACGTCGATGATGTCCTTCCACACCGCGAGCCGGTCGTCATGATCGCTGAACCGGATGATCCCGGCGTTGGCCAGAACGATGTCGATGCGGTTGCCGAAGAGCTTCATGCCGTCGG
>WHSY01000373.1:453-704 GCA_009379815.1 Pseudonocardiaceae bacterium
CCAGGCTGGAGTTCGGATACTCCATGGTCGGGATCTCGGCGCAGATGTCGACGCCGATGATGCTGGCACCTTCACTGGCGAGCTTGGTAGCGTGAGCGCGGCCCTGGCCGCGTGCGACACCAGTGATGAAGGCGACCTTGCCGTCGAGGGATCCCATCGTTTTCTCCTTGTGATGCGGTGAGGGTGTCGGTCAGTCCTCTGCAAGGACGAATGCCGGGGCCTTGAAACCGCTCTCCCCGATCTCGACGATC
>WHSY01000374.1 GCA_009379815.1 Pseudonocardiaceae bacterium
CTCGGTCTCGCTGTTGAGTGATGGTCGCCCCAGCATCCTAATCAGTGTTGACGGGTCGTCGTCGGCTGCGTTCAACGCCACCGCCGAGGTTCCGGTCGGCGACGGTGAGCCGATCGGGCTGCGGGTCACACGGGTCCAGTCAACCGGGTTGACGACGTTCTACACATCGGTGGACGACGGGCAGACATGGCAGCAGCTGGGGGACACCGGCACGCTGCGCGCGACGACGAGCGCCACGTCGAGGTACGCGGGCGGGTACGCGGAGATCTCCGGCCCCGTGACCGGGGGCACCTCGGTAACGGGCAGCGCGCTGAGGTCGAGCTCTGCGGCGCAGGTGCGCGCCGGCAGCCCCCAGCTCGCCAGCACGCGCGGATGCAACTCGCCCGCGTAGCCGACCACCTCGCCGCCCAGGCGCAGCTCCGCGCACCTGCCCGGGTGCCACGGCGGCCGCTCGCCCTGCCGTACCTCAAGCGAGACGCCGGCTTCGGCGGCGACCGTCCGCGCCGCCTGCACGGCGTCCGCCCAATCGGCCGCCCTGCCCTGGCCCCACCACCCGGTGGGCTCGTGCTCGCCGGCGAGCACGACGGCCACCCGCTCGGGCTGGTCGGGCAGCCCCGCATCCAGCGCGGACAGCTCGTCGTCCGTCGGTCGCGCGTCCACCCGCAGCGGCTGGACCGGCGGCGTCTCGCCCGTCCCCGCGAGGT
>WHSY01000375.1 GCA_009379815.1 Pseudonocardiaceae bacterium
CGGAGGCCCGGGTCCTGGCCGGAGGCCAGAGCCTCGTGCCGATGATGAACTTCCGGGTGGCGCAACCCGCCCATCTCGTCGACATCAATCCGGTCGCCGAGCTCGACTTTCTCCACGTCGAGGGCGGGCGCCTGACCGTCGGCGCCCGGGCCCGGCAATCCGCCCTGGAGCGCTCCCCTGACGTCAAGGCCCGGGCGCCACTGCTGGCGGAGGCGGTCCGGCACGTGGGGTTCTCCACGGTGCGGCACCGCGGCACGGTCGGCGGCAGCATCGCCCACGCCGATCCCGCCGGGGAGCTGCCGGCGGCGGTGCTCGCCCTGGACGCGGAGCTGGTGGTGACCGGCCTGGGGGGCACCCGCTCCCTACCGGCGGCGGAGTTCTTCCGGGGCCCGTTCGAAACCTGTATCGAGCCCGGAGAGCTGCTCACCGAGATCCGGCTGGAGCCCTGGCCGCCCGGCACCGGCCATGCGTTCCTGGAGTTCGCCCGGGCCTACCACGGCTTTGCCGTGGTCGGGGTCGCCGCCCTCGTTCACCTCGACGGGGGCCGGGTCACCCGCGCCGCCGTCTCCCTCTGCGGCATGGCCGGCACCCCGGTGCGGGCCGGGGCGGTCGAAGCGCGGCTGGTGGGCGCCGCCCCCACCCCCGAGACCCTGCGGGCGGCAGCGGCGCTGGCCGACGACGGTCTCCACCCGCCGTCCGACGTC
>WHSY01000376.1 GCA_009379815.1 Pseudonocardiaceae bacterium
ACTTTCCCGGGGTGGCCGAGGCGGCCGTCGCCGGGCTACCGAGCACACGCTGGGGCGAGGAGGTCGCCGCCTGGCTGGTGCCGAGACCGGCGACCGCCATCGACACCGCCGCCGCGCTCACGCACTGCCGCGAGCGGCTCGCCCCGTACAAGTGTCCCAAGCAGGTCTTCGTGGTGGCCGAGCTGCCGCGCAACGCGGTGGGCAAGGTCGTCCGCAGCGAGCTCAGCGCCGGGGCGCAGCCGTGAGCGGGCCGCGCACACCGCTGCCGCCCGGCGACGCCGACGAGGTGCGTACCAGGGAGCAGTACGCGACCTGGATGCGGCACGCCCTCGACGTCGTCGCCGCGCTGCCCGCCGACGCCGTGCCGCACTGGTGGCGGGCAGCACCGCACGAGGACGGGCTGACCTGGTCGCGCCCCGCGGCGGCGGAACCGCCACCGGTTGACGCCGTGGCGCGGGCGGCCGCCAACGGCTGGCTGGTCGCCGCAGGTCCGGCCGAGCCGGCGGCGACGTCCGGGCGGCTGGCCGGCCTGTCCGTCGCGGTGAAGGACATCGTCGACGTCGCCGGGCTGCCCACCCGCAACGGCACTGCGGGCGGCCGGTGGCGCGAGCCGGTGCGATCGGCCACCGCGTGGCAGCTGCTCGCCGGGGCCGGCGCCCGGTGCGTCGGGAAGAGCGCCACGCACGAGATGGCGTGGGGCGTC
>WHSY01000377.1 GCA_009379815.1 Pseudonocardiaceae bacterium
CGTTCCGTTTCACCTTTCCCACCGACCCGGCCAGGCACCTGCGTGCCGCCGAGCTGATCGACCCGGGCGCCGTGCGGCAGGCGGATCCCCGCGACCAGCTGTCGCACGTGTTGTCGTCGCTGATGCGCGACATCGGCATCCCCAACGGCATCGGCGCCGTGGGGTACCGCGCGGCCGACATCGACCAGCTCGTCGACGGGACGATGAAGCAGCAGCGGCTGCTGAACGTCGCGCCCCGCCAGGTCGGTCCGCGAGACATCGCGACGGTGCTCGGCGAGTCGCTCAGCAACTGGTGAGCCGGGCGTCCGTCCTGGCCGGCAGGAGCGCTGCCCGCCGGTCCGGGCAGCTCGCGCTGCCGCGTTCAGCGCAGTACGACGAACACGATCGCGGCGATCACGATGACGACCGCGACCATGCCCACGATCAGGAGGGGAGCCGCGGACCGCGTCCCTGACGTACCTTCGGGCTCGCGCTCCACGTACGCACGGAACTGCTGCGTGCTCGCACCCGGGTCCTCTTCGGAGTTGGCCATGCGCGGCACCATAGCTGACCACGGCGCCGCAGGTCAGCCCGGAGGGGACGCGGAGTATCGGTGTCGCACCAGGTCACCCACCCCGCCGCCCGTCTCGTCAAGTGAGAGGTGCGGGCTGGCGCCCTGCCGTACCCGGGTGCAGCGGAAGCCCGATCATGGATGCGTGACC
>WHSY01000378.1 GCA_009379815.1 Pseudonocardiaceae bacterium
CTGGATAGCCCGCGCGATCACGCATTGCTGGTTGACGCCAAGGTCGCCACGCCGCGCGGTTCATGGTGGCTGGAAGAAGCCTTCCGCGGCCACTGACCCACCGCCCCGTGTTGATCTTGGAGAAGTGCCGGCGAATTGTCGGGGATGCCGGGAATCTCCTCTGCACTTCTCCACGCTCGACACCTAACGGCTGGGCAGCTTGACTCCGTCGACGATCACATCAACCTTGGCCGGATCGAAGCTCACCAGCCCGGCGATCCTGATCGACTCAGCCAGTGGATGGCGGTACGACCATACGGCGTTCTCGTGCACGCGTCCGCCCGCATTGATGGACCAGTACTCGGACTGCCCCTTGTATGGACAGTGCGTCACCTGGTCGGTCGCGGTCAGGAGGTCCATCCTGCTGTCCAGCTTGGGCAGGTAGTACCGGGCCGGTAGGCCGGTTTCGAAGAGCACGTGGGCCTGGGTCGACTCCGCCACTACCTCACCAGCGGCTTCGACCACCACACGGCGGCTGGTCGGAAGGATGTCGAGCCGGGCGTAGGGGCTACGCGGGTGGGTGAAGACCTCTTCGTCCTCCTCGAACCAGGCATCCATCGCGTCCCACTTGACTCGCACGAGATCGTGCAGCTCGTCCACCGGCGACTGCTCATATGTCGTGGCTGCCTCCACCGCCTCGTGCCCGCCGACCCGGACGGT
>WHSY01000379.1 GCA_009379815.1 Pseudonocardiaceae bacterium
TCTGGACGGACGGGCCATCGAGCGGGTGCTCTTCGCCCTGGTGGCCCAGCGAGCCCTCGAACCCGCCAGCAAGCTTGAGGCCACCCGGTGGGTCGCCCAGCGGGTGGCGATCGAGGGGTGCCGGGTTCAGCGACGATGCGGCCTATCGGGCGATGGACGTCCTGCTCGACGGGCTCGACGGAGAGATCTTCTCCTCGGTCGCCCACCTCCTTGATCTTGACATTGTGTTCGTGGACACCACCTCGACCTACTCGGACTCGGATGTTGAGGTCGCCGACGAGCTCGCCGAGTTGGCCGAGGGTGCCGCAGAGGACGGGGTGTCACGCGCGGGCGACGCCGCGACGCGGACGTTGGGGCACTCCAAGGACTTCCGCGATGACCTGCCGCAGGGAACGCCACCGACGCACCTGGCGCAACCTGAGCCACGAACTCGACCGCATGGCCCTGGTCACCCTGGCCACCGGCGACGGGCACGTCGCCCAACGCTCCGCGCTCACCACCGGGCACAAGACCATCCTCGCCGCGCTCGAGCTGCCCGAACCGCCCCGCTACTTCGACTTCACCCTCGGCGAGGGCAACTGAGGGCCACCTGCCCCACCAGATCGTGTAGTAACGCGACCCGATCGCACCTGCCCAGCATCATCCCAGGTCGTGCGTCACGAACGCGGAAGGAGAGGTCGATGTAGGGCTTTCTGGA
>WHSY01000037.1:0-13755 GCA_009379815.1 Pseudonocardiaceae bacterium
CGGCCCGTCCGCCGCCCCCGTGGAGGGCGCAAGCCCGCGCCGGTGTTCGCAACCGTGTACGGAACGCTGCACCGAGTTCCCCCGCCGAGTCAGCGCACTCTTCACTGCCGGAAAGAGTGTCGACACCACTCCGACTGTAGCGCCGGTGGGGCCGCGTCGCCTCGTGCCAACGGTGATCGAGACTGCAGGAAAACCGGTCCGCGAGCCCGATGTGGCTACCCGCGCCACCGCAGCCACGGCTTGGCGTCGAGCTCCTCCTGGACCCGCTCGATGTAGTCGAAGGCCTGCGGGTCCTTCCACTCCCCCGAGAAGTGCCAGCCGACGCATCCCCACAGGTCGCCGGGGCCGTAGTCGCTGTCGAGGTAGGTGACCCAACCCTCGTAGCAACCGCGGATGGCGCCGAGTGCGTAGTCGACGTTGAAGGCGGTGTGCCGCTGCGCGTACGGGTAGGAGCCGGGCCGGAAGGTGTGCTTGACCTGCAGCAGGCCGAAGCTCGTCGGGCACGGCGCGGTGTCGCCTCCCACGCACTTCGCCGGGTCGTCGGTGACGTCACCGGTCTCGCTCTGGCGCCAGTTGCTCTCCTCGACGGCCATGGCCCGCACCATGTCGGCGTCGAAACCCCACTTGCAGGCCCCCCACGCGATGATCTCGTTGGTGGTTCCCGTGAACTGTCCGTCGATGCGGGGGATGATCCGGCTGTTCATCTCCGGCGCGTAGCCGTTCTCAGTCCACGCCGGCACCGCGTGGTCTTGCGGCACGGAGTGGTTGGCGGCGGCGTTGCGAGGCCGGGGTTCCCAGGGATCGCGCTCGATGCGCTGCGCGCACTCGGCCCCGGACGGCAGTTGTGTGCCCGGCTCCACGGTCGAGAACGCCGAGCCCCCGCGAAGCGCCGCGGGTGCGGGTTCCCCACCCGCAGGCCCCATCGGGTCGTCACCCGGTTCGCCGCTGCTTCGCACGCCTTGCAGCAACGCGGTCGCGATGATGGCCAGGGCGACGAGGACGACTCCCAACGCGGCGGGGCGGGTGAGCAGCCGGCGTCGCCACTCCGGGACGCGTGCTTCATGCCTCGGCTTCACTCCACCGCCTTCCGAGGCCCCGCGATGAACGGAGGAATCGCTCGGCCTTGGCGAGGGTCCCTCGGCCGCGTTCCGACTCCGAGAGTACGTCGTATGCGCGGGGCAGCGCTGCGGGTCGGATCATCCCGCCGCAGCCGGTGAGCAGGTCGGCCGCGACGGGGCAGCCGTCGACCTCGCCGTCGAGCAGCAGCGCGCGCCCTGCCCCGCAGCCGCGCCCAGCCGGACAGCTGGGTCACGTCGGTACCCGTTTGCGGTTCATGTGCGTGCCATCGCAGCACCGGATCAGGATGTTAGCGCCCGCGAGTGCGCCGCATTCCGCCGCGTAGTTTCCTGCCGAGTCCCGCGATGAGGCGGCGACCCCGGTTCGATCGCCGCGCGAAGTCGTAGACCTTTCGCAACAGCGGAGAGCTGATCAGCTCGACCGCAGCCGGGTAACGGAATGCGGTTCCGCCGAAGCTGAGCTTGAACCGGTCGTCACTCGGCCACGTCTCGTCGCCGTCGCCATCGCCATCGGCTGCGCCGTCGAGCAGGCGGCGCAGTGTGTCGTCACGGAGTCCGCCGAAGTCGAACCATCGGTACCCGCGTTCCTTGGCCCAGCGCATGGCTTCCCACGTGACGGCGCCCGTCACGCTGAGCTTGGCCGCGTCGCCGGAGCGGTCGAGCCCGGTCAACCGCGGCCGGACCATGCCACCGCAGGCCGTGTACAGCTCGGCGGACACGGGCTCGTCGTGGACCTCGCCGACGAACAGCGCCACCCGCCCGGTGTCTGCCAGTTCGGCGTACAGGGTTGCGATGTAGTCCGCCGACAGCGGGTCGTAGCCGTGATATCCGGCGGAGCGGCCGATCAGGTCGGCCAGCAGCGGCACGTCGGCCGCGCCACCGAGGCGGACGGTGACACCGCGCTGACCCCACCTGCGCGTCCAGGTCCGCAGCCTCCTGCTCAGGCCGCTGCGGAGTTCCTCGACGCTGCGACCGAGATCGACGCGGATCGAGCCGGCCGGAGCGATGCCGGCGTCCGAGATCCGGAAACCGCGCTCGAGCAGCTTGCGCGTGACATCGTCGGCGCCTTCGGGCGGCTGCACGAACATCACGGCCAGCCGGGTGCGGCTCAGCCGCTGCAGGGCGCGGGCAAGCTCCCCGCAGATCGCCTCGCGCCCGGCGACGCCCGGCGCGATGACCGGGCCGTACGGGACGTAGCCGATGGCACCGAGTAGCGGCAGGCGCCGGTGCAGGATCTGAGCTCCCGCCACCAGCTCGCCGTGCTGTCGCACCAGCACGTACATGGCCGCGTAACCCGCGTTGCGGCGGATCCGTGCCCAGGCGCACAGCTGGGGGACGTCGCTGCCCGAGTCGCGATCGACCAGCGCATCCCAGTCGGACAGCATCTGCTGATCAGGTTCGCGCAGCGCCACGACCGACAGCGGCGAGTTCGGTCCGCAGGCCGGTGTGGACGGCGTCGCGTGCCGCGCCCGTCTGTCGTGACGAAACGCCGCCATCGACACGAAGCAGACGATAAGGCACCGAAGCGGGGAGCACCACAGTCCCGACACCGGGCGGGAATCACCGCCGCGCTTCGAGCACCATGTTGAACGGCGTCTCCGCGACGCGCCGTACCGTACCGAACCCGGCACCCGTCACGACGTCACGCAGCCGTGCCTCACCCGACTGGGCGCCCAGCCGGCGGCCACCCCGGCCGGCGACGCATCGTCGGCGCCTTCTCGGCCGAATTGCGAGAAGCGGTCGCCGAGTCAATGCTGAGCCCCTAGATTGTGGCCCCAGCAGATGTGGACCCAGCGCAGCAGCCGATGCCGATTGGTTCGGACAAAGGAGGCATTGTGCCTGATTCAGCGGATTCGCAAATAACCGGCCGGTATCTGGTCCTGCTGGAGGACGATGCCGTCGCCGAAGGGACGCGGGCGATGAACCGCGTCGCGGGACTGCGCATGGCGAGTACCGCCGACGCCGCGCCCGCCGCCACCGCGGCGGAAGTGCTCGGCGGGGCCGACGGGCTGGTGTTGCACGAGCTGGGCGTCGCCGTCGTCACGGCAGCCGCCGACCAGGCCGACGTGCTGACCAGGGAGGCCGGGGAGTCGGGCCCGATCGCGCTGGTCGAGTCGGAGCGCCGGGTGCGCGCTCTCGGTTCCGCGGCGCCCGCGCCGGCACGTGAGCAGGTGGACGAGAGCACGTTCACCTGGGGTCTGCAGGCGATCGGGGCGCCGCCCAGCTCCGCCACCGGAGCCGGCGTGCGGCTCGCGGTGCTCGACACCGGCTTCGACGTCGACCACCCGGATTTCGCCGGCCGCAACGTCGTCACCTCGTCGTTCATCGAGGGCGAGTCCGTCCAGGACGGCCACGGCCACGGCACGCACTGCATCGGCACCTCCTGCGGGCCGCGCAACCCCGACACCGGGCCCGGCTACGGGGTGGCCTACGAGTGCGACATCTACGCGGGCAAGGTGCTCAGCAACGAGGGCTCCGGCGACGACGGCGGCATCCTGGCGGGGATCTCGTGGGCGATCGCCAACGGCTGCCGCGTCGTGTCGATGTCGCTCGGCGCCGACGTCGAGCCCGGTACGCCGCACTCCGAGGTCTACGAGCGGGTGGCCCGCCGCGCCATGGCGCGCGGCACGGTGATCATCGCCGCCGCCGGCAACGCGAGCAACCGCCCGAGCATGGTGGCGCCGGTCGGTCATCCCGCAAACTGCCCCTCGATCATGGCGGTGGGCGCGATCGACGTGCAGCGCGCGGTCGCCTCCTTCTCCTCCGGCTCGGTCGACCCCGGCGGGCAGGTCGACGTGGTGGGCCCGGGCGTCGATGTGTACTCGTCCTGGCTGATGCCGCAGCGCTACAACACCATCAGTGGCACCAGCATGGCCACCCCGCACGCGGCCGGTGTGGCGGCGCTGCTCGGGCAACGCTTCCCGCAGGCCGATCCGTGGGAGCTGTGGGCGCGGCTCGGGCAGAGCGCACGGCGGCTGGACTTGCCTTCCACGGCTGTGGGGGCAGGATTGGTGCAAGCCCCGTAGACTCGCTGCCAGGGAGGTGTCGCCGGTGGAGCGGATCGTGGTAGCGGTTGATGACGAGCACCTCGACGTGCTGCCCGAGGTGGTGGAGCTGATGCGTGGCGCCGGCATGGTCGTCGACCAGGTGGCCGAGGTCGTGGGGACGGTGACCGGCGCCATCGAGCCGTCCGCCGTGGCCACCCTGCAGGCACTGCCGGGCGTCGCCGGGGTGGACCGCCAGCGCGGCTTTCACCTGCCACCGCCGGACTCGCCGATCCAGTAGCCGGCCCTCGGCTCAGCCGGGGGCTATCCGGAGCACCTTGTCGTCGTCGCCGTTGCTGGTGGTGACGTAGAGCGCGCCGTCCGGGCCCAGCCGCGCCGCGCGCAGCCGGCCGTAGGCCCCGTCGAGCTCCGGCAGCTGGCCCACCTCGGTGATCGTGGCGTCCTGTTCGACGCGCATCAGCAGCAGCTCCTGCCCGGCGAGCGCGGCCACGGCCAGCAGGCCGTCCATGCTGCCCCACTGCTCGCCGTCGAGGAACGCCGCGCCGCAGATGGCCTCGGTGCTCTCGCCGGAGTCCCACACCGCGGGAACGGCGTTCGGGAACCGTTGCAGGTCGGTCATCGGGACACTCTCGTCGTAGTCGCTGACGGTGCCGCCCTGCGACGGGTCCCAGCCGTAGTTGCGGCCGGGACGCAACAGGTTGATCTCGTCGGACTCGTCGGGGCCGTGCTCGGCGGCGAAGATCCGGTCGGTGCCCGGTTGTACCGCCAGGCCCTGCACGTTGCGGTGACCGTAGGTGTAGATCAGCCGGGTGGCGGGGTCGGGCGCGGCCAGGAAGGGGTTGCCCGGCGCCGGGGCACCGGTGTCGAGGTCGACGCGCAGCACCTTGCCGCCGAGCGAGGTGAGCTCCTGCGCGATGTCTCCCCGCGCCGTGTCGCCGGTGCCGACGTAGAGCGCCCCGTCCGGGCCGATCTCGGGGCGGCAGCCGGAATGGCGCCCGGACGGGTTGATCGGCAGCCCGCCGACCAGCGGGTCTGCCACCCGGGTCGCGGCGATGCCGTCGCGCGACAGCTCCCACGTCACCAGCCGCACGTCGACGGGCTCGCCGCCGCGCTGATGTGTCTGGCAGGTGGTGAAGCGCCGGCTCTGCGCGAAGTCCGGGTGCACGACGAGACCCATCAGGCCGCCCTCGCCCTCGACGTAGACGTCGGTCAGGTCGGCCTCGACCCCGGTGACGGTGGCACCGGGGTCCGTACTCGACAGCATCGTGATCCGGCCGGGGCGCTCGGTGACCAGCGCCGACCCGTCGGGCAGGAAGCCGATGTCCCAGGGGTGCTCCAGGCCGGTCGCTACCTCCTGAACGCGGATCTCCGGCGTCGCCGCCGGGGCCGGTGCCGTGGTCGCGATGCCCGGCGTCGGGGGTGGGGTGGGGACGCCGGTACCGATGGGGGATTCGCCGCCCGCTGAGCAGCCGGCGACGAGCAGCAGGACGAGGGCGAGCACGCTGCGACGCATGCGCGGATCATGCCCGATGTCGGGGTAGGGATGCGGTGAACCCCGCACACGTGAGGAGAACCGGCAGACCGCTGTCGCGAAGGCGACCTTCGCAGCACTCGATGAGGCGTAGGGCCCCTTCGCAGCAAGAACCGGGTCGGGTTCGGGTGGCGAGCACCGACAGCAACGGGCGATAGAATGAGCCGCGCGAGCCCCTGTACCGGTCGCGTCCCGGGCAGGGGTCTGTCCGCGTTCCACCGCTGCTGCCCGAAAGGCGAACCTGGTGACCGTAGCGACCCCGCTACCGACGTCCGCGCCCGCACAACTGTCCGGCCTGCTCACCGCGCTGCTGTCGGACCCCGCGCTGCGCGATCTGGTCGACCGCGCTGGTGCCCCCGCTCTCGACCTGGAGGGCCCGCCCGCCGCGCGCCCGCTGGCCGTCGCTGCCCTCGCGCACGCGGGCCATCCCGTCCTGGCCGTCACCGCCACCGGCCGGGAAGCCGGTGAGCTCACCGCCGAGCTCGGTGACCTGCTGGGCGCGGATGCCGTCGCCGAGCTGCCGTCCTGGGAGACGCTGCCGCACGAGCGGCTGTCCCCCCGTGCCGACACCGTCGGGCGCCGGTTGGCGGTGCTACGGCGCCTCGCGCACCCCGAGGAAGACGCCGCGGACGGCTTGCGGGTCGTCGTCGCCACGGTCCGGTCGCTGATCCAGCCGATGGTCGCCGGGCTGGGCGAGGTCGCCCCGGTGCGGCTGCGGGTCGGTGACGAGCACGACTTCGACAGCCTGCTGGCGCGGCTGGCCGACCTCGCCTACAGCCGGGTGGACATGGTCGACCGGCGCGGCGAGTTCGCGGTGCGGGGCGGCATCGTCGACGTCTTCCCCCCGACCGCCGACCATCCCGTGCGGGTGGAGTTCTGGGGCGACGAGGTCGCCGAGATCCGCTCCTTCGCGGTCGCCGACCAGCGCTCGCTGGACACCGCCGGGGCGCTGCACGCGCCGCCGTGCCGGGAGCTGCTGCTCACCGAGGGCGTCCGGGCCCGCGCGGCGGAGCTCGCCGCGCATGCGCCGGCCGGCCCGGTCGGCGAGATGCTCGAGAAGGTCGCCGCCGGAGTGCCGACCGAGGGCATGGAGTCGCTGATCCCGGTGCTGGCCGGTGGGCGGATGTCGCTGCTGACCGACGCGATGCCCGACGGTGCGCACGTGCTGCTGGCCGAACCGGAGCGCATCCGAGCCCGCGCCGCGGACCTGGTCCGCACCGGGGAGGAGTTCCTCGAGGCGTCCTGGATGGTCGCGGCCGGAGGCGGCTCGGCTCCGGTCGACGTGGCGGCGCTGGACCTCTCGGCGTCGGCCTATCGCAGCCTGCCCGAGGTGGCCGACCATGCCCGCGCGCACGGCGCCGCGTGGTGGACGCTGAGCTCGCTGCGGACCGACCCCACGATGGACGCCGGGGGGCCGCTGCGCCTCGACGTCACCGCCGCGGAGCCCTACCACGGCGACGTCGACCGGGCGTTCGCCGACCTGCGCGCGCATGCCACGTCGGGCGCCGCCACCGTGCTCGTCGTCCCCGGGACGGGCACCGCGCAGCGCGCCGTCGAGCAGCTCCGCGACGCCGACGTCCCCGCCACCCACGCGGTCGGCGGGCTGCACGACGCGCCCGCGCCCGGCACCGTCACGGTGGTCCGCGGTGCGCTCGAGGAGGGTTTCCTCGCTCCTGCGGTGGATCTGGCGGTGCTCACCGAGACCGACCTCACCGGCGCGCGCGGCGGGACGTCCACAAAGGACATGCGCAAGATGCCCGCGCGGCGGCGCAACGCGGTCGACCCGCTGGCGCTGCAGGCGGGCGACTACGTGGTGCACGAGCAGCACGGCATCGGCCGCTACCTGGAGATGGTCGAGCGCACGGTCGGCGACGCCACCCGCGAGTACCTGCTCGTGGAGTACGCGGCGAGCAAGCGCGGTCAACCAGGGGACCGGCTGTTCATCCCTACCGACCAGCTCGACCAGGTGTCGCGATACGTCGGCGGCGAGCTGCCGACGCTGAACAAGCTGGGCGGCTCGGACTGGGCCAAGACCAAGGGCCGCGCGCGCACGGCCGTCAAGGAGATCGCCGCCGAGCTCGTCCAGCTCTACGCCGCCCGGCAGTCCTCACCCGGGCACCCCTTCGGAGCGGACACGCCGTGGCAGTCCGAGCTCGAGGACGCCTTCGCCTACGTCGAGACGCCCGACCAGCTCGGCGCGATCGAGGAGGTCAAGGCGGACATGCAGCGCGGCGTGCCGATGGACCGGGTGGTCTGCGGCGACGTCGGCTACGGCAAGACCGAGATCGCGGTGCGGGCGGCGTTCAAGGCGGTGCAGGACGGCAAGCAGGTCGCGGTGCTGGTGCCCACGACGCTGCTCGCCCAGCAGCACCTGCAGACCTTCGCCGACCGGATGCACAGCTTCCCCGTGACCGTGAAGGGGCTGTCGCGGTTCACCCACGCCGAGGACGCGTCGGCGGTCCTCGAGGGGCTGGCCGACGGCTCGGTGGACATCGTCATCGGGACCCACCGGCTGTTGCAGACGGGGGTGCGGTGGAAGGACCTGGGGCTGGTGGTCGTCGACGAGGAGCAGCGCTTCGGCGTCGAGCACAAGGAGCACATCAAGTCGCTGCGCACCTACGTCGACGTGCTCACGATGTCGGCCACCCCGATCCCGCGGACGCTGGAGATGTCGCTGGCGGGCATCCGCGAGATGTCGACCATCCTCACCCCGCCCGAGGAGCGCCACCCCGTCCTGACCTACGTCGGGGGCTATGACGACAAGCAGGTCGCCGCCGCGATCCATCGCGAGCTGCTGCGCGAGGGACAGGTCTTCTACGTCCACAACCGAGTGTCGTCGATCGACAAGGCCGCCCGGCGGATCCGCGAGCTGGTGCCGGAGGCGCGGGTCGCGGTGGCGCACGGCCAGATGAACGAGGACAAGCTGGAGCGCACCGTCGCCGGGTTCTGGGAGCGCGAGTACGACGTGCTGGTGTGTACCACGATCGTGGAGAACGGGCTCGACATCTCCAACGCGAACACCTTGATCGTCGAGCGGGGCGACACGCTGGGCCTGGCGCAGGCCCACCAGCTGCGCGGTCGGGTCGGGCGCGGCCGCGAGCGCGGTTACGCCTACTTCCTCTATCCGCCCGAGACGCCGCTGACCGAGACGGCGCACGACCGGCTGTCGACGATCGCCCAGCACGGTGAGCTCGGCGCGGGCATGGCGGTGGCGATGAAGGACCTCGAGATCCGTGGCGCGGGAAACATCCTCGGCGGCGAGCAGTCCGGTCACATCGCTGTCGGGTTCGATCTCTACGTCCGGCTCGTCGGCGAGGCCGTCGAGGCATTCTGCTCCGCAGCGGGGGTGGCCCCGTCCGACGTCGCTGCCGAGCCCGCTCCGGTGCGGGTCGAGCTGCCGATCGACGCGCACCTGCCGCACGACTACGTCCCCGGTGAACGGCTGCGCCTCGAGGCCTACCGCAAGATCGCCGAGGCGGCCGACGGCGAGGCGCTGGCCGCGGTGCGTGCGGAGCTGGAGGACCGTTACGGCCCGCTGCCGATCCCGGTGGTCACGCTGCTCGACGTCGCCGCGTTCCGGCAGGTGTGCCGGGCGCACGGGGTACAGGAGGTGACCGCGCAGGGTTCGACGCTGCGGTTCGCGCCGGTCGAGCTACCGGACTCGCAGCTGGTGCGGCTCAAGCGGTTGCACCCCAAGGCGGTCTACAAGCAGGCGATACAGACGATCTCGGTGCCGCGCCCCACGGAAGGTGCCGGGCGGATCGGCGCGCCACCGCTGCGTGACCGCGAGCTGCTCGACTGGTGCACCCGGCTGGTCACCGGGGTGCTCGACGAGGCAGCATTGGCCGGCTGAGCGTTCCGCGGTCACTGCTGTATATGAGCGCGATACCCAGGGCCGGTGGCTCGCCCACGTGGCGGCGGGCGCTGTCTGGGCTCGCTCCTATGCTGCCCCGCGTCGCGAGGTCCTCGACACTGTCGAGCTCTGGCTGGATGAGCTGGGCGCTGGGTCGGTCGACGACCTCGAGATCAGGGATGAGGTGCGTATCGCAGGCGCTGAGCAGGCGCGTCAACTCGCCGGTGCTCGCGAGGGGTTGCGCGTGAGCTTCTCATCGAGTCGCTGTCGTCCGGATTGGTGTATGGTTTGTGTATGTCGCGCACCAACATCGACATCGACGACGAGCTGATCGCCGAGGCCATGCGGCGCTACGGTGTGAGCACCAAGAGGGGGGCCGTGGACCTGGCGCTCCGGCGGCTCGTCGGGCCCCGCCTCTCGCCGGAGTTCCTCGCGAGCCTGGAGGGGATCGGCTGGGATGGCGACCTCGACGGCATGCGCGACTCTGCCGGCGCGCCGCAGCTGTGACGCACCTGATCGACACGTCGGCATGGATCGAGTACCTGCGACATACCGGTTCACCTGCCAACGTCGAGGTCAAACGCCTCCTTCAGGAAGAACCCGGCGACGCGGTCGTGACGGAGCCGATCGTCATGGAATTGCTCGCCGGGCCGACGGATCCGCATGTGGTGGCCAAGCTGGAGCGGCTGGTCGACGGCCTACCGCTGCTGCCGGTCGACGCCGAACTCGACTACCGCGCAGCCGCCACCGTCTACCGCACTGCGCGGCAGAGCGGCCGTACAGTTCGCTCGCTGGTGGACTGTGTGATCGCGGTGGTGGCCGCCCGGGCCGGCGCCGTGCTGCTGCACGCGGACCGGGACTTCGGGGTGCTCGCCGAGTGCCTGCCGGATCTGCGGGTGCACCCGAGCTGAGCGCCATCACCAACCACGGCGGCCCGCAGTCTGACGGGGTGGCCGGTGCTCGCGGCTCGCACGGTGGGCGCGTAGCGCCTCCCGCTCGGCGACTGCACGCTGTTCGATGTGCTGCTCGGGCGCCTCGCGCAACCTCGGGCGGTGCTGGTCGGTGGCGACGGCATCCCGCTGGCCGACTTCCTGATCAGTGAGATTCACGGATGTTCGCGGTCACGCGGGGGCAGTGGGTGACTTCGACGGCGCCGACAGGCCGGACCCGGCCGTGACCGACGTCGGCTCGGATACGGTGTCGGTGCTGTTGAACGCGCCCGAGGCCGACCTGGCAGTGGGCAAGGCGTGCGATCGGGCCCCGTGGCCTCCGGCCGTCCAGGTGCCGGCGCGGGGTGCCCTGTGTTGGCGCCTGGGCGGTGTAGAGAGGTGGCGGCGTTCGGCGAAACTGTCGTGGCCCAGTCTCGGCAGGTGGCCTACGAGCAGGCCCGGCTGTTCGCCGCGATGAACGAGGTCATCCACTGCGAGCCGTTTGCTGGGGAGTCGGAGGTCCGCCGCGGGCAGGTGCCGGACGAGTACTGCGCCGACGAGGTGCGGGCCGCATTGTCGTGGACACGGCGCGCCGCCGGCAATGAGACCGGGCTGGCGTTCACGCTGCTGCGCACGCTGCCGCTGGTCCACGCGGCCCTGCTGGCGGGACACATCGACCGGTCGAAGGCGTGCGTGTTCGCGCGGCACCTGGGTGACCTGACCCCCGAGCAGATCGAGGTGATGTGCCGGGAGGTGCTGCCCAGGGCCGGGAGATGGACCACGGGCCAGATCGCCGCCCGACTCCTGCAGTTGATCATCAGCGTCGATCCCGAGTATTACGAGCGCCGGTACCGCAAGGCGGTGCGCGACCGCCAGGTGTGCGGGTATCTCGACCCGGACGGCACCGCGGCGATCACCGCCGGCGGGCTGGCGCCCGAGGAAGCCACCGCCGCGCTGGAGCGGGTCGACGCGCTCTCCCGTGCCGTCCGCCAGGCCGGGCACCCGGGCACCCTGGAACAGGTGCGCGCGGACGTGTTCCTCGGGCTGCTCGACGGCTCGCTGCACGGGCTGGCCCGCGACGAGATCATCACCGCGCTGCTGATGAAACAGGCTGGCGCCGCGCCGAACGGCGCCGGTGCCGCGACCCGCGCCCCGGGCGACGACGACTCCGAAGACGACAACCCCACTGATGACGACCCCGACGACAACACCCCGGACGACGGCGACCCCGACGACAACACCCCGGACGACGGCGACCCGGACGACGGCGACCCGGACGACGGCGACCCGGACGACGGCGACCCGGACGACGGCGACCCGGACGACGGCGACCCGGACGACGGCGACCCGGACGACGGCGACCCCGACGACCACGCCCCCCGCGGCGGTGGCCCCGGCGGTGGTGGGGTCGAGGATCAGCGGGTCGGGATCGAGGTCCGCGTCGCGCTGTCCACGCTGCTGGGGCGCGACGAGCAGCCCGGGGAGATTCCCGCCTGGGGATTCGTGCCGGCGTCGTCGGTGCGGGCGACCGTGGCGCGGCAGCGCCGCGCCGAATGGCGCTGGGCGGTCGTCGACGCCGATGGGTACCTGATCAGCGAGGGCATCACCCGCCGCCGCCCGTCGCACCTGACGCGCACCGGGCCGCGCGGGGGGATCGTCGAGCTGCATATCCCCGAGACCCTGCTCACCGAGCTCGTCACCCACCCCACGGCCGGCGGGCGCTGGGCCGAGCTGGTCGCCGACGTCGCCGAGCAGCACCGCCGCCGCAACGAACGCGCCCGCGACCTCGACTCCCACCCCGACGACCGGTTCCCGCGGTCGGCGCTTCGCCGCCACACCCAGGTTCGCGATCGCACCTGCGTGCACCCGGGTTGCCGGGCCGCGGCCCGGCGCTGCGACCAGGACCACACCCTCGACCACAGCCGCGGCGGAACCACCACAGCCGACGACCTGGCACCGACCTGCCGCCACGACCACATGCTCAAAACGGCGGGCGGCTGGCAACTGAGCCAACCCGAAGCCGGGACGTTCATCTGGACGAGCCCGCTCGGGCGCACCTACTCGACCCACCCCGACCCGGTCCTACCGCCACCGATCGACACCGTGGCCCGGCAACCAGAAGAGTGGTTCGACGATCCTCCCGATGACATCGACCATCCCCTCGTCCCGCACCGTCGCGGGCGACACCCACCACCGCGGCCCGAGCACGCCCCGCACGCCGACGGTGACCCGACGTTGCGCCAGCCCCCCGCCGTCGACGACGAACCCCCCTTCTGAGCCCGGTCTGGCAGCGCGAGACGCGCGATTCACGGCGGCGCGCGAACTCGGCCAGCACCTCGTCACCGATACCCGGGTCGCCTCGCAGTGTGCACGCTGCGAAGAATCGCACCTCGGCTGGCGCTGCGATCAGCGTTGGGTGCGGGCGGGCGGAAAGCCGTGAGGTTCACGGTTGTTTCGCACCTTCCGGTGTGTTGTGGGGGTCGCCCCGCCGGCCCGCTGATCGCGTTGCCGCGCGCAGTGTGTCAGCGCCGCGCGCGAAGCGTCGCGCGCGGCGGGCACAAGACGCGCGCGACGGTGCCGGGAGCCTAGAAACCTCGCCGGCGGCGGCGCCTCGGTGGCGAGCTCGTTGCCGTGAGGGGCACCTTCACTGCGTCGGATGCCGTGAAGGTGCCCTTCACGGCGAGCACAGTTCGGAGCACCTCCGATGCGCCTCCGCCGGGACCTGCACCGTCCGTGAGAAAGTGGCGGCGTGCACAGGGTTCTGCGAACACGGCGCGGCGCCGTCCTGGCAGCGGTCGCGCTCGCGGTTGCGGCGATGCTCGCTGGATGCGGCTCCGGCCCGTCGCAGCTCGGCGCGGCGGCGATCGTCGGCGACCGGACCGTTGAGCTGAACCAGGTCAAGCAGCAGTTGAACACTGTGCTGGCCAAGGAGGGTTCCGAGGCCAAGGCCCAGCTCGAGGCGGGCGATCAGCTCGACGATGTGGCGCGCCAGATCGTCAGCCTGCGGATCCAGCACCAGCTGCTGAGGATCGCCGCCCAGCGTCAGCAACTCGCGGTCGACGAGCAGCAGGTGACGCAGCGGATCGAGCAGCTCGGCGGTGCCGAGGCGGCGTCGAAGGGCACCATCTACAGCGCTGCGAACTTCCGCGAGCGTGCCCGGGACCAGCTGCTGGCCGTCGAGCTGGGTAAGAAGTTCCTGTCCCGCCTCGCGGTCACCGTCGACTACACCACCGTCGACACTCGCGCCGACGCGCAGCTGCTGACGCAGCGGCTGTCCTCGGCGGGTGCAGCAGGTGCCCGCAAGCTGATCCGTTCCGACGTCGAGCAGGGCGCCGCGGCGGCGCTCGACCAGCGGATCGTC
>WHSY01000037.1:13765-14330 GCA_009379815.1 Pseudonocardiaceae bacterium
CGTCCGACCAGCAGGCGGGCTCCTGGCTGGTCATGGTCGTGACCAGCAGGAGCACCCAAGCCGGCGACCCGGTGCCCGCCGCGGACACCAGTGGGCTGGACCCGGCGTTGCTCGCTGCCACCGGCCTGCGCCAGCTCGCGATGACCGCCGAAGAGGTCGGGGTGCGCCTCAACCCCCGCTACGGGGTGTGGGACGAGGTGTCGCTGCAGGCGGTGCCGAACGGGAACGAGGCGACCGGGTTCGTCGCTCCGGTGGGCGAGTCCCCCGCCTCATGACCTGCCCAGCGTGAGCTGCTCGCCCGCCGCCCCAGCCGCCGTCGTCGTCGTCTCACCGCGGCTCGGCGCGGTGCTACCGGCCGGGGCGGTAGCGCTGTTGCAAGCCGGCGCGGTGGTACGGGCCGACCCCGACCTGCCGCAGCAGCTCCGTGACGGGTTCGCCGCCGAGCCGGCCGGTGCCGAGCCCGACGGGCTGCTTGTGACGCTGCACGCGGGTACCGGCCTGGCAGCATCCTGGGTGACCGCCGGGGCCCGGGTGCTGCACACACCCGAGCCGGACGGGGCGGCGC
>WHSY01000037.1:14340-16565 GCA_009379815.1 Pseudonocardiaceae bacterium
GATGCCCTACCTCATCGAGGAGACCTACGAGCTCTACCAGGCGCTGGAGGACGGTGACCGCGCCGCGCTGCGTGAGGAGCTCGGCGACGTGCTGCTGCAGGTGCTCTTCCACTCCCGCGTCGCCGCCGAGGACGCCGCCGACCCGTTCGACATCGCCGCGGTGGCAGCCGAGTTGGTGGCCAAGCTGGTCGGCCGTCATCCGCACGTCTTCGCCGGCACGGAGCGGGTCGCGACGGCCGCCGACCAGCAGCTGCGGTGGGAGGAGCTCAAGCGCACCGAGAAGCGCCGCGAGTCCGCCGTCGACGGCGTCGCACTCGGCCAGCCCGCCGCGGCGCTGGCCGCCAAGCTGGTCTCGCGTACCGCGAAGGCGGGGTTGCCGGCCGACCTGCTGCCCGGCGGCGGGGGCACCGGGGCGGCGTTGTTCGCCGCGGCGGCGCGGGCCAAGCGGGCGGGTGAGGACCCGGAGGCCGCATTGCGGGCAGCGGCGCGACGCTTCGCCGACGACGTGCGGGCCGCCGAGCGCTCCGCCGGCACTGCCGGTCTCGATCCCGCGACGCTGACCCCCGAGCAGTGGCACGCGCATTGGCCTTCGGCCCCGTGAGTGGCGATGCGAGCTCCAGCTCGCATCGCCACTCACGACCTGTCCACAGCCAATCGGTACCGTTGTGGGGTGCGTACCTGGGGCGGCGTGATGAGCCGCGGTACCCCCGCGCTCCCGCCCCGGCCCGCCACCTCGTGAGTGCTCCCGGTGGTGACCGGGAACCGTCAGGACCGGGTGGGCGGGTGGCCGGGCTGCTCGGGCTGGGCGCGGCGCTGGTCGTGCTGGGGTTGGTCGTGCTCCTCGTGCTGCTGGGCACCCGGGACGACGGCCTGCCGTCGCCACCCGCGAATGCGCCGCCCGACACCGGCATCGCCGTCCCGCCGGTCGATCCCGCCGCCGCCGGCCGGCCGCAGGAGCAGCTCGCCGCGTGGGCCGCGCCGCTGGCCCAGGCCCTCGACGTGCCCCAGACGGCGCTGGAGGCATACGGCTACGCCGCCGAGCTGACCGCCGCGCGGCAGCCGGAATGCGGGATCTCCTGGACCGTGCTCGTGGGCATCGGGTCGGTCGAGTCGAATCACGGCCGTTACGACGGTGCTGAGCTGCGCGACGACGGTCACTCCGTCCCGCCGATCCGCGGCGCGCCGCTGGACGGCAGGCCCGGAATCCGGGAGATCCGCGACACCGACTCCGGCCGGCTCGACGGCGATCCGGTGTACGACCGCGCCGTCGGAGCGATGCAGTTCCTCCCGGGCACGTGGGCGCGCTACGGGGCCGACGGGGACGGCGACGGGGTGGCCGACCCCGACGACCTCGACGATGCCGCGCTGGCCGCCGCCGAGTACCTCTGCGACGCACCCGGCGACATGTCCGGTGCCGAAGGCTGGTGGCGGGCCGTGCTCACCTACAACAACAGCGCCAGCTACGGCCGGGACGTGCTGGACCGGGCCGACAGCTATGGACAGGCCAGTCGCGCCGTGTAACCTGCGTTGAGCCGAGCGTATCCCCGGCGGGCGAGGGGTCGTTGAGGAGACCATATGGACGGCGACGAGCGTTCCGGTGCGTCCACCGGTGAGGCGGTGACCGGCACACGTCGGCGGTGGTTACCGCAGTGGCCAACCGAGGTGCGGTCGCGTCGGCCCCGCCGTGGACGGCGACTCCTGCGCGGCCCCGCTGTGCGCGGCTACCTGCTGCGGTCCGCTCTCTCGGCCGGGGCGCTGGTCGCCGGTGCCGCCACCGTCGTTGCTCTCGGCGCGGTGGCCGCACCGCTGCCCGAACCGTCCGCCTCGCTCTCGTCCGCCGCGGTCGCCGCAATCCCCGCGGCGCTTCCCACGGTGCCTGCCCCTGTGCAGGGGGCGACTCCGCTGTCGCAGCCGCAGCCGCAACCCCAGAACGGTCCGGAGCCGGCACGACCCGCGGCAGCACCGCAGGTGTCGTTCGCCGACTGGGCGTCGAAGCTCGCGGCGGCCACCGGTATCCCGAGCCGTGCGCTGCAGGCCTACGCCAATGCGCACGCCGTCGTCGCCGAGACGCAGCCCGGGTGCGAGCTCACCTGGGTGACGCTGGCGGGCATCGCCCGCGTGGAGTCCAACCACGGTCGCTACGGAGGGCGGACGCTGAGCGACGACGGGCGCCCCTCATCGCCGATCATCGGAGTGCCGCTGGACGGTTCACCCAGCGTGCGGGC
>WHSY01000037.1:16575-23717 GCA_009379815.1 Pseudonocardiaceae bacterium
TGCGGGCGATCGGTGACACCGACGGCGGGACGCTCGACGGCGACCCGGTCTGGGACCGCGCGGTCGGCCCCTTCCAGTTCATCCCCAGCACTTGGGCGCGGTGGCGCAGCGATGGTGACGGGGACGGAGTCGGCAACCCGCAGGACATCGACGACTCGGCGGTCGCCGCGGCCCGTTACCTCTGCGCGGGCAGCCGGGACCTGTCCACCGGGGACGGGTGGCTCGCGGCCGTCTTGTCCTACAACCACTCGATGGCCTACGCGCAGCAGGTGTATTCCGGCGCCGAGGGGTACGCACGGCGCGCGCAGGGCTGATGCGGCCGGAAGTGAAAGTCAGCGCTCGACCGCCAGCCGCATCCGTACCTCGTTGAGCGCTTCCTGGTAACGCGGCGTCGGGTGCATCGCGGCGGCCATCGCAAGCTGCGCCTGGGCCTCCGCGAGCCGCTGCTGCCGCTGCAGCGTGCGGCCCAGCACGAAGCGCGCGTAGTGGTCGGAGGGGTCTTGCTCGAGCACGCGGAGGAAGGCCTGCTCGGCCCGCTGCAGCTGCGCGGACAGCAGGTAGGCGCGCCCCGCGAGTAGCTGCACGCTGGGGGCGTCGGGTTCGACGTCGAGCACCGGACGCAGCTCGCGCAGCGCCTCCAGCGGCCGGCGGTCGGACACCAGTGACTCGGCACGCCGGAACTGCTCGACGGCGTCGGAGGGGCGTTCGGCGGCAGTCATGGTCCGATCAACGCTACCCGCCGTTGCCGCCTTCCACGAGACTTGACATCGACGGCACGGCGCTGCATCGCGCTGCCGTGGGCGCGTGCCTCCCCGTGGGCAACGGCGTCCACCGCTAGGCTGGCCGGTACGACGCTGCGCGAGCAGCGCATCCGAGAAGTGTAGTGAGGAGACCTGCCAGTGGCCGTCATCGACCAGGTCGGCGCCCGCGAGATCCTGGACTCGCGCGGTAACCCCACCGTCGAGGTGGAGGTGGCTCTCGACGACGGCACCCTGGGTCGCGCGGCGGTGCCCTCGGGTGCCTCCACCGGCGAGCACGAGGCGGTCGAGCTGCGTGACGGCGACTCCGGCCGCTACGCCGGCAAGGGCGTGGAGAACGCGGTGCGCGGCGTGCTCGACCAGATCGGCCCCGAGCTGGTCGGGCTCGAGGCCGTCGAGCAGCGGGTGGTCGACCAGAAGCTGGTCGACCTCGACGGCACCCCCGACAAGTCCGGGCTCGGTGCCAACGCGCTGCTCGGCGTCTCGCTCGCGGTGGCCAAGGCCGCGGCCGAGACCTCGGGCCTCGAGCTGTACCGCTACGTCGGTGGCCCGAACGCGCACGTGCTCCCGGTGCCGATGCTCAACATCCTCAACGGCGGTGCGCACGCCGACACCGGTGTCGACATCCAGGAGTTCATGATCGCCCCGATCGGGGCCGAGTCGTTTCGCGAGGGGCTGCGCTGGGGCGCGGAGGTCTACCAGGCGCTCAAGGCGGTGCTCAAGGGCAAGGGCCTGGCCACCGGCCTGGGTGACGAGGGTGGTTTCGCGCCCGACCTGGCTACCAACCGTGACGCGCTCGACCTCCTCACCACGGCCATCGAGAAGGCCGGCTACACGCCGGGCCGCGACGTCGCGCTGGCCCTCGACGTCGCCGCTACCGAGTTCTGCACCGACGGCGTCTACACCTTCGAGAAGATCGAGCGCAGCGCCGAGCAGATGTCCGGCTACTACCGTGAGCTCCTCGGCTCCTACCCGCTGATCTCCATCGAAGATCCGCTCGCCGAGGACGACTGGGACGGCTGGGTGCAGCTGACCGCCGACCTCGGTGCGCGCGTCCAGCTGGTCGGCGACGACCTGTTCGTCACCAACCCGGAGCGCCTCGAGGAGGGCATCACCCGCCGTGCAGCCAACGCGCTGCTGGTCAAGGTCAACCAGATCGGCACGCTGTCCGAGACGCTCGACGCCGTCACCCTCGCGCACTCGTGCGGCTACCGCTGCATGATGAGCCACCGCTCCGGTGAGACCGAGGACACCATGATCGCCGATCTCGCCGTCGCCACCGGGTGTGGGCAGATCAAGGCGGGCGCACCGGCACGCTCCGAACGGGTCGCGAAGTACAACCAGCTGCTGCGCATCGAGGAGAACCTCGGTGACGCCGCCCGCTACTCCGGGGACCTCGCCTTCCCGCGGTTCTCCGCGGAGACTTGACCGCGATGAGCCAGGGGACGGACCGGGTGCGGCGCAGTTCGCGTTCCGGCACGTCCGGGGAACGGATGGTGCGCCCCCCGCCCGGGTTGTCGCTGCGGGTCGGGCGCACGCTCGGTGTCACCTCGGCCCGGCGTGCCGCGATCCTCGCGGTCGTGGTCGTCGCGCTCGCGCTGTCGGTCGCCGCGCCGCTGCAGAACTACCTCGGGCAGCGGGCCGATATCGCCGAGGCGCGGGCGGAGCGGGACGCGCTGGGTCACCAGGTGACCGAGTTGCAACGGCACGTGGAACTCCTCGAAGACCCCCACCACACCGAGGCACAGGCCCGCGAGCGACTGCGCTACGTCTACCCGGGCGAGACCCCCTACGTGGTGCAGCTCCCGCAGCGCGACCCTGCCGCGCCTCCGGAGCAGGACGCCGAGCCCGGCGACCCCTGGTACACCCGGTTGTGGCACTCGATCATCGGGGACGGCAGGTGAGCGGACCGGTCGACGGCACCGATCGTGACGCGGTCACCAGGCAGCTCGGGCGGCGACCGCGGGGGCTGCGGTCAGTGGCGCACCGCTGCCCCTGCGGCCGGCCCGCGGTCGTGACGACCAGTCCCCGGCTCGAGGACGGCACGCCTTTCCCCACCCTGTACTACCTGACCTGCGCGCGGCTGGTGGGGCTCGTCGGTAGCCTCGAGGCCGGTGGCGTGATGCGGGAGATGACCGAACGGCTCGCCGCCGACACCGACCTCGCCGACGCCTACCGCCGCGCCCACGAGCGCTACCTCGCCGAGCGCGATGCCATCGAACCGCTCGGCACCGAGGTGTCCGCGGGCGGCATGCCCGACCGGGTCAAGTGCCTGCACGTGCACGTCGCGCACGCCCTGGCAGCCGGGCCGGGAGTCAACCCCGTCGGCGACGAGGTGCTCGTCCGGCTCGGCCAGTGGTGGTCACCCGGTGCCTGCACCTGACCGGTGTGCCCGCGGCCTTCGGACGGTGTGTCCGCGTGCGTTCACGGTGTCCGCGTGCGTTCACGCGATGTCGGGCGTGACCCGGTCGACCAGGGCGCGGGTGCCGGTGCCCCGCGGGAGCACGCCGAGGGTCCGGCCGGTGCCGTCTGCGCCGAGTCGCGAAACGAGGAACGCGTCGGCCAGGTCGTTCGGGGCATGCCGCAGCAGCAGCGAACCCTGCAGGCACAGCGCCACCAGCTCGGCGAGCCGTCGTGCCCGCTCCGGCACGGGATCTGCGAGCTCCGCGCGCAGCCGGACCACTGCGTCGTCGAGCACGGGGTGGGCACCCGCGGTGGGTGCCAGCTCGTCCAGCAGAACATCCACTGTGGATGGATCCTTGGACAGCGCCCGTAGCAGATCCAGCGCGGTGACGTTGCCGGCCCCCTCCCAGATCGAGTTCAGCGGCGCCTCCCGGTAGAGCCGGGGCATCCCGGATTCCGCCACGAAGCCGTTGCCCCCCAGGCACTCCAGCGCCTCGGCGACGACCGCGGGTGTGCGCTTGCAGACGAAGTACTTGCTGGCGGGCAGCGCCAGTCGCAGCAGCGAGCGCTCGTTGCCGGTGGCCTCGCTGTCCATGGCGGCAGCCAGCCGCAGCGACAGTACGGTTGCGGCCTCACACTCCAGCGCGAGGTCGCCGATGACCGCGGCCATCGGCGGCGCATCGGCCAGCCGGGTGCCGAACGCGTAGCGGTGCGCGACGTGGTGTGCGGCTTCCGACAGTGCCGCGCGGATCGTCGAGGCCGAACCCACGACACAGTCCAGCCGGGTCATCGACACCATCTCGATGATCGTGGCGACACCGCGGCCCTCCTCGCCCACCGGCCAGCCCAGCGCCCCGTCGTACTCCAGCTCGGACGAGGCGTTGGCCCGGTTGCCGAGCTTGTCCTTGAGCCGCTGCAGCCGGATCGCGTTGCGCGAGCCGTCAGGCAGCACCCGGGGCAGCGCGAAGCACGTCAGCCCGCCCGGGGCCTGCGCCAGGGTGAGGAAGACGTCGTTCGTCGGAGCCGAGGTGAACCACTTGTGGCCGACGAGCGTGTAGCTGGCGTCCCCGGTCGGTGTGGCGGTCGTCGTGTTCGCCCGGACGTCCGAGCCACCCTGCTTCTCGGTCATCGACATCCCCGCGAGCAGGCCGTCCTTCGTCGACGGCTCGCGCAACGCGGGGTCGTAGACCCGGGAGCACAGTCCCGGCTCCCACGCCGCCGCCAGCTCGGGGGCGCGGCGAAGCGCGGGGATCGAGGCATAGGTCATCGACAGCGGGCAGCCATGGCCGGCCTCGACCTGCGTCCACAGGTAGAAGCCCGCGGCTCGCACCACATGCGGTGCCGGCCCTGGATCGGGGCCCCACGGGGTTGCGTGCAGCCCGTGGTCGATGGCGCGAGACATCAGCCAGTGCCAGGACGGGTGGAAATCGACCTCGTCGACACGGTGGCCGTAACGGTCGTGGGTGCGCAGCGCCGGCGGGTTCGTGTCGGCCAGCCGGCCGTGCTCACGCGCCTGCGCCGACCCGGCGAGCCGGGCCAGCTCTCCGAGTGCCGGCAGTGCCGCCGACCCGCCGTAGCGCGCGACTCCGTCGGCCACGGCGGGATCGCAGCGTAGCGGGTCGTAGCCGTCGAGCGGGGGTGGCTGGTTGGTCACCTCGTGGGTCCGCGCAGTACTCGTGGCGGTCATGTACTCGAGAGTAACTTCCCTGGCGGCAGCCGACGACACACAAATCCGTTCCGTCGGAAACGAAAGCCCCCGTTCGTGCGACATGACATCAAGAGCGGTCTCGGATGGCCTCGTCCGCCGGGTCCGCACGCGCCGAGGGAGACCGAGATGGTGGAGCCCAGTCACTACCGCGGCATCGGGCTCGCGGTGTTGGCCGTGGGGCTCGTGGTGGGCTCGTCCGCGTTCCTCGCGAGTGGGGGCACGGGCTCTGCACCCCTCGACTCCGACGTCCGGTTGCCCGATGTCGAGCGGTCCAGCCAACCGGAGCTGGAACTGCTCGGTGCCTCGGGTGTGCTGCCGACGATGAGCAGCCCGAGCCCCGCGCAGGTGGCGACGCTGGTGGTGCGCAACGCCACCGTCGCGCCGGGCGCCGTCACCATCCCGCCCATGGTGCTGGACGCCTACCTGCGCACCGAGCGCGTTCTCGCGCAGCGGAGTCCGGGTTGCGGCCTGCAGTGGCCGCTGCTGGCGGGGCTCGGCCGGGTCGTCTCCGACCACGCGCGCGGCGGGAGCCTCGATCAGCAGGGCACGACGAGCCGGCCGATTCTCGGACCTCGGTTGGATGGCGGTCCAGGGCTGCCCGAACTCACCGACACCGACGACGGGCGCTTGGACGGCGACAGCATCTGGGACCGCGCCGCCGGGCCGATGCAGATCATTCCCGCCGTGTGGCAGCGCGTCGGCGCCGACAGTGACCGCGATGGAAGCGCCGACCCGCACAACATCTATGACGCGACGTTGGCCGCGGGCCGCTACCTCTGCGGGGGCGGTGCAGACCTGCGCACGCCCGGCGGGCAGGTGCGGGCGGTGTTCCGATACCAGCGCTCGGAGCCGTTCGTCCGCACCACGATGCTGTGGGCGCGGGCCTACGGGGCGACTCCGGCGCTGCCCAGCGCCGGCCCGAGGCTGCCTGCGCCCGAGTCGGTGACGCTGGACGAGAACCCGCCCCCGCCCGCAGAGCTGCCGGGCGGGCCGACCAGCGCGCCGATCTCCGGGCTGTCGACTGGTTCGGCGCCCCCGGGCAGCACTCCCGCACCTCCTCCGCCACGTCAGGGCCCTGGCACTCCGCCTCCCTCGCAGGGAACGCCCTCGCCGGGAACGCCGCCACCGGATCCGCCGACGACTGGTCCGCCGACGACTGGTCCGCCGACGACTGGTCCGCCGACGACTGATCCGCCGACGACTGATCCGCCGACGACTGATCCGCCGACGACTGGTCCGCCGACGACTGGTCCGCCGACGACTGATCCGCCGCCCGATCCGGCGGGCGAGGCTGCCGTGTAGGACGCTGCGCGAGGGAGCTCCGTCGATGACAGGTGGCCCTCGCCCGGTTGGCGGCACGAGTTGCTCGGCCCCGTGCCGGTCGGGCGTCGCCATCCGGCCTACGGTGACTCGAGGACGCCGACACGGAGGTGCGCATGCGAGTCGCCGCGGTCGACTGCGGGACGAACTCGATCCGCTTGCTCGTCGCAGACGTGATGGTCGGCTCGGACCGCCGCCGCACGCTGCGCGACGTTCATCGCGAGATGCGGATCGTCCGGCTGGGCCAGGACGTCGACGCCACCGGTCGGCTTGCACCGGAAGCGCTGGAGCGCACCCGCGAGGCACTGGTCGAGTACACCGCGATCGTTCGCCGCGAGGGTGCAGGGCAGGTGCGGATGGTGGCGACCTCGGCCACCCGCGACGCCGCCAACAGGGACGACTTCTTCGGCATGGTGCGCGAGACGCTGGGCACCGAGGCCGAGGTGATCTCCGGCGACGAGGAGGCGGCGCTGTCTTTCACCGGCGCCGTCGGCGACCTCGATCCCGATGACGGCCCGTTCGTCGTGGTGGATGTCGGTGGCGGATCCACCGAGGTCGTGCTGGGCAGCTGGGACGGGGTGCGTGCCGACGTCGAGGCTGCCCGATCCGTCGACGTCGGGTGCGTGCGGATCACCGAGCGGTATCTGCGTGCCGACCCGCCGGACACCGACGACATCGCCTCGGCGGAGGTTTATGCCGCGCGCACGCTGGCCGAGGCGTTCGACGATGTTCCGGTGGACAGGGCCCGTACCTGGGTCGGGGTCGCGGGCACCGTCACCACGGTGTCCGCGGTCGCCCAGCAGCTGCCCACCTATGACGCCGAGCGCACCCACCTGTCCCGACTCACCCTCGACCAGGTCGGCTCCACCGCCGCAGCTCTGCTGGCATCGACCCACCAGGAGCGTTCGGCCAATCCCGTCATCCATCCCGGCAGGGTCGACGTGATCGCCGGT
>WHSY01000037.1:23727-44584 GCA_009379815.1 Pseudonocardiaceae bacterium
TGACATACTGCGCGCCGCGAAGTGGATCTTGGTACCGCCGCGTCGCTGCGAAGGTGGCCTTGGTGGCACTCTGCTTGCTGCGAAGGGGGCCTTGGTGGCACTCGCGTCGCTGCGAAGGGGGCCTTCGCCTCATGATGTGCTGCGAAGGCCCCCTTCGTCGCGCGGTGTCGCGCGGTGTCGCGCGGTGTCGCGCGGTGTCGCGCAGTCCGTGGCTGCCGGTTCGTGGCGCGCAGGGCGCAAGGGTTCAGCGGCGGGAAGCGGAGGCGACGAAGGCGGCGAGATCGGCGGACTGCTGGATCCGGGACTGCTCGTGCACGTACATCATGTGGCCCGCCTCGTAGTAGCGGACCTCGATGTTGGCGCGCAGCGTATCGGGGATGCGCAGCGCGGCGAGGACGTGCTCGGCGGCGGCGTAGGGCGTCGCGCCGTCGTGGTAGCCGGATCCGACGTGAACGCGGAGGTGGGGGTTGTGGCGCATGGCGGTCGCGAGCTCGCCTGCGACCGAGACGTGCGAACCCTCGAAGTCGGCGAACGACCAGGGCTGTACCCGGTCGGTGAGCACCTCGTAGGGCAGGTCGGAGGCGTACTCGAGCTCGGTACGCACGTAATGGTTCAGCGCCGCGGTGAACGGTCCGGTGACCGCCACATGCGACGGGTCGGCCGACAGCCGCTCCCCGGCATCGTCGGCCTCCCACCCGGTGAATCTACCGTCGAGGCGGCCGACGACGAGCCCCTCGGAGCGTCGCAGCTCGCGGAAGAAGCGCAGGTGCTCCGGGCGCAGCCGCACCTGGCGGAGGTAGTCCTCGGACAGCCCCGTGAGCCCGGCCAGCCGGGTGACGGCGGTGTCGTAGTCCGACGACGGCAGCCGCGCGCCGGCCGCCAGCGCGCGCGGGTACTCGACGGCCGCGAACTCCTCCGCCTCGTCGAGAACCGAGCGCAGCGACCGCGTGCCGTGCCGCCCGTGATAGTGCGCGATCGCGGCGTAGGTCGGCAGGAACAGCGCGTAGGGCAGGTCGTTGCCCTCGGTGAACCGGACGGTGCCCATGTCGAGCACCGAGGAGATGAGCATCAGGCCGTTGAGATACATCCCGTGCCGGCGCTGCAGGTGCTCGGCCAGTGCGGCCGCGCGCAGCGTCCCGTAGGACTCACCGGCGAGGAACTTCGGTGACAGCCACCGGCTGTTGCGCGAGGTCCACAGCCGGAGGACCTCGGCGATCGACTCCAGGTCCTTGGCGTAGCCGTGGTAGTCGGCAGGCTTGCCGCCCTGCACCGCGCGGGAGTACCCGGTCGACACCGGGTCGATGAACACCAGGTCGGAGTGCGCCAGCATGCTCTGCTGGTTGTCGGTCAGTCCGTAGGGCGGTGGCTCCAGCGCGCCCGCGTCGCCCATCACCGTGCGCCGGGGACCCAGCAGCCCGAGGTGCAGCCACACGCTCGACGAGCCGGGGCCGCCGTTGAAGGCGAAGGTCACCGGCCGGGTCGACGGGTCGGCGCCGTCGAGCGTGTAGGCGACGACGAACACCTCGGCCCTGGCCTTGTGGCCCTCGAAGGTGCCCTCGGACAGGCTCTCCTCGCGCAGCACCATCCGCCCCGCCGTGGCCGTGTAGCCGAGCTTGCGCCGCTTGATGGTCAGGCTGTGCCGGGTGGTGACGAGGTCGTCGACGGGTTCGTCGTACTTCGACGGTGCCTGGTCGGTGCTCGCAGCCGTCACCTCGTCGCCAGCCATGACGGGACCCTAACGCCTCGACCGGGACCGTCCGTGCAGCCGCTGCGGAGGCCGTCGGCGGGCGCTACCGTGCCGAGGTGCGCAGTTGGGCGAACGCTCCGGCCGGTGGGGCCGGCCCGGCGGGGTGACGCGACGGCCCGCACCCGATCTGCCCACACTGGACGATCGGGTGAGCCGGTGCAGGGCCTGCCCGCGGCTGGTGGAGTGGCGCGAGCGCGTCGCCACCGAGAAGCGCGCGGCGTATCGGGAGGAGGAGTACTGGGGACGCCCGGTACCCGGCTTCGGCCCCGCCGACGCCGCGCTGGCGGTCGTCGGCCTCGCCCCCGCGGCGCACGGTGGCAACCGCACCGGGCGGATGTTCACCGGGGACCGCTCCGGAGACGTGCTCTACGCCGCGCTGCACGCCGTCGGCCTGGCCAACCAGCCCACCAGTGCGCACCGCGGTGACGGGCTCGAACTGCACCGGACCCGGATCACCGCCCCGGTCCGATGCGCGCCCCCGGCGAACAAGCCCACCCCGGCCGAGCGCGACACGTGCCGGCCTTGGCTGATCCGCGAGTTGGAGCTGCTGGCGCCCACGCTGCGCGCGGTGGTGGTGCTCGGCGGGTTCGGCTGGCAGGCGTTGCTGCCCGCGTTGCACGCCGCCGGCCACCGGATGCCCAGACCCCGCCCGCGGTTCGGCCACGGCGAGCACGTCGAGCTCGACGGGCTGCACCTGCTCGGCTGTTACCACGTCAGCCAGCAGAACACGTTCACCGGCCGGCTCACGCCGGCGATGCTGACCGACGTGCTGCGCCGCGGCGCGCAACTGGCCGGCATCGACAGCGAGCAGAATCACCGCCGCTGAGCACGCACGAGGCCGGTCGCGGTGGGAAGGTGGGGGTATGGCTGGTGTGAAGCCCGAACCGACCCGCATCCTCGTCGTCGGCGGCGGGTATGTGGGCATGTACACCGCGCTGCGGCTGCAGTCGAAGCTGCGCCGCGGTGAGGCGTCGATCACGGTAGTAGACCCCCAGCCACACATGACATACCAGCCGTTCCTCCCCGAGGCGGCGGCCGGCTCGGTCGAGCCGCGGCATGTGGTGGTACCGCTGCGCAAGGTGCTGCGGCGGTGCAGCGTCCTGTCCGGTCGGGTGGTGCGGGTCGAGCACGCGCGGCGCGCGGCCACCGTCGAGACCTGCGACGGCCATACCGAGGTGCTGGGCTACGACGTGCTCGTGATGGCACCCGGCTCGGTCACCCGTACCCTACCCATCCCCGGACTGGCCGAGCAGGGCATCGCCTTCAAGACCATCGGCGAGGCGATCTACCTGCGCAACCACGTGCTGTCCCGGCTCGACGCGGCGGAGACCTGCCTCGATCCCGAGGCACGGCGCACACTGCTGACGTTCCTCGTCGTCGGCGGCGGGTACGCAGGCATCGAGGCGCTGGCCGAGCTGGAGGACATGGCCCGCTACGCGTCCCGCTACTACGACAGCATCTCGCCCGAGGACATGCGGTGGGTACTGGTCGAGGCGACCGGCCGCATCATGCCCGAGGTGAGCGAGAAGATGGGTGTCTACACCGTCGAGCGGCTCATGGAACGGGGTATCGAGGTATTCCTCGACACCCGGGTCAAGACGATGCAGGACGGGCATGTCGTGCTCGACGACGGCACCGAGTTCGACGCCGACACCATCGTCTGGACGGCCGGGGTGAAGGCCAACCCCGTGCTGCGCGAGACCGACCTACCGCTCGACAGCAAGCGCCGGGTGCGGTGCGAGGCGACGTTGCAGGTCGTCGACTGCCCCGAGGTGTTCTCTGCGGGCGACTGCGCGGCCGTTCCCGACCTGACCAAGGACGACCCGGAAGCGACCACCGCCCCGTCGGCCCAGCACGCCGTGCGGCAGGCCAAGGTGCTCGCAGACAACCTGCTGGCGCACCTACGGGGCGGGCAGCTGCGCCGGTACAAGCACGCTTACGCGGGCTCGGTGGCGAGCCTGGGTCTCTACCGCGGGGTCGCCGAGATCTACGGCATCAAGCTCAAGGGCCTGCCCGCGTGGTTCATGCACCGCACGTACCACATCAGCCGGATGCCCACGTTCAACCGCAAGGTGCGCATCCTCACGGACTGGACCGCGGCGCTGCTGTTCCGGCGCGAGGTGGTGGCACTCGGGCAGGTCAACGATCCGAAGGCCGAGTTCGCCCGCGCGACGTCGAGCTGACCCGCGGGTAGCTACGCTGCCGGAGCGCCCCCGTAGCCCAACCGGCAGAGGCAGGTCCCTTAAAAGGATCCCAGTGTGGGTCCGAGTCCCACCGGGGGCACCCGTAGCGACCACCGGAGATCGGCCCTTGACCTGCATAAACCAGGTCAGGGCCGATCTTGCGGTGTCCGGCGGCGTCCGGGAGTGTCCGGCGCTCATCGGATAGCTGTGCCCAATACGTGCCCAAGTTTCGATGGAGCGAGGGCTAGCACGCCCCTTATCGGTTTGCGTCGGCGCTCTGCCTGGGCAGTCGCACCCGCGGCGGCTGTCGAGCGCCCCTGACCTGCTCTGGGCCGTCTCGACATCGCTGGCCGAGGACGGCTGGCCGCCTCTCCGCTCGGCGTTACGATGTTGGTCTGGTTGGATGGTGCCGACGGAACACCAGGAGGAAAATATGACTCGCAGCTGCTTTAGTCTTGACATGGACACCTATGACCAGACGAGAGAAGCGATCCGAAACGATCCTCAGCTCGGGCAAGGAGCTTTTACGACAGTAACTGAGTGGGTGGATGGAGCGCGGGCCCGGACCACCGCGCGCTCCTTCACGATCGAAACCGACGAGCCCGCACCTCTAGGCGGGACCGACAAAGCCGTCGATCCCATGGAACTCCTGTTGGCGGCGGTGGGCACCTGCTTGCAGATCGGCTGGGTCACCCACGCCAACAAGCGGGGCATCGACTTCCGGTCGCTGCGCATCGAGACAAAAGGCGAATACGATCTCCAAGGATATCTCGCTCTCGACCCCAGTCTTCCGCCCGGCTTTACGAATATCTCGTACACAGTCGAGGTCGACACTGACGCGGATCCCGCCGTCCTAGAGGACATCCGCGCTGCTGCCGAGGACGGCTCCCCCGTCACGCAGAACGTCGTGAAGGGCACCCCTATCCAGTCAGCAGTCAGGAAGGTTTGAATAGGCTTACGCTTCGAGGCTTCATGATCCCTGCCGGCTACGGACCGGCCGGACCGGCCGGTCGGCCTAGCTACGGCGGATGCCGTGCTGACCGGCCTTGACCGCCGCGCGTTGCTGCGCATAGGGCGAGATCGGCGATGAGGACGCCCTTCTCGAGGGAACGGCGCAGCTCGCCAACGACCTCAATCAAGTCTTTGTCGCCCACACCAGGCGCGCCTTCTTCCACCATCCCGATGACGTTGAAGCCGTGGCGAAGCTGAGGCTGCATGGTGGCGTGATGAGCGAAGTGCACGCCGGCTACGCTTTTCGAGGACATGGTGCGGATGGGTGAGGCGATGCGGGCACATGCCCAGCGCGAGGCCGACCCTGGAGCCTAGATGGCCGCGCTATAGGTGGAGCGGGCCGGACAACGATCACGAACACCACGGAGGGGCTCGGGCCGCGTGGTACCGCCCACACCCTCCCCCGGCCTGGCACAAGCTCACGGTCCAGGGCTGCCGCAGACAGTCGCGCAGCGACGCTCAGCACCCTCGTCGAGGGAGAGGCTGGTCCGGATCATCGCGCAGTCCGAGCCCGGCGTGGTCGCGCGTCCAAAGGGAGCTGCAACCGGCGCGTGCTTAGCCCGCGAGAGCGAGCGCGTGGAGATGCTCACTGCTCGCTTCGCGGGTGCCAAGTTGATCGAGCCGGTGCTGAGCACGGTCGAGCGCCGCCTGGAGCGGGCCGAGTTCACGAGGCGGCAGCGGCTCGAGGAACGGGCTCAGCGGGGTGGCGACGACACCGGACGCGCCCGCCTCAACGCTCCCGGAGATGTTGCGCGAGGACGCGTCCCAGAGTGCGAAGCCCGGACCGGTCGCGGCGCGCACTGCGTTGATGTCGTCGCGTCGTACCTCGCGAGCTTCCCGCCGGCAGGGAGGGTGCCGCTGTCTCGCGAGCGGGCGCAGAGCGCCGAGTCGAGAAGGACGGGACTGTGCGCGGGGTGGCTGTAGACGTAGCTTCCCGGCGGCAACTCCCCCAAGAAGCGCTCGGCAACGGCGATGTCCGGCAGGTTCCGCATGACGACAATCGGCGTCACGTCTCGCTGTGCCGCAGTCTCCAGGTCGGACGCGGTCCAGCAGCACGCCACGAGGCGCTCAGCGGGAACCAGGTCGAGCCATACATCGAGCACCGCTGCGCGTTCCGCGGCGCTCATCGCATGGCCGGACGTGGTGGTCCCCGAGAGGAGGAACCGGTCGACCCAGCTGCCGGCGCCGCGAGCGGCGTACGTGGCGGTGGCGGCCTCGTCGAGGCGACCCGCGCTGTCCCGCAACGCCAGGGCGGGTACGACGATCTCAGCGTCCACGGCCCACCGAGAGCGTCTGCTCGGCCCGAATCAACCGGGCCGCTTCCGCCGGCTCGGTCTGCTCGTGTCGATGGACATCGCGAAGTCCTCGGTGCCGTGCTCCTCGATGTCTCGTGCCGTCTCGTCCCACGCGGCGACGCGACTAGTCGCCCCTGCTTGCCGAGCCAGCACCCGTACCGAGCTGGTCTCCCGTGAGCACCACAACAGGGCGGATAGCCATTGCGCGGGGAACGACGAGCGAAGTGCGCGCACGCCCGCCACCTGCCCGAGGTGCACCACCGGGATCGACCCCGACTCGCAGATGCTCTGCAGGCGGGATCGGTCGACCGCGTACCGGTTTCCGTAGCGGCTGTTCTCGAAGAGCAGGTCACCGCGACGACGTAGCCCCGCCAGCTCGCTCTCGCTCATCATCTTGTAGCCGTCCGTTCGGCCGGCGCCAACCTTCAGTCTCGCGAAGTAGCGGAATGCAGGATCTCCAGGCGGACAAGCGCCGCTGTCACTGCGTCCTTGCCGCTCGCCGGCGGCCCATAGAGGATCACACCACGCCACGGAGTCATGCCAGGACTCGCGCAGCGACTTCGCGTGCCTGGCCGGCGAGCGCAACGGCGGCGTTGAGACGGTTGTCGACCGAGCGGTGGTGGAAGGATCGTCCACCCCGTGACAGCCGACAGGAAGCGCGCGAACTCACTCTTACCCGAGCCCGCGAACCCGCCCACGAGCACGAGGGACAGCGGATCGGTTGAGCACCTTCGGTGTTGTTGGTACGCGCTAAGCAGGCGCGCTTCCAGGTCGTCGATCGCTCGTCGGTGTGAGCGAGGGTGTGCATCGCCGTCGAGACGGCGGGATCGATGACCGAGGGCACGGGCGCCGCACCGTCCTCGCTGAGCTGGCGCGCTGCGCTCACTGATTCGGCGGCCGCACGGTGTAGTTCCCTGCCCAGGTCCTCCAGCTGATCGAAACCGGTGCGAAGTGTTCCGCCGGTCGAGAGAGCTTCATCGCACAGGCGCCAGAACCTCGGTGTCGTCCCCTGGTAGCCAAGCTCGACGTTCGCCACCGTGGACCGCGATGACCCGACGATCCCGCCGAGGTCATCCTGCGTGAGGCCCGCGGCCTTCCGCAGCTCGGCCAGTTGGGCGCCGAGAGCCTTGCGCACAGACGCGGAGGGTCGGCTATTCCGCGGGATCAACGGTGGGCGGCCCTTGGAGGAGAGCACCTACCACCGGGTGTGGCGTAAGGCGAGGGAGGCCGCGCTCACGCCCGAGGAGTTCGCCTCGCCGCTCGCGCGTCGGCCATATGACCTACGGCACGCCGCCGTGTCGACCTGGCTCAACGCTGGCGTCGCGTCGACCCAGGGCGCCGAGTGGGCCGGCCATGGGGTCGGGGTCCTGCACCAGATCTACGCCAAGTGCCTCGCCGGGCAGGAAGAGCTGGCGCGCGAGCGCATCGCAGCAACCTTGCGAGGACAGTAGCCGTCCTCAGCCGACGCGCCGGTGACACGTGGTACGGCAAGAACGCCGTCGGGTCGGCGCGTTGGTCAGGTGGCGAGGTGGCTCCTGCGCGCCGCTCGGTAATGTCGTTCTCAGTACACGACCCGGTACCAGTGAACCGGTTCGTCAGACATCGGCCTCAACCGCACGCTCGTTCCCCGCGGGCGGGAGAACATGCGCACGCCATCGCCGAGCAGCACAGGCGCGAAGAACATCAGCACCTCATCGAGGAGCCCGGCCTCGATGCATTGAGCGGCGACGTTCGCGCCGAGGACGTTGACGTACTTGTCGCCGGCCGCGTCCTTGGCCTGTGCGACTGCGCTGCTTAGGTCGGTGGCGAACCCGACGCCGTCGGGCTGCTTGGCCGGCGGCTGATGGGTGAGCACGACTACGGGGCCGTGGTACTGGCCGCCGAAGGCGCCCTCGCTATCGGTGCCGCGGTTCGGGTCGTCCCCGCCGAACGTGGCGTTGCCGACGAGGAGCGCGCCGGTGTCGGCGAGCAGCCGGTCCGCAGTCGGGTTCTCGCCTACGAGGTGCTCGGTCAGCCAGGACATGTCGCCGTCGGGACCGGCTATGTAGCCGTCGAGCGAGGCTGTCGCGGAGTAGAGCAGCTTGGCCATCGTTCTCCTGTCTGTTCCCTGTATGCTTGCCGATGCGCCGCGCGGTTGACGAGATGGGTGCGGCATTTCGATACGTCCAGCCCGATCGACAAGCGGAGAGATCAGAAGGTCCAGCGGGTAGCGCCCCCTGGCTCCTCGGACATCACGGCGTAAGCGTCCTCGACGGTGAACTCGTAGACATGCCAGGGGGGCGGCCCGGCGCTCGGGGCGCTGTAGTCGTGGGTGAAGCCGCCGTCGGCCACCGTTGGCGCCCACCCGCCCTCGGCAAACACCCGGGCGATGCGCTCCAGCTGGGCGTCATCGGTCACCCGGACGGCCCGCCCCTCGAGGGCGACGTCGTAGCCGTGAATGGCGACGCCGAACGCGCAGCGGGGATCGCGCTCGACGTTGCGGATCTTGCGGGACCGGGGTCTCCCGCAGAAGTAGTAGCGTCCGTCGATCCAGAAGGCACCGACCGCCGTCATGTGGGGGCGGCCGTCGATGTCGAGCGTCGACAACCAGAAGGTGTGGTGGCCGGGACCGCCCGTTTCCGGCGCCTGGCTGAGGTTGGTCGCCAGCCTCCCGCGGACGTCGTCCCAGTCGAGCGGGCCAAGCTCGTAGAGGTCGGCCAGATTCTTGGTGCTCGGTTCGTTCGTAGCCATGTCCTACTGACCGTCCCGAGGACCGGTTCTCATCGGTGCGGGGCGCCCACCGCCCCATTCGGGCCGAGCAGCAGTGGAACGATTGCCTTTGGCTCAGCCGTGTCCCACAGTCGAACCGCGTGCGGCGCGTCGTGCCGCACATGCCTCCAGGCTCCGTCCAGGGCCTCCAGCTGGTCGTCCCAGATGTAGCGAAGGCGCACGCGCACCTCGTCGGACGGGGCGTCGAGGTCAGCGAGATCCACTCCGTGGACGGCGACGCGAACAAGGTCCGACAGGGCGGCACGGCGCTCGACAACGTCGGGTTCATGTTCTTCCGCGACCCGGACGGCAACGGCTGGGCCGTGCAGCAGATCTCCGCGCGAGCGTGACGTCGTGGAGCGCCGACGGCTGACGCGTTCATAGCCGCACTCCACGAGGCTCGGTGCCCGGCCGAGTGCCCACGATCGAAGCGGCTCGGACCGGGCAACAGTGCGATCGGCATCCGCATGCGGGACCTCTTTGACATTGCCAAGGCCGCGATGCGGATGCCGCTCGACGAGGTGGAGACGCTGTTCCCCGAGTCCTCGACTGGGAGGACCTCGAGCGGCTGCGGCTGAGGCTCACCGGATGCGCGGTTCTACACAGCGGGGCGCTGGAACTGCAGTACGTCCCGAGCGGTAGCGCGGACACGTCGAACGGTGAGGCGGAGCGCCCAGGATACGGTCATCGGCTTAACGTGGACGGCAGTTGCCGTCGCGCTGGCCGATCCCCGTTGAGTCGGTTTCGCGGTGGCTGCTGCGGTGGTTGTATGGCTCGCCATGCGGGTGTTTGTGACTGGCGGGACCGGTGCGATCGGCGGGCATGCGGTTCCGGCGTTGATGCGGGCAGGACACACAGTGACCGCGCTGGCCCGCACACCGCACAAGGCGGCCGTGCTGACGGCGCAGGACGCGACCCCCGTGCCGGTGTCGCTGTTCGACCCGTCGGCGCTGGCCGCCGCATTCGCCGGCCACGACGCAGTGATCAACCTGGCCAGCGCGATGCCCTCAACCAGCCAGTTCGTGTTGCGGCGCGCCTGGCAGGCGACCAAGCGGGTGCGCACCGAGGGCTCGGCGGCCGTGGTTGGATCGACGAAGACGCCCCAGTCGACCAGTATCCCGCCGCGGTGGGCAACCACGCGGCGGAGACCATTGCACGCCGGTTCGCCGCCGCGGGAGGAACCGGGGTCGTGCTGCGCTTCGGGCTATTTTGCGGGCCGGGCGCTCGCCACAGCGAGCAGATGTTCGCCCAAGCCCGCTGGCACATTGCCCCGGTGCTGGGGCCACCCGAGAGCTACCTGTCCTCGATCCACCTGGCCGACGCGGCCACCGCCGTGGCCGCGGCCCTGGAGGCCCCCGCGGGCACGTTCAACATCGTCGACGACGAACCGCTGACCAAACGCGGCTACGCCGACGCGCTCGCCCACGCCGCCGAGACGACACCGTGGCTGCGGCCGCCCGGCCGAGCCGGGCTGTTGCTCGGCGACCGGCTCACGTCACTGAGCCGGTCCCTGCGCGTGAGCAACGCCCGATTCCGGGCCGCCACCGGCTGGGCACCCCGTTGCCCCAGCGCCCGGGGAAGGCTGGCTCGCCACCGCCGCAGAACTCGACCAAGCCGCATAGGACCACTGTCCGGTTGTCGATCCTCATGTTGCACGGCGTCCCAGCTAGCGAGCGCCGTGCGCACGGAGGTTGGCTCTACGAGGACGTGAGCGCGGCCCGCCGGTAGATCTCGGGAAACACTGCCGATGGTATGGTGTTTCTAGAACTGTTTATAGTATAAACAGTTCTACGCTACAGCAGACCTGGAGAGGGGAGCAAGATGGGCACGGTCAGCGTTCGCTACATCGTTGAGGATGTAGATGCCGCGGTTGCCTTCTACGTCGAGCAGCTCGGCTTCAACGTCGAGATGGGACCCGGACCTGGCTTCGCGATGCTCTCGCGGGGCGACTTACGGCTGCTGCTCAATCGGCCCGGAGCGGGCGGCGCGGGCCAACCAATGCCCGACGGCCGCCGACCTGAGCCCGGGGGCTGGAACCGCATCCAGCTCGAGGTCGCAGACCTCGAGCGCGAGGTCACGGCATTGCGCGCGGCCGGGGCCAGCTTCCGCGGCGAGATCGTCACCGGGCGGGGCGGCAACCAGATGCTGCTCGACGATCCCGCCGGCAACCCGATCGAGCTCTTCCAGCCTGCGGTCGCCTGAGCACTGATCTTCGAACCCCACACTGAAAGAAGCTCAACCGATGGCCTCCGTGGCGAACCTCCGCACCAACGTCCTGCTGCGCAGCGAGGAGACCGGCGGCCACGTGTCCGTGACCGACATCGTGGTCCCGCCGCACAGCGCCGGCCCTCCGCTGCACGCGCACAACTTCGACGAGGCCTTCTACATGCTTGAGGGCGAGCTGATCTTCCAGGTCGAGGGCGCGCTCGTGGCCAAGGGCGCGGGCGAACTCTCCTTCGCTCCGCGTAACGTCGCCCACACGCTGGCCAATCACAGCGGCGCGCCCGCGCGCTACGTGCTCGTCTGCACGCCCGCGGGCTTCGAGCGCCACTGGGCGCGCGTCGCCGCCGAGGCGGCCGGAATCGAGCCGCCGCAGTGGGCGCTGCAGGCGATCCCCGAGGTCACGGTCGTCGGCCCGCAGATCGCGGCGCAGCCATGAGGCCGCGGCGCGTGGCGCCCGATACCGGTGGCCATGGTGATCCCACCCGCATGCGGGCAGCGCCGGCGCGGGGGCTGAGCCGCCGTGCCAGCTTCCTGTTGGTGCAGCTGGGCACCCATAGGCATCGGCGCTTCGCCGAGCGCCTCGCCCCCCTCGACCTCCACCCGCGGCACTTCGGGATGCTCAGCCAGCTCGCCGAGAACGAGGGCCAGTCCCAGCAGGCACTGAGCAGCGCGCTGGGGATCCACCGCAGCGCCGTCGTGGCGCTTGTCGACGACCTTGAGCACCGCGGGCTCGCGGAGCGGCGCCGCGACCCCGCCGACCGGCGCGCGTACACACTCTACGTGAGTCCCGTGGGCCGCGAGCTGCTGGCCGAGCTCGATCGCGCCGCAGACGAGGACGAGGCCGAGCTACTGACCGCCCTCGACGTGTCAGAGCGCTCAAAGCTGATCTCATTGCTGCAGCGCGTGGCCGAGTCACAGGGCCTGACGGCCGGCGTGCATCCCAACCTGAAACCCGGAGAAGGCGACGATCACACAACCCACGGCAAGCCTCGTCATGCACGCACTCGACGAACGTCCCGCTGAAGGATCCCGTTGTGGAACGGTTCGCTGGCCCTGTGCCCTCCGTTATGGACAGATGATGCCGCACCGCCCAACTTGTCCCGATGACATGACTAATTCAGCACTGCACTGGACGACCCGTGAGGCGCTGTTCGTCGCGTTGGTCCGTCGTGAACGGGTGATCCTGCTGACCGAGTTGCGGGATCGGGTCGGCGGTGGCCCGGCGACGTTCCCCGGGCTGCTCCGGGAGTTGACCGTCGAGCTGATCCGGCGGCCGTTGCTGAGAGCCGTCCTGCTGGGTGACTCGGAGGTGCTGGGCAGGCTGACGCGCCAGCGACGACGCCCGGAGACCGGCGCGGAGCTCCGCGCAAGCCTCGAACGCTACGTGCGGGCATTACTGGACCATGGCGCGCTGCGACAAGATCTCTCGCCTGACGAGCATGTCAACGTCCTCGCTGCCATCTTCTACGGCTTCCATCGGGTGCCAGAGCTGACGTTCGGCGCGCACCGGTTCGCCGACGAGCGGCTGCCCGACCTGCTCGGGGACACTGTGCATCGGGCGTTGGGGGCGGAACAACCGGTCTCGGCCGAGGACGCCGAGGCGATATCCAGGGCGACCCGGGAGTACCTCGACTTCGCCTTCGAGACCGCGCAGCAGAAACTGCAGCACTCCCTCGGCGTCCAGGGGGCCGGATGAACGAGCAGCCGACCGTGGTTCGGTTGAGCGAGGCCGGGTCCGTCAACCTGGTCGGCGGGAAGGGTGCCAACCTTGGTCGACTCCTGCGCGGGCGGTTCCCCGTCCCGGACGGCTTCGCCGTGACGACGGCCGCGTACGACCAGATCGTTCCCGCGAGGGTTCCCGAGCTCCTCGCCAGGGCACCGGGCGGCTCGGCCGTCCGCGAGCTGATCGAGTCGGTCGAGGTTCCCGCCGAGCTGTCCGTCGCCATCCGCAGGGCCTACCGGGACCTGGGCGGTGGTGCGGTGGCGGTTCGATCGAGCGCGACGGCGGAGGACCTGCCGCAGGCGGCGTTTGCCGGGCAGCAGGACAGCTATCTCAACGTCATCGGTGCCGAGGCGGTGCTGGATGCGGTGCGCCGGTGCTGGGCGTCGCTGTGGACCGAACGGGCTATCGCCTACCGCGGGCGGCAGGGCGTCACGGACGCCAAGATCGCCGTGGTGGTGCAGCGGATGGTCGACGCCGAGTTCGCCGGCGTGCTGTTCACCGCGAACCCGGTCACCGGCGCCCGTGACGAGGTCGTGATCGACGCCGGTGCAGGTCTGGGGGAGGCGGTGGTCGCCGGCGTGATCACCCCGGACCACTACGTGCTGCGCAAGCACCGCCCGAAGCAGGCGCGGCGCGGACGGCAGGACGTGGCCGTACGGCCGCTGCCGGGCGGGGGAACCGAGGAGGTTGCCGGCACGTCGGACCGCGAGGTGCCGTCGGTCGCGTTGAAGAAGCTCAGCAAGCTGGGCAAGGCGATCGAACGGCACTTCAGCGCTCCGCAGGACATCGAATGGGCGTGGGCGAACGGCCAGGCCTTCGTCGTCCAGGCCAGGCCCATTACCGCGCTGTCCGAGCCGCCGCGCAAGGGCCAGGAGTACCAGATGGTGACCTTGGCCGAGCTGCTGCCCATCCGGCCCTATCCACTCGATTCGACCACCTGGACCGGCGCAGTGTTCGACGCTGTGCGCCAGGTGCAAGAACCCTACGGGAAGCTGCCGCCGCTGGACGAGTGGCGACGCGAGGAGGACGGGGTGGTGGTCTGGTGGGACCGGCCGATGCCGAAACCGACGCCCAGGAGCGTGCTGGCGATCGGCACGATGTTCCGCCTGATTGTCCGTTACAACCCGAGGGACATGTGGGCCGATCCGCTTCGGACCGAGGTCATCGAGCGTACGCGGACCCTCGAGGAGCAGGACCTCTCCCGCCTCGATTGGACCGAGTTGCACGCCGGGCTGCGCGAAGCGCTGGGGGTCCCCTTGGCCGTCTGGCAGTTGCGGTTATACCTGATGAGAACGTTCTTGGGCGTCGGCTACGTCTTCGTGGTGCTCGCCCTGCTCGGCAAGAAGGACCGGCTCAACGAGCTGTACGCCTGCACCGGCTCGATCACGATCGAGATCAACCGGGCGATCGAGGAGCTGGCCGCACGGGTGCGCGCCGACGACGAGCTCCGGGAGTTCTTCGCCTCCCACGAACCCGCCGAACTGTTGAACGCGATCCACAGCCACCCCTTCGCCGCCGAGTTCCAGGGCTTCCTGGATCGCTACGGCAACCGCGAGACTGTCTCGGTGGTGCTGGCCAGCCAGCCGACCTGGCGCGCCGCACCCGAGGTCGTCCTGTCCATGATCAAGGGCTTCGCCGCCCCGCCGCCGCCCCGTACCGGGCCGGCGGCGGTCCTGCGGGAACAGCTCCTCGACCACCGGTTCCTCCGGCCGATCACCGCCCGCGCCCTGGAGATGATGGCCTTGTACGGGCGCATCATGGAGGATACCCACTTCTATATGACGTTGCCGCTGCCCTACGTCCGCCGAGTGATGCTCGAGTTCGGCCGCAGGCTCACCGAACACGACCTCCTCGACCACCCCGAAGACGTGCTCCACCTGCGCCTGGACGAGGCCCTGCCGCTCCCCGGCCGGCGGGAGATCGTTGCACGCCGCAAGGCCAAACGCGCCGCGCTCGAGGGCACCCCGTACGTCCCGCCCGACCGCCCACCCCAGACCGAGATCCCCGACAACGCCCTGCTGGCAGGCATGCCCGGCAGCCCGGGCATCGTCCAAGGACCGGCACGGATCATCCACGGCCCGCACGAGTTCGGGAGGCTGCAGACCGGCGACGTCCTGGTCGCACACGCCACCCACCCCGCCTGGACCCCGCTGTTCCAACGCGCTGCCGCCGTCATCGTCGACACCGGCGGCCCCGCAGCCCACGCGGCGATAGTCGCACGCGAGTACGGCATCCCCGCCGTGATGGGCACCGGCGACGGCACCACCCGTCTCACCGACGGCCAGGCCGTCCGCGTCGACGGCAACCGCGGCGCCGTCCTGCCCGCCGAATGACCGCTGGTCCCGAACCCTTCTCTGGCGCCCTGCTGCCGAGACGAGTACCACCTGGGACGCAGCATCGCGAATCAGAAAGGAACGCCCAGCGGGCAGGAGGCTCGGCCGCCCGGTCAGCCGTGAGCCGTCCCGCAGGGGATCCGGCACAAGTATCCTCCCCGCTCCGCATCTCCTGGTCAGAGGTCGCTCATCAGCCGAGCGGCTGCGGGCTGCTGGTGGCAGAGCGACCAGTCAGCTCGGAAGGCTCGAGTAACTCGGCACAAGGGACGAGGTCCCACAGGAGCCCGCGGCCGTGGATGCTGAGGTGGTGAGCATCCCCGCCGCGCACGAGCCACCGTTTGCACTCGACGGCACCGTCACCCGCGACAAGCTGCTGGAGCTGCTCGCGGTGGGGACCGAGCCATGAGCATCCGCGGTGGGCTACCTCGTCGTCGGCGCCGATGACAACGGCGCTCCGGTGGGGCTGCCTGGAGGGCAGCCACCGTTGTTCGACGAGGCAACGCTGAGCGCCAAGATCGCCAAGTACCTGGCACCGGGCTTCGAAATCCGTAGCGCGGTCCACTACCTAGACGACGGCAGCGGCCCCCGGCCGGTGGCACTGGTCTGGGTCGCGCCGCACCCCGACGGCTGGTGCATCTTCACCCGCAACGGCGACTACACCGACAGCTCGGGCAAGGTCCGGACCGCGTTCCGGAACGGCGACGTCTACGCCCGGCACGGCAGTCGCAGCGAGCCCTGGGCTCAGACGGACATCACCGCCGCCCGCGCCGTGACAGCGGCCCCTGGTTCCTCCGGTCGGGGACTTGCTTTCGGCACCCGCTGTATGGCCGAGTGAGCGTCGACGATCAGCTACGATGGTCTCGGAATGGTCAACTCAGGCAGCGGGTGACCGCCGTCGACAAGGAGCCTCGCGCCGGGCGGCGTTGCAACGCCGAGATGCCGCAGCGCCTGCTCACCAGTCTCCGGATGACGGCCGTCAAGGCGCCGCCTCCGGCGGCGCGGGCCGGCCACGCCGGCCCGCCCGGCCCGCCCACTACACCTCCGGTCCGTTCGCGGCCGGCCGGGCCGACTACCCGGCCCACCCGAGTGAACGGCACCTGCGATCCCGAGACGCAGCGCAACCGGCTCGCACACGCTGCGGGAAATCCGACAGGATGCGCACGTGAACCGGACAATTCGCGAGTACACACCCGCCGACCGCGACGCGGTAACCGCGCTCTCCCTGCGCGCTTGGGCACCCGTGTTCGACTCGATCCAGTCGGCCCTACGCGGCTCCGGCGTCTACGAGCTGCAATACCCGAACGGTTGGGCCGACGCCCAGGAGACTGCAGTCGGCGACACGTGCGACTCCGAAGCGATCCACTTGTGGGTGGCCGAGGAAGACAACGTCGTCGCCGGGTTCACGGCCGTGCAGCTGCACGAGTCCGACAAGATGGGCGAGATCTACATGCTGGCCGTCGACCCCGGTTACCAGCGGCGGGGGATCGCGGCCGACCTGACCGGCGCAGCGATTACTTGGATGCGTGACCAAGGTATGACCAGCGCAATGGTAGAGACCGGCGGCGATCCAGGACACGCCGCGGCACGCTCCACCTATGAGGCCTCGGGATTCCACCTGATGCCGATCGCGCGCTACTTCCAGGCCCTGTAGACCAGGCGAGGCCTCCGGCGGCCGGGCTCCGCCTGTCCCGTCAGTTGATCAGCCAATCGGTAGGCGGCGAACCCGGAGTGAGTCGTCTCCGATGACCACGATGCTGCCCAGCCCGAGGTCTTCCTCGACCTGAGGGAGGTTCGCGATCAGGATGCCGGCGAGTTCGTGGACGCGGCGCCCAGCAACCCGACGGACCAGCACGACGGATGGACCTGGTTCGTGTGATGCCGCGAGGAGTGCTCCGAAGTCGGTGTCGGCACCGACGAGGACCCGCGCGTCGTCGCGGGCTGTGCGGAGGACGACGTCGTCGCTGGCAGCTCGCAGGCCGAGTGACCGCACGTGGGCGATGTGCCAGCCTTCCATGACCAGGATGTCACCGAGTCGTGGGGAGAGGTTGTTGTCGAGCAGCAGCCTCATGCAGAAGGACGCAGCGGGAGGGTGCGCTCGCGCATCGTCTCGGCGGCGTAGCGCAGTGCTTCGGCGACGTCGTCGGGCGTGAGATCGGGAAGGTCCTGGCAGATCTCCTCGGGGCTCATGCCGTCGGCGACCATGGAGACGATGGTCGCGACCGGGATGCGCAGGCCGCGCACCGTCGGGACGCCGCCCATCAGGGCGGGGTCCACCGTGATCCGCTCGAACGTCATGTGTCGATGGTACGGCGATCCGCGGACCCGGCCCAGCACGGTGCTCTGCGCCGAATACGCGCCGAAGTTCGAGCCGACCAGCTCCATGTCGTGTCGTTCGTGCAGCTCAAAGGCAATGATCGGCGGACATGGCGGCTCCCTTGAAAGGATCCCAGTGTGGGTTCGAGCCCCACCGGGGGTACTCGCCGCTGGCGTGCCGTACGGGTCAGGGCAGCCGCGGCGCCGGATCACTCCCCGGTGACCTGCTCGAAGTCGCGCAGCCACGCCGCCAGCAGCCGGCCGACCTCGTCGGGTTCGGCGGTGACGGCACCCGTGCGCGGTTCGGACGGCGAGTTGATGTCCAGGCAGCACGTGATGCGGGCGCGGAAGGACCCGTCCTCCCACCAAGCGCGGACGAGGAAGACTCCCGCCGGCGGCCGTTGCATCACGCCGGTGAGGGTCGCAGCGCAGCGTCTCCCAGCTGTCTATGGCGCCATCAGCGGGCGTACCAGCTGATCCATGCGCTTCGACGGGGCGACGCCGAGTTCTCGCTGGAGCAGCCCACGGTAGCGCTGGTAGTGCCGCAGCGCACTGGCCCCGTTGCCCTCGGCGATGTGAAGCTCGATGACGAGCCGGTGGGCGGTCTCGCGGATCGGCTCGATGGCGATGGTGACCAGCGCTGTCTGCAGCGCAGCCATGTACTGCTCCTCGCCCAGTAGCTGCTGGACGAGACCCTCGAGAGCGTGCAGGCGGAACTGGTCCCAACGCTCCCGTTCGAGCACGAGCCAGTCGTCACACCAGTCCGGCAGGAGGTCCCGGCTCAGGGCGTCGACCATCGACTCCCATCCGCTGGTGGCGGGCGACCGGCGCGCCGACCCGCGGATGCCACGTACCCGAGACATCAGCTCCTGCAGGTCGATGCCGATGGTGGGCGCAAGCTGCAGCCGTGGGTTCGCCCGGTCGATCAGGGTCACGTCACCGATCTGCCTGCCGCGCCACAGCGCCGACCGCAGGTTGGCCGCCGCTCGGCCACGCGTGCTGTCAGGCCAGAGGCATTCACCCGCTGCCGCGCGGTTCATGCCGCCCCGCAGCGCCAGCAGCGCCAGCAGTCGTTGTGCTCCGAGGGGTAGGGCGATCCGCACGCCCGCGGAGGCGCACTCGAAGCCACCCAGGAGCGCAACGCGTACCTCGTCCATCCCGACTCCCTTTACCCCGGACCCACCCCGCTGATCAGTGATCGGCCTCCCCCTGGTGGAGCGGGATCCAGTGTCGCACCGGTGCGGTCACCGCGGCATTCCGCCAAGCCGGTCCCGTGTGGCTGCCGACGCGAACTCGTCAACGACGTGTCCGTTGGGCCGTCGCCACTTCGTCGACCTTCCTGCTCGTGCCCGTCCAGAATTCGGCGTCGACCATTCCGGCCGTACCGGTGAACACGGCAGGACGACGTTTGCGCATCGATGCCGGCGACGGATGAAAGACGGTCCGGTGATGGCCTTCCAGGACGCTGCACGGGAACAACCAGAAGGGGGTGCGGCGGTGATCGACGGACAGCCGGAACTCATGGTGATCGGATCGCGGTCGTGGACGTCCGGTCGATAGCGGGCATGAGTGCCCTGCGGGCGGACACTCTCGGTGACGATCGGGTCGCCATCGCCGTGCTCGACGGACCCGTGGACCTCTCGCATCCCTGCTTTTATGGCGCCGATCTCAGAAAGCTCGACACCCTCGTGCCGGACGGCGCAGGCGGCGGCCCGATGTCACTTCACGGGACACATGTCGCAAGCATGCTATTCGGCCAGCCAGGCAGCTCGATCACCGGCATCGCGCCACGTTGTCGGGGCCTGATCGTCCCGGTCTTTCGTGACGATCAGCGCGGCCGCCTCTCGCAGCTGGATCTGGCACGGGCGATCGAGCAGGCGGTGGCAGCGGGCGCGGACGTCATCAACATCAGTGGGGGCGAGCGCTCACCGACGGGCCAGGCAGAGGGAATGCTCGTCCGTGCGCTGCGGCGCTGCAGCGACGAAAACGTCCTCGTCGTCGCCGCCGCAGGCAACGACGGCTGCGACTGTCTGCAGGTTCCCGCCGCCGTGCCATCCGTGCTCGCGGTCGGCGCCCTCGGGCTCGATGGGCAACCGCTCGACATGAGCAACTGGGGAGATGCGTACCTGTCGAACGGCGTTGTCGTATCGGCTCAGGACATCGAAGGGGCCGCTCCGGGGGGCGGCACGGCAACTCTCACCGGCAGCAGCTTCGCGGCCCCGGTCGTATCGGGGGCCGCGGCACTGCTGCTGAGCCTGCAGGTCACGCTCGGCGCATCACCTGACCCCGGTGGCGCAGGACGGGCGATTCTCGGGTCCGCAACACCCTGCGAGCCGCGGGCGAGTCCGAGCTGCCGCCGGTATCTCGTCGGGACCGTGAACATCGCCGGAGCACACACCTCGATCAAAGAAGGAGTACAGCCGACCGTGACGAATCTCGAGGCACCGGAGACGCCGATTCCGTCCGCGGACGTCGGCTCGACTCGATTGGATGCGAATACCGGGCCGTCGCCGACGGCCGGGACCGGGACCACCGGTGACGCGGGCATCGCCGCAGCCGGCGACGTCGGTGGACCGACGCCCGAGTCCCACACCGCTACGGCAGTGATCCCTGCCCCACCAGCACAGCAACATGCCCCGAACGGATCGACCGGGTCGTCGGCGCCCGTCGCCTCGGCACCCCCCGATGCGGCTGCCAGCGTCCGGGCGGCGTCGGCGGACTGCGGCTGCGACAGCGGCCAACAGAGTCTCATATTCGCCATCGGCAACGTCGGATTCGACTTCGGCACCGAGGCGCGCAGGGACAGCTTCCGGCAGTTGATGCCGAGGGTCGAGGTCGCATCGGGACAGCCCACGCTTCCACCGAATCCGTACGACGTGATGCAGCTGTGCGACTACCTGGATACGGAGGGGAACCACTCAGAATCCACCCAGCTCATCTGGACGCTGAATCTGGATCTCACCCCGATCTACGCCCTCGAGGCCAGGCCGCAGTACGCCGACGATGTGTACAGTAAGCTCCGGTCCGCACTGCGGCGCCACGCGATGCCGCCCGGCGACGAGAGCTACATCTCACGAGTCTCCATTCCGGGAACACTCACGAGCCGGACCCGACGGCTCTTTTCCGGCCAGTTGGTTCCCGTTGTCGAAGTGCAGTCGAGAGGGCTGTACGGGTGGGAGGAAGGCGACCTCGTGGACCGGGTGGTCGGCGAAGTACAGCAAGAACGGGGGGACGTGGGTCCCGACAGGATAAGGCTGGTCATCCGCAACTTCCTCGACAAG
>WHSY01000380.1:0-305 GCA_009379815.1 Pseudonocardiaceae bacterium
CCAGAATCACTGCCAGAATCCATAGCAAAGTAGCCATGACTGGGCACTCCCCCGACCTCGGCTGGTTTAACGTGCCATTGGTCCCCATTCGTGCCGGGGACGACCGTTCGAGGGGTGGGGACACGCGTGGGACTGGACCGGATGACGCGAGAACGGATGGCGCAGGACCGGACGGCGCAGGACCGGACGGCAGCGGACAGGGCGGCGGGCTCGATAGAGCGCGGCCGCGACGACGCGGGCGACATCTGGCGGATCGCCGACCTCGACATGCGCGCCTACCTCCGGCGCATCGGCGACGCGGGCCC
>WHSY01000380.1:315-696 GCA_009379815.1 Pseudonocardiaceae bacterium
CACGCTCCGGCGGCTGCACCGGGCCCACGCGCTGAGCATCCCGTTCGAGAACCTGGACGTCATGCTCGGCCGCGGCGTCGACATCGAGCTGAACGCCGTACAGGCCAAGCTCGTCGCCGGCGGCCGGGGCGGCTACTGCTACGAGCACAACCTACTGTTCGCCCGGTGCTGGAGCGCCTCGGCTTCCCGGTCACCCGGCTGGCGGCGCGGGTCCGGATGGGCACGGAGTCCGTACGGCCCCGCACGCACATGCTGCTCGCGGTGAGCGTGGACGGCATCGACATGATCGCCGACGTCGGCTTCGGCGGGGAGAGCCTGCTCGAGCCCGTCCCGCTGCACGACGGCGCGGAGTCCGTCCAGGGCGCCTGGCGGTTCCGGCTG
>WHSY01000381.1 GCA_009379815.1 Pseudonocardiaceae bacterium
CCGCTGCCCGACGAGCCGGGCATGCACCTCGACCGCGGCTACGACTCGGCCAAGAATGCTCGTCGACGATGGTGGCAGCATCGGGATAATCAGCGCAGTGAGTATGTCGACGTGCGCGCGCAGCTCGACCCACTGAGCCTTTCCCAGTAGCGGGGCCGGCTGGCTCGGGCGACACGCCGAGGACACGAAGATGATCAGGCTGGGGTGCAGGACCTCGGTACAAGAGGCGGTCCGCTCAAAGATCGTCTCTCACCGAGGTCCTGCGTGTCTGATCGTGCCAGCTACACCGCCGTGCTCCCGATCGGGGAGTCCACCGTCGCGTTCGTGTCCGGCCTGCTGGCCGGGGAACGTGCCCGGCGCGGGACCCGGCGGGGTCGGCGTGTGTTGGGCTGTTATCGGCAGGCGATCCTGGTGTTGCGCTGGTTGCTCGACGGCACCCGGGTCGCCCAGCTCGCCGCCGATCATCGGGTCGGATCGTCGACGGCGTATCGGTACCTACACGAGGGCGTCGACGCGGTGACCGCGGCGGCGCCGAGCCTGCACGGTGCGTTGCTGGCCGCCCGCGCGGCTGGGCACAGCCACGTCATGCTCGATGGCACGCTGATCCGCACCGATCGGTCCCGCGCGGCCGGGCCCACGGCTGGGGTGGACCTGTGGTGGTCGGGCAAGCACCACGCCCACGGCGGCAACGTGTGG
>WHSY01000382.1:0-239 GCA_009379815.1 Pseudonocardiaceae bacterium
ATGCCGATGACGATCGGCACTTGCTCGGGTAGTTCGGGGTACAGGTGGCGGTGGCGTGCGTAGGTGTCGTGGGCGTGGGCGCCGGCTGCGCCCCATAGCGCGACCGCCGCATCCCGATAGGACGTCATGTAGTCAGCATAGCTGAAGCGACTACGGGCGCAAGAGCGCTGACCAACCCCGCGGGCCGGGGAGGTGGCCTGTCCGGGGGGTTAGAACGGGCCGGGCCGGTGGCAAGCCCC
>WHSY01000382.1:249-696 GCA_009379815.1 Pseudonocardiaceae bacterium
GCAGGTCGAGCAGCTCGGCGAGCACGTCCTCACAACGGCCGTCGCGGCGCCACACCGCGGTGGACTCGGACGGGATCTCGGACGGGATGAGGCTTGTGGCGCTAGTGGTGCGGTGCCGCATGGCGATGCAGCGATCCTCGCCCTCGATGGCTACGGAGTCGGTCCAGCGGGGTCCGACCCGCACAGTCACGATCGCCACCGGGTGGCCGTGCCGGTCGGGGATCAGGTCGCGTCGCCACCCGTTCGCGACCGTGAGCTGCCGCAGATACTTGGTGGACGGATAGGTCTGGATCACGTCTCCTCCCGCCGGGCGGCAGCAGTCAGGTACCCCGCCAGTTGGACGGCCTGATCGTCGGTGAGGGTTGCACCGGTGGACAGCACCGAGTGGTGGAGCAGCTGCACTCGGCCGTCGACCCGGCGCACCGTCAACGTGCACGCGCCGCCACC
>WHSY01000383.1 GCA_009379815.1 Pseudonocardiaceae bacterium
CGCGTTAGAGAAACTACAGACCTTCTCACCCAAGTCGGCACAGGAATTCGCTTCGATGTACCCCTTAAGGAACGACTGTCCGTCATAAGAATGGATCCAACTCCAGAAATGTTTACGATCAATACTGGAACATTTCACTTCATGTGGCATACTTTCAAAAATCCTCCCTGGCTCGTTGAGAAATTCGTTGATGAGATCCTCTCTGTCGGCTCCGCTATCGAATTCGAAATCTACGATATTAGCCACCTGTACAGCGTACTGAAACTGATGGATTCCGGTCGGATCCCTGAACCAGTACACTTCAGTTTCGTCATGGGTATTCCCGGTGGAATGCCGGCACGTCCAGACGTATTAATGACTATGCTACAGCACATGCCTGACAGCGGGACCTGGCAGGCCATTGGAACCGGCAGTAAGCATCTGCCGATGACAGCTATGGCCATCTGTATGGGTGGAAATGCCCGCGCAGGGGCAGAGGATACCGTCTATTACTCATACAAGAAGTTCCCCAGGAGCAGCGCGCAACTCATTGAGCGCCTTAGCGGCGTAGCGTCAAGTGTGGATCGTTCCATTGCGACTCCAGACGAAGCTCGGGATATACTCGCTCTTCCAGACTTCCGAAAGAAATAGCGCGGGGAGCTTATTCATAAGTGGTGAAGAAGTATAGGCCGATGACGGCTTTCAGCATGCTGG
>WHSY01000384.1 GCA_009379815.1 Pseudonocardiaceae bacterium
GTCGACTCGTCCGCATCATCGCGAACGTCGAGGTGGCGCCCTCGGAGCGAGGGCTCGACGTCCGCTCCAACTTCCGAGTCCTCGAGTACCGCCGTCAGGTCACCTACGATTGGACAGGCAGCCTAGAGCACTCGCTGGTGCCCCACGGCGGTGAGCTGAAGATCGTGAACAAGAAGTGTCTCTTGATCAACAACAGCGGAGACCTTCCACTGCTGAGTTTTCTGCTGTGACGCACACGCGCCCGACACATGGCGGCACGACAGTGCTCTGCGTCCTCACCAGCGAATTCGCCGACATCGAGCTGGCCGTGGACCGCCGAGGCAACGGCGACCGCCTCGCGCTGCGCGACTTGCGCAGCGAGCGCGTTGATTACTTCGATCCACTGGAGCTCGAAGCGTTGGTGTGGGCGGGCCGGCAACTGCTCATCGACCAGTTGGGCCCGAGCGCCGACCGCTGGCGGGAGGGCGGCTGACCTTGAGGAACCCCGGGTTTGTTGGAGGCTTGTTCTTGCCGGTTGGTGCTAGTCTACCGGATCAGTCGTGGGTGGAGTAGTAGTGGTTTTCGAATTCGTTTGGTGTAGCGTGGCCGCAGTATGAGTGGAGTCTGTTATTGTTGTACCAGAATACGTACTCCATCACGCTTATTCATAAGTGGTGAAGAAGTATAGGCCGATGACGGCTTTCAGCATGCTGG
>WHSY01000385.1:0-460 GCA_009379815.1 Pseudonocardiaceae bacterium
GAGATGACCGAGGCCGAGCCACCCCACACCACCTTCTGGCTGGCGCCGGGCGTGCACAGGCTCGGCGCCCAGAAGTACGACCAGGTGGTGCCGAAGAAGGGCAACACCTACATCGGCGCGCCGGGCGCGGTGCTCGACGGCCAGCGCAGCAACAGGTATGCGTTCACCGGCGACACGGGCTCCGTCACGATCAGGCACCTCACCATCCAGAACTTCGGCGTCCGTGGCGGGAACAACAACGAGGGAGTGGTCAACCACGACTCGGCGAGCGGCTGGCGCATCGAGCGGAGCACGGTAAGGAAGAACGCCGGGGCCGGCGTCATGCTGGGAAGTCGCAACCAGGTGCGGGACAGCTGCCTGAGCGGCAACGGGCAGTATGGGTTCAACGCGTACCACGCGAACGGGGTCACCGACCTGACGCTCGCCGGCAACGAGATCGTCGGCAACAACGTCGACGACT
>WHSY01000385.1:470-692 GCA_009379815.1 Pseudonocardiaceae bacterium
CGGACTGTGGGCCGACACGAACAACGTCGGCTTCGCCATCGAAGGCAACTACATCGCCGACAACGACGCGGAAGGCCTCTTCTACGAGACGAGCTACAACGCGTTGGTGCGGAACAACGCGTTCGCGGGGAACGGCCACGTGAAGGGCAGGAAGAACCAGAGCTTCCCGACTGGCGCCATCTATCTCTCCGAGGCCGGCAGTGACTCCCGCGTCTCCGGGCC
>WHSY01000386.1 GCA_009379815.1 Pseudonocardiaceae bacterium
AGCGCGTCGTTGTGCGTGCGCGCGTAGCCGATCGCGTCGGCGGCGTCCAGCCCGTTGAAATAGGTCAGCGGGTTCGGCGACAGCAGCTGCACGTCGATGCCCGCGGCGTCCATCGCGGCCAGCCGCGCGTCGACGTCCATGAACGGGCTGCCCCGGTAGCGCACACCGTGCAGCACGTAGTCGCCGACGCGGTAGAACGGCGTGCCGTCCGCGGACGCGCCCAGCTCGGGTCCGGCGGCGCCGGCCGCACCGAGGCTGACCTCGAGCACCGCGTGTGCGTGCACGTCGATGACCCGCGGCGGCTCAGACATGCGCCAGCTTCTCGAGCTGCTCCTCGGTCAGGGCAAGGCTTCTGGTCAGCGGGCAGGCGGCGAGGAACCGCACCTGGTCGGTGGCCCGCATGCGCCGCTCGGGGATCGGGGTGACCAGGTCGACCCGCCGCCCCTCCTTGATCACTTCCACGATCCGCTCGCGCTCCTGCAGTATCCGCACATCGGCGAGCGGGTCACCGTCGAGGACCAGCACGTCGGCGATCCGGCCGGGTTCCAGCGTGCCGAGCTCGCCCTCCAGCCGCATCGCGAACGCGCCGTTGCGGGTGGCCGCGATGATCGCCTCCATCGGCGTCATGCCCATGTATTCGACGAACATCTCCAGCTCGCGGGCGTGCCACTCGCCGACCGGGGTCACCGC
>WHSY01000387.1:0-453 GCA_009379815.1 Pseudonocardiaceae bacterium
GCCGACCATGTTCGTGCGCATGCTCAAACTCCCACCCGAGGTGCGGGACAAGTACGATGTCTCGAGCGTGCGGGTGGCCATCCACGCGGCGGCGCCGTGCCCGGTCGAGGTCAAACAGCAGATCGTGGACTGGTGGGGACCCGTTGTGTGGGAGTACTACGGCTCGACCGAAGGCAACGGGTTGACCGCGATCAGTCCGCCAGAGTGGCGCAGCAAGCCTGGCTCGGTCGGCAGGGCCATGCTCGGCACCCTGCACATCTGCGATGACGAGGGCATGGAGCTGCCGCCGGGGGAGATCGGGCTGGTCTACTTCGAGCGTGACGAGCTGCCGTTCGAGTACCACAATGATCCGGAGAAGACCCGCCAGGCACAGCACCCCGAGCATCCCAACTGGACCACTGTTGGCGACGTCGGCTATGTCGACGAGGACGGCTACCTGTACCTGACCGACCG
>WHSY01000387.1:463-690 GCA_009379815.1 Pseudonocardiaceae bacterium
ACGTCCTGACGATGCACCCCAAGGTCTACGACGTCGGCGTCATCGGTATCCCCGACCCCGAGATGGGCGAGCAGGTGAAGGCGGTCGTCCAGCCCGCCTCTGGCGTGACGGCCGATGCCGAGCTGGAGCGCGAGCTGATCAGCTACGTCAGGGAACGCATCGCCCACTACAAGGCGCCGCGCAGTGTCGACTTCCTCGATGAGCTACCCCGTACCCCGACAGGCAAG
>WHSY01000388.1 GCA_009379815.1 Pseudonocardiaceae bacterium
TGCAGCCCATGCCGACGATGGCGACCTTGTCGCAGATCCCGCGTGAACCCATCAGTCTTCTCCTCCCGAGGGTGGTCGCTCAGCGCGCCGGCCGCGCCTTCCAGAAGTAGTTGTGGATGCCGCCCGCAGTGACGGTGCGCCGGAAGGTCATCTCGATCTCCATGCCGATCCACACGTCTTCGGGCCGAGCGTCGGTGAGCTCGCAGCGGAAGCGGCCACCGCCCTCGAAGTCCAGTACCACGAGCAGCAGGGGCGGGCTCGGGGTGAAGGCCAGCTGGTCGACCGTGTAGGTCGCGACCTTCGCCCGGACACCGGCCATCGGCTCGTCGGCCATGGTGTCGACGGCGTGGCACTCCGAGCAGACGCGGGCGGGCGGAAGGTGCCGCTGGCCGCACGCGGTACAGCGGGAGGCCACCAGCCCGAACTTCCAGCGGGCGCGCCGGTGCGCGGGCGGGCGTACGGATGCTCGGGGTCGGGCCTGCGGGGCGGCTCACGGTCGAGGAATCCCCGCCACGACAGGAATGTCGGATAGGTCAGCGAGTCGTCCCCGGCCTCGATCTGCGCGCGCACGGACAGCGCCAGCCGTCCCGCAGCCAGGGCCTCGGTGGTGCGCAGCAGGACCACGCTCGCGCCGTCCGCGACGACGACCAGCGCGATCAGCGCGCCGGGCTGCGCCTTGTCGAGCACAT
>WHSY01000389.1 GCA_009379815.1 Pseudonocardiaceae bacterium
GGGACGTTCTTCTCGGAGTTCTCGCCCGAGGAGGTGACGGCCCGGCTGTGGGGGGCGGGCGTCGAGCTGGACGGGGCCGTCGTGGCCGACCGGCTCGAGAGCCTGCGGGGCTGGGGCAACCTCACCGTCTCGTCCTCGGTGGGCAGCCCGACCAGCCTGGCCGACTACTACAAGCGCCGGAACCGCTACCTGATCACCCGGGCCGGCCGGGAGGTCCGGGACGCCCTGGCGGGCTTGGCCGCGGTCGACGTGGCCCGGGCCGACGCCGGCCACCTGGCCGACCTGGTACGAGCCGTCTTCGACCCTCACGAGGCTTTCACCAGCGAGATCACCCAGTTCTTCGCCGCCATCAACCAGTGGCAGAGCCGCTACGACCTCACCCCGGAGGAGTTCACCTTCTTCGCCGAGGTGCTGGTGGGCTACGTGGCCGAGCGCCTCGACGAGATCGAGCGGACCTCCCGGCCCATCGGCCGCTCGCTCGTCGAGCTCGGGCCCCGGGTGCCGACGATCGTGGAGCGGGCCAACCGGGGGCTGGCCGCCCGGGTGGAGGAAGCGGGCCTCGGGGCGTCGGTGACCGTGGCCCGGGCGCCGGGCTCGACGGCCGGGGACTGGGCGCTGCTGGCCGGCTGGTTCGTGGGCGAACCGGGGCGGCCGTCGCGCATCACCCAGCTCGGCGCCGACGCCGTCTC
>WHSY01000038.1:0-652 GCA_009379815.1 Pseudonocardiaceae bacterium
CTCAGCAGCGCAGATCGCCGCACCAGCGGCTAGCGTGGAGTAGCCCTCCGGGTCGGAGTCCTCGTCCAGCATCGCGATCGGGTGGTAGCGCACCACCGCCTGCCCGGACGCGGCCGCCTGCGCCAGCCGGTCACCATAGAGGTTCTCGAGCGCGGCGCAGCCGGGGCACAAGAAGTCCTCGTAGACGTCGACGGGCACCGGGGCACCCGGATCGCCCGCGACGACGGTCTCGCCCTGCAGCTCGACGGGGTAGTCCGCGGCCGGTGTGGTCGCCGGGATGGCTGCGGGCAGCTCGCCGGGATCGTCGCGCTGCTGCAACCAGACCCCGACGCCCACCACCACAGCGAGCAGCACGAGCACGGCCGCCGCAGCAGTCGCGATCCGGCCGCGCCCACGATCCGGCGTCACGTCTTCCCGCTCTCGAGCAGCGGCCTCGAAGGCCTGCTGCTTGCGCTTGCGCTCGGCCCGTTCGGCGCCGCCCACGTCGTCGTCCTCCCGTCACCGAGCCGTCGCCACGAGAATAGTGCCCCAGGCTCGCGGTCCCGCGCGCTCGTCGGCTGACCAGGGGGCATCAGGCGACGAACATGGCGAAGCCGCCCGGCGATCGGGCCGGGCGGCTTCGCCATCGTCGCTCGTGTGGAGGTGCCGGGAA
>WHSY01000038.1:662-43061 GCA_009379815.1 Pseudonocardiaceae bacterium
AGAGTTGCTCCTCGCTCAGGCGGCGAGGGCGAACTCGCGCTGACTGGAGTCGGCGCTTATTTGTGTGCGATGACGCTTACGGTGGTCTCTCGCCTGCACCGGCACGCTTCCCACTGACTCAACGTCCGGAGTCGAAACCGTTCACCCCCTTGCTCTGGTCGGACACCCAGCATAACGCGTCGGTGTCGCCGGATCATCCACGGCCGCTCGCGCAGCTGTCCGTCACGCTCCGGAGTCGGGCGGCGGGCCCGACCGGTCCGTGTCGGCCTGTCGACGGTGCACGCCGGGGGCCTTCCGGTGCTCAGCCGGTCCCTCGGTGGGCCGGTCACGCTCGTCCTGGCGGTCGGGGCCGTCCGTACCCGGATCCGGGTCGACCCGGTCGGCACGCGACCGTCGCTCGTCGGCCGCCTCACGGTCGAGAGCGGCCCGGGCATTTTCCTCGTGTGCGATGGCCTCCTCACGGCGCGCCCGTCCCGCCCGCTCCTCGGCCTCGGCCTCGCGGCGTTGCGCCTGCGCCGCGTGCACCTCGGCCTCCTGGCGATGCTCCTGGGCCTCGGTCCGCCGAGCCTGGGTACGGCGGCGGCGTACGACCACGAAGACCACGGCGATCAGCGCCGCGACCACCAGCACAGCGACTATCAGGACGATGAGCACTGCCAGGTCCATGTCCGGGTCTCCTTCCGGCTCTGCCCCGGATGCACGTATACCCCACACGAGTGAGGCGCAAACGCAGCTCCGTCGGCGCCGGAAAGCGCCGAGCCGCTTGCCCGCGACCATCCCGAAGCCGAGGGGCAGACACCGGACACTCCGTACGACAGACGCGGACACTCCCCGTCAGGGGTGCAGCAGCGCCCCCGGGGTGTCGTGGCAGACCGCTCGCAGGAAGGCGGTACCGAGCCGGTCGTCGGCGGCCGCCCAGGAGGCGACCGCCCGCAGCTGGGTCGCGTAGTCGTGCGGGATGTTCGGGAAGTCGGTGCCCAGCACGATGCGGTCGGCGACCGCGGCCAGCCGCGCCGGCCAGTCGGGCGGCAGCGGGGCCAGCGACTCGACGAAGGGCACGCCGACCATCGTGGTGTCCAGATACACCCGCGGGTAGCGCGCGACCAGCTCCAGCGCCGCTACGTGGTCGGGCATCCCGGCGTGCGCGAGGACCGCGGTGAGCCGGGGGTGCGCGGCAAGGACCTCGTCGAAGACGTCGAGCCCGGTGAACCGGCCCGGCAGCGGCCCGTGCCCGCAGTGCACCACCACGGGCACCCCCGCCTCGGCGATCAGTCCCCACGCGGGGTCGAGCAGCGGGTCACGGGGGTCGAAGCCGCCGACCTGCACGTGCACCTTGACGCAGCGCGCACCCGCGCGCAGCGCATCGGCCAGATACTCGGCGACCCCGGGCTCCGGGTAGAGCGTCGCGGTGGGCACGGCTTCGGGCACCTCGGCGGCGAAGTCGGCCACCCATCCGTTGAGCCACGACGCCATGCCCGGCTTGTGGGGGTAGACCAGCGGCGCGAACTCCCGGACACCGAGCGCGCGCAGCACGGCGAGCCGTTCGGGCTCGGGCAGCCGGTAGTACACCGGCCAATCCCTCCCGTAGTGCTCCTGCCCGGCGTCGAAGTAGGCCCAGACCTTGGCCATCACCCGCTCGGGCAGGAAGTGCACGTGCGCGTCGGTCAGCCCGTCGATCCCGAGCGCGGCCGTCCAGGCAGGGATGTCGGCGTCGTCGACCGGCGGCACCGCCAGCACGTCACGGCTCACGTCATGCCCTTCGCCCGCCTGCCCAGTGCGCGCTGGATCTCGCGCTCGGCGTCACGCTTGGCGAGGTCGGCGCGCTTGTCGTGCTTGCGCTTGCCCTGGGCCAGCGCGATCTCGACCTTCACCTTGCCCTCCGAGAAGTACATCGACAGCGGTACCAGGGACAACCCGCTCTCCCGGGTCTTGCCGATGAGCCGGACGATCTCGTGCCCGTGCAGCAGCAGTTTGCGGGTGCGCCGTGGCTCGTGGTTGGTCCAGCTGCCCTCGCTGTACTCGGGGATGTGCACACCCCGCAGCCACACCTCGCCTTCGTCGACGCTGGCGAACGCGTCGGCGAGCGACGCGCGTCCGGCCCGCAGCGACTTGACCTCGGTGCCGGTGAGCACGATCCCGGCTTCGTAGGTGTCCAGGATCGAGTAGTCGTGCCGTGCCCGGCGGTTGGACACGATCACCTTGCGGCCGCGCTCCTTGACCATGTGCCTCCCTCCGGTCGCGCTCGCAGGTGGTAACCGGCGTCCGGGCGCCGTTATTCGCTCATGGGCGGCTGTTCACTCTTGGAGACTAGGTCCGCACGTACAGCCGCAGCGTCACGTATCCGGTCACCGTCGCGATACCGGCGCCCACCAGCAGCAGGATCGGGGAGACGAACGCGATGTCGGCATACCCGATCCGGGGCACGATGCCGGCCTCGAACACGCCTGCCAGCACCCGGTCGATGAACGCCACCTTGGCCGTCACCAGGCCCGCGACGGCCAGCAGGCCACCGACCACTCCCGCCACGATCGCCTCGATCAGGAACGGTAGCTGGGTGTACCAGCGCGAGGCGCCGACCAGCCGCATGATGCCGACCTCGGTGCGGCGGGTGAACGCCGAGACCTGGATCGCGTTGGAGATCAGCAGCAGCGCCGCCAGCGCCTGCACCAGCGCCACCGCGAACGTCGCGTTACGCAAGCCGGTGAGTGTCTGGAACAGCTCCTCGAGGTATGCGCCCTGGTCGGCGATCCGGTCGACCCCGGGCCGCCCGCTGAACTCCTGGGCGATCACCTCGAAGCGTTCCGGGTTGGTCAGCTGCACCCGGAACGACGCGGGAAGGGCCTCGGGACGGGCGAGCTCGCGCAGCTCGGGCTGGGCCTCGAAGATCTGCTGGAAGCGCTGGAACGCCTCCTCGCGGCTCTCGTAGACGACGGACTCCACCCCCGAGGCGGCCTCCAGCTCGGCGCGCAGGTCGGCGCAGGTGTTCCCCGTGCAGCGGGGGTCGTTCGCGCTGATGTCCTCGGTGAGGAACACCGCCACCTCGACCCGGTCGTAGTAGAGCTGCTTCATCTGATCGATCGTGGTGATCACCAGGAGACCGCCGCCGAGCAGTCCGAGCGAGATCGCCGTGGTCAGGATCATCGCCACGGTCATGGTGACGTTGCGGCGAAGGCCGGTGACGACCTCGCTGAAAACGAAACTGGCACGCATCGGGTATCAGCGGCCCACGCCGTAGACACCACGGCTGTCGTCGCGGACCAGCTGGCCCAGCTGCAGCTCGACGACCCGCCGGCGCATCGAGTCGACGATGGAGTGGTTGTGGGTGGCCATCAGCACGGTGGTGCCGGTGCGGTTGATCCGCTCCAACAGCAGCATGACGTCCTCGCTGATGTCGGGGTCGAGGTTGCCGGTGGGTTCGTCGGCCAGCAGCAGCAACGGCCGGTTGACGAAGGCCCGCGCCATCGCGACGCGTTGCTGCTCGCCGCCGGAGAGCTCGTGGGGCATGCGCTCGGACTTGCCGTCCAGCCCGACCATGTCCAGCACCTCGGGCACGACCTTGCGGATCGTGTGCCGCGGCTTGCCGATCACCTCGAGGGCGAACGCCACGTTCTCCGCGACGGTCTTGTTGGTCAGCAGCCGGAAGTCCTGGAAGACGCAGCCCACCCGCTGCCGTAGCTGCGGCACCCGGCGCCGCGCCAGCTTGCCGACGTTCCAGTCCGCCACGTACACGTCGCCCTTGGTCGGGACCTCCTCGCGCAGCAGCAGCCGCAGGAAGGTGGACTTGCCCGATCCGGACGGCCCGATGAGGAAGACGAACTCGCCCTTGTCCACCTCCACCGACACGTTGTCGAGGGCGGGCCTGGTGGACGTCTTGTAGGTCTTGCTGACGTGCTCGAGCCGGATCACGGACGGCGAGTCTACTCACGCGCCCCGTGGCGACCGGACAGGCGCGGCGTGTCAGCTCGCCGGCGCGGCGTCCTGCTGGCGGCGCCACCGGATCGCGGTCTCGAGGAAACCGTCGATCTCGCCGTCGAGTACGGCCGTCGGATTGCCCACCTCGTGGTCGGTGCGCAGATCCTTGACCATCTGGTAGGGGTGCAGCACGTAGGACCGCATCTGGTTGCCCCAGGAGCTGCCCTCGCCCTTGAGCGCGTCCAGCTCTGCCTGCTGCTCCTGGCGCTTGCGCTCCAGCAGCCGCGACTGCAGCACCCGCAGCGCCGCTGCCCGGTTCTGGATCTGCGACTTCTCGTTCTGGCAGGAGACGACGATGCCGGTGGGCAGGTGGGTGAGGCGCACCGCCGAGTCCGTGGTGTTCACGCTCTGCCCGCCGGGACCCGAGGAGCGGAAGACGTCCACACGGATGTCGTTCTCGGGGATCTCGACGTGATCGGCCTGCTCGGTGACCGGCAGCACCTCGACGCCGGCGAACGACGTCTGGCGGCGGCCCTGGTTGTCGAACGGCGAGATCCGCACCAGGCGGTGGGTGCCCTGCTCCACCGACAGGGTGCCGTAGGCGAAGGGCGCCTTGACGGCGAACGTGGCCGACTTGATGCCCGCTTCCTCGGCGTAGGAGGTGTCGTAGACCTCGGTGGGGTAGCCGTGGCGCTCGGCCCAGCGCAGGTACATCCGCATCAGCATCTCGGCGAAGTCCGCGGCGTCGACACCGCCTGCCTCCGACCGGATGGTCATCAGCGCGTCACGTTCGTCGTACTCGCCGGACAGCAGCGTGCGCACCTCGAGCGCCGAGATCTCCTCGCGCAGCCGCGCCCGCTCGACGTCGGCCTCCTGCCTGGCGTCCTCCGCCGCGTTCTCCTCGGCCAGCTCGTAGAGCACCGCCACGTCGTCGAGGCGCTGCCGCAGATCGGTGATGCGGCGCAGATCGCCCTGCCGGTAAGCCAGCCGGCTGTTGACCCGCTGGGCGTGCTCGGGGTCGTCCCACAGGTCGGGCCGCCCGGCCTCCTCCTCCAGACCGGCGACCTCGGCGCGCAGCGCTCCGAGGTCCACCACCGCCTCGATGCCCGACAGTGTGGTGACAAGGTCCTTGAGGTCGGCTGCGCCGTCGGCGTTCACGACTCCCCAGCGTAGTCCGACGGCTGGAGGCGGGCGCGCCGTCAGTGGGCGGGGATGGCGTCGATCAGCTTGATGACGGCCCTGACGTGCGCGACGGCGAAGTCCGCGGCGGCCCGGGTGTAGGGGTCGTCGGCCTGCTTGGCCGCGGCCCTCGCCTCGGTGAGCTGACCGGTGTAGATGTCGCGCGCGGACGCGACGAGCGTCGCGCGCTGCTTGGGAGTGAGCCACCCGGCGTGGACCAGGCGCAGGATGAGCGGGCTACGCAGGCTGTCGATCCCCGGCGTGGTGTTCAGCCAGGATTTGAAGGCGCGCTTGCCCGCGGCGGTGATCACGTACTGCTGGCTGGAGCGGGGCCCCTGCTTACCCAGCCGGAGCAGCCCGGCGTCGGCGAGCGCCGGCAGCTCACGGTAGACCTGGCTTCGGGTGACGGAGAAGAACCGCCCGAACCTCTCCCCGGCAGCCGCGACCAGCTCACCACCGGTCATCGGGCCGTCGTGCAGCAGGCCGAGCAGGGCCGCGGAGGTGGCATTGAGGTCGCTCATCCCCCCACCGTGCCACGGTGCTCAGACCCTGTCCACAGTGGTCGAGCGCTCCGTCCACTGTGGCAGACGGTGACGAGGGCGGACGGGGCACTTCCCCCGGCAGCGACCGATCGTGCAGGGTGTCCGTCGCGACGAGTACCACGACGGACACGCAGCGTTCGAGGAGTGCGCTGACCGGCTGCCGCCACCGAAGGGACGGGATGTGACGGGATTCCTGCTCCGCAGGCTCATCAACTACGTTGCACTGTGCCTCATCGCCACGTTCTTCGCCTACTCTGCGGCCGCACTGACGTTCAACCCGCTGGCGCGCTACCAGATGCGCAACCCCCCACCGCCCCCGGAGGTCATCGAGAACCTGCGCCAGGAGCTTCGGCTCGACGAGCCCATCCCGCTGCGGTTCCTGCACTGGGGCGCCGGCGTCCTGCAGGGTGACTTCGGCGAGACGATCACCGGCCAGCCGATCACCATGGAGCTGTGGAGCCGGGTCGGCGTGAGCCTGCGGCTGCTGCTCATCGGCACGACGCTCGGGATCGTGCTCGGTGTCGCCCTCGGCGCGCTGGGCGCGATCCGGCAGTACCGGCCCAGCGACTACGCGGGCACGCTGTTCTCATTCGTCGTGCTGTCCACACCGGTGTTCCTGCTGGGCATCCTGCTGCAGTTCGCGGCGATCAAGTTCAACGACGCCGCGGGCACCACCGTGCTGTACTTCACCGGCGAGACCACCGCAGGTTTCCAGGGCGGCTTCGGCGCCGCGCTGCTCGACCGGCTCCAGCACCTCATCCTGCCCACGATCGCCATCGCGTTCACCCAGATCGCGCTCTACAGCCGCTACCAGCGCAGCGCCATGCTCGACGTGCTGGGCAGCGACTTCCTGCGCACCGCACAGGCCAAGGGCCTCACCCGTACCCGGGCGCTGTTCAAGCACGGCCTGCGCACCGCGCTGATCCCGATGGCCACGTTGTTCGCGTTCGGCTTCGGGCTGCTCATCACCGGCTCGGTGTTCGTCGAGGAGGTCTTCGCCTGGTACGGGATGGGCGAATGGTTCGTGCGCGGAGTCCAGGTCGAGGACGTCAACATCGTGGCGACCGTGACGCTGTTCGTCGCCGTGCTGATCCTGTTCTCGGGCTGGCTGTCGGACGTGCTCTACGCCGCACTCGATCCCCGGATCCGGCTGTGAGCGGAGGTGTGAGCGCCCGGTCGGCCGCCGTGCCGGGTTCACCGGTCGACCCCGCCGCCGGCGCGACAGCCACCCCGTCGCGCGGCCGGCTGGTGCTGCGGCGCTTCCTGCGCAACAAGCTGGCAGTCGCCGGGCTCACCGTCTTCGTGGGGCTGTTCGTGCTGGCCTACGTCGGGCCGCTGCTGTCGCCGTGGAGCTACACCGACCAGGACGTCACCGCGTACCTGCAGCCACCCTCGGCCGACCACTGGTTCGGCACCACGCAGATCGGCGAGGACGTCTTCGTGCGCACCATGCGGGGGTTGCAGAAATCACTGGTCATCGGGCTGCTCGTCGGGGTGATCTCGACCACGGTCGCGACCGTGGTGGGCACCGTCGCCGCCTACTTCGGGGGCTGGGTCGACCGCGCCCTGATGTGGGTGGTCGACCTGATGCTGGTGCTGCCCGCGCTGCTGGTGATCGCCATCCTCAGCCCGTCGTTCACCAACTGGCTGATCATGATCCCGCTGCTCGCGGCGTTCTTCTGGCTCATCGCGGCCCGGATCGTGCGCGGGATGACACTCTCGCTGCGCGAGCGGGAGTACGTCCAGGCCGCCCGGTTCTCCGGTGTGCCGCCGTACAAGATCATCTTCAGGCACATCGTGCCCAACATGGCCTCCATCCTGATCATCGACGTCACCGTCAACATCGGCCAGGCGGTGCTGGCCGAGACGGGGCTGTCGTTTCTCGGGTTCGGCGTGCAGCCGCCGGACGTCTCGCTGGGAACGCTGATCGCGGACGGCACCAGCTCCGCGTTGACCTTCCCGTGGCTGTTCATGTTCGCCGGGCTGTTCCTGGTGATCGCCGTGCTGTCGGTGAACCTGGTCGGCGACGGGCTGCGGGACGCGTTCGACCCGCAGTCGACGTCCCCGCGGGCCCGGCGGCGCTGGAGGCGAGGGGGGCGGCCGCGATGAGGCGGACCGAGGACGTGCTGGCGCCCGCCGGCTCCACCGGTGATCGCGGTCCGGTGCTCGAGGTCGACGGCCTCGAGGTGTCGTTTCCCAGCGAGCAGGGGCGCGTGCAGGCGGTGCGGGACCTGTCCTACGAGGTCCGGGCCGGCGAGGTGCTCGGCATCGTCGGCGAGTCCGGTTCCGGCAAGTCGGTCTCCTCGCTGGCCGTGATGGGGCTGCTGCCGGAGCAGGCCAAGATCACCGGATCGATCCGCTTCCGCGGCACCGAACTGCTGGGCAAGCCCGACACCGAGCTCTCCCGCATCCGCGGCCGGCGGATCGCGATGATCTTCCAGGACCCGCTGTCCGCACTCACCCCCGTCTACACCGTCGGGCACCAGGTCGCGGAGGCACTGCTGGTCCACGGCGGGGGGCGCGTCTCCAAGCGGGCCGCAGACCGGCGGGCGGTCGAGCTGCTCGACCTGGTGGGCATCCCGAACGCTGCGGCGCGGGCTCGCAGCTACCCGCACGAGTTCTCCGGCGGTATGCGCCAGCGTGCGGTGATCGCGATCGCGATCGCCAACGACCCCGACCTCATCATCGCCGACGAGCCGAGCACCGCGCTGGACGTCACGGTGCAGGCTCAGGTCATGGAGGTGCTGGCCAAGGCCAAGGAGGTCACCGGCGCCGCCATCGTCATGATCACCCACGATCTCGGGGTGGTCGCAGGCATCGCCGACCGGGTGATGGTGACCTACGCCGGGCGGGCGGTGGAGACCGGCGATGTCGACGAGCTCTACACCCGCCCGCGGATGCCCTACACCATCGGGCTGCTCGGCTCGGTGCCCCGCGTGGACACCGGCCAGCGGCAGCCACTGGTGCCGATCGAGGGACAGCCGCCGTCGATGGTGGACCTGCCGCCGGGGTGTCCCTTCGCACCGCGCTGCCCGATGGAGATCGACGCCTGCCACGACGCGGAACCGGCGCTGGCCCGGGTCGACGGCGCCGGGGTCGACGGCGCCGGGGTCGACGGCGCCACGGGGCATGCCGCCGCGTGCATCCGCAGCAGCGAGATCGTGGCGGCCGGGACCAGCGCCGCGGAGCTGTTCGGTGCATCCTCCGCCCACCACACCGCCGACCCCGACAGCCGGGACCGTCGGCCGGAGATGCTGCGGGCAGACGGCCTGGTCAAGCGCTACCCGGTGACCAAGGGCGCCGTGATCCGCCGCCGGGTCGGCACGGTGCACGCCGTGGACGGGATCTCCTTCGACATCCGGTCGGGCGAGACCCTCGGGCTGGTCGGCGAGTCCGGCTGCGGCAAGACCACCACGCTCATGCAGATCCTCGAGCTCGGCGCGCCGATGGGCGGCCGCGTCGAGGTGCTCGGCCGCGACATCGCGGGGCTGAGCCGCGGTGAACGCAAGGCGCTTCGCCGTGATCTGCAGGTCGTCTTCCAGGACCCGATGGCCTCGCTCGATCCCCGGCTCCCGGTCTCGGCCACCATCGCCGAGCCCATGGCGGCGCACGGCTGCAGCGCCGAGCACATCCGCCGCCGCACCGCCGAGCTGCTCGACCTCGTCGGGCTGCGGCCGGAGCACGCCAGCCGCTATCCCGCGCAGTTCTCCGGCGGGCAGCGCCAGCGTATCGGCATCGCCCGGGCACTGGCGCTCGAACCCCAGCTGCTGGTGCTCGACGAACCGGTCGACGACGTGTTCAGCGGCCCGCAGCATCCCTACACCCAGGCACTGCTCTCGGCGGTGCCGGTTCCCGACCCTGCGGTCGAGCGCACCAGGGAGCGGATCATCCTGTCCGGGGACATGCCGAGCCCGGCGGACCCGCCGTCAGGCTGCCGGTTCCGAACCCGCTGCCAGCTCTTCACCTCACTGCCCGCCGACCGCCGGCAGCGCTGCATCGACGAGGAGCCGCCGCGGGAGGCCGCCCGCGTCGACGGCACGCCGCGGGCAGACCACGAGGTGGCCTGCCACTACGCGCGGGTGCATCAGGTCCTCTGAAGGGCGACAACCGTTACACCTCCGTTACTCCACACACTCGACGTGCCACCTACGGTGACCGGCATTGCCCGCCTACCGGTGGGCAAGGGAACGACGGAGGAGGCGCGGTGATGGCAGGACGTCGGCTGACCATGCTGGCGATGGCGACCGTCACCGCCCTGGCTGACCGCCTGCGGCGGGGGTGGCGGCGGGGGCGGCGCCGGGCAGGACACGGCGCCGGAGCTCGGCGCGACCGACATCAACCGGGTCGATCCGGCACAGCTGCGCGACGGCGGGACGTTCCGCTGGCCGCTGTCCGAGCTGCCGCCGAACTTCAACTACCACCAATACGACGGCACGCTCGCCGACAACCGCGACGTCATCGACGCGCTGATGCCGCAGGTGTTCCGCATCCAGCCGGATGCCACCGCCACGGTCGACAACCGGTACATGGAGTCGGTGCAGCTCACCTCCACCGACCCGCAGACGATCACCTACACCATCAACCCGGCGGCCACCTGGAGCAACGGGCGCCCGATCACCTGGGAGGACTTCCGGGCGCAGTGGCAGGCGCTCAACGGCACCGACCCCGCCTACAACGTCTCCAGCACCACCGGCTACCAGGACATCGCCAGCGTCGAGCGCGGCGCCGACGACCGGCAGGCCGTCGTCACGTTCGAGACCAACTTCGCCGACTGGAAGAGCCTGTTCAGCCCGCTGTACCCGATGGAGACCAACTCCGACCCGCAGGTCTTCAACGAGGGCTGGACCCAGCAGCCACAGACCACCGCGGGACCGTTCAAGCTGGGCAACCTCGACTCGACGGCACAGCGGATCACCCTGGTGCGCAACGAGAACTGGTGGGGCCGCACCCCCCGGCTGGAGCGCATCATCTACTCGGTGATCGACACCGACGCCCAGGCCAACGCCTACGCCAACGGCGCGGTCGACTTCTACGAGGTCTCGTCGATCGTCAGCAAGTTCACCCGCGCCCAGCAGATCCCGAACACCGAGCTGCGCAAGGCGTTCGCGCCGGACATGCGGCACATGACGTTCAACGGCGCGCCGGGCTCGATCCTGGAGAACCGGGAGCTGCGGATCGCGGTCCAGCAGGGCATCAACCGCCAGGCCATCGCCGACGCGCTGCTCGGCCGGATCATCGCCGAGCCCACACCGCTGGGCAACCACATCTTCCGGTCGGAGGCCCAGCAGGGCTACCAGGACAACGACGCGATCGTCGAGTACAACCCCGAAGAGGCCGCGCGGATGCTCGACGAGCTGGGCTGGACCCGCCAGGGTGACGGCATCCGCACCAAGGACGGCCAGCGGCTGGTGATCCGCGACGTGATCCCGACCGGCGTCGAGAACAGCGAGCAGGAGGCGAAGATCGCCCGCGAGCAGCTGCGGCAGATCGGCGTCGACCTGCAGATCGACGTGGTCCCCGTGGCCGACTTCTTCGAGAAGCACATCATGGTCGGCGATTTCGACGTCACCCACTTCTCGTGGCTGGGCACCGCGTTCCCGATGAGCGCCAGCGGCGCGCTCTACACCCTGGGCGGGGAGACCCAGCAGAACTTCGGCCGGCTCGGCAACGAGACGATCAACCGGCTCTTCGCCGAGGCGAACAGCGAGCTGGACGAGCAGCGCCGTCTCGAGCTCGCCAACCGGATCGACACCGAGATCTGGAAGACCGGTCACTCGCTGCTGCTCTACGCCCGGCCGGACATCCAGGCGGTGCAGTCCGACGTCGCGAACTTCGGCGCGTTCGGCTTCGCGGACCCGATCTACACCGACATCGGCTTCATGCAGCAGTGAGCCGGTAAGCCCAGGATGCTGGCCGTCCGCGCGGTCCGGCACGGACTGGCCGCCACCGTGGCGGTACTCCTCGTCGCCGTCGTGGTGGGCGGGCTGGCCTTCGGCGCCTGGCAGCGGGGCGAGGACCGGCTCGCCGGGCTCACCGGCCGCGCGCACGGCGAGATCGTCGCCGTCGGAGCGGGCGGGGACCCCGCGGTGGTGCGGGTGCGCTGGCAGCGGCCGGGTAGCGGCACGGTGCACTCGGACGTGGCGATCGGCGAGTCCGTTCCGCCGGTCGGTGCCCGTGTGCAGGTGGCGTTCGATCCGGCCGATCCGGGCCGGGTGACGCTGCCCGGCTCCGCGGCGATCGAGTCGACCGGCCGCGCGCTTGCCGGCGTGGCCAGTCTCTGCGTGGTGGTGGCCGGGGTGCTCGTCGCCGGTGCGGTTCGTTTCGCCGTGGCTGCCCGCGCGGGCAGCCACGAACCACGGCCGCTGACCGTGCGGCGATTGCGGCTGCAGCACGGGCTGCTCGCGCGCTCCTGGATCGAGTTCGAGGCCGCCCCGCAGCGGTGGTTTCCGGTCTACTTCGACCCCGCGCTGGTCACGGTGCCGTCCCCGGCCGAGGTGGCGGTGCACGGCGACCCCCGGCGCGACCGGTGGATCGCGATGACCGTCGACGGCAGGCGGATCTACCCGTCCGGGCCGGTGCGTGCCTCCGAGCCCCGCGGGCGCCGCACCGACAACCCCGCCCGGCCCGACGCCGATACGGCCCGCCGCGCCCGCGAGGCCACCCTCGCCCGGCAGCTGCGGGTCGACCTCGCCTTCGCAGCACCGGCACCGCTGGTCGGCCTGTTCTGGGCCTTCCTGGACGGGGGCGGGATCGCCTCCTGGCTCGGCGCCACCGTGGTCGCCGCGACCGTCGGTCCGTGGACCTGTGCCTACCGCGGTTCGGACCCGAGCTGACGCCTCGTGAGTGGCGATACGAGTCAGGACTCGCATCGCCACTCACGAGGCGTCAGCCGATGGTGAGGGCGGCGATGCGCTCCCGGTGCATGGTGACGTCACCGAACACCGCGGCCTGGCGTTTGGCGCGCTTGTAGAACAGGTGCGCCTCGTGTTCCCAGGTGTAGCCGATGCCGCCGTGGTACTGGATCATCGCGCCGGTGGCCGCCACAGCCGTCTCGCCGGCCTTGCTCTTGGCCACCGAGACCGCCAGCGCGGCGCCGGGCAAGCCGGCGTCCACCGCGTGCGCGGCGAAGAGCACCGCGTGCTCGGCCATCGTGATACCCACGTGCAGGTCGGCCAGCGCGTGCTTGATCGCCTGGAAAGAGCCGACCGGGCGGCCGAACTGCTCACGCTCCCGGCCGTAGGCCACGGTGCGCCGCAGCGCCTCCCGTGCCACCCCGGCCAGGTCGGAGGCGGTCAGCACCGCCGCACGGTCGAGCAGTGCCGCCGCGGCGTCGATCCCCGGCAACGGCTCGGCCTCGGCACCGTCGAGCTCGACCGCACCGACGCGGGTGGTCCCGTCGTAGGCCGACAGCGCCGTGACGGACACCCCGGGGGCCGCCGGGTCGACCAGGTACAGCCCGTCTCCGGCCGCCGCGACGATGGTATGCGCGATGCCGGGGTACTCCACCGGCAGCGCCCGCCCGGTCAACCGGCCGTCGCGGGCCTCGAACGGTGCCTCGGCGGCGGCATAGCGCCCACCCTCGCCGCGCAGCGCGACGGTCGCCGCGAGCTGTCCGGTGGCCAGCCGTGGCAACAGCCGCGCCTGCTGCTCAGCCGAACCCCCCAGCCGGACGGCCTCGCCCGCCAGCACCGTCGGCGCCCACGGCCCCGGGGCAACACCGGCGCCCAGCTCCCGGGCGATCACCTGCGCGTCGACCATGCCCAGGCCCAGGCCGTCATGCTCCTCGGGGACCAGCACCGCCAGCCAGCCCTGCTCGCCCGCGGCCTTCCACAGCGCGGCCGGGGCACCGTCGCCCGCGGTGTCGTCCACGACCGCGCGGACCTTGTCGAGGTCGAAGCGGTGCGCGAGGAAGTCGCGGACGGTGCTCGCGAACGTGAGCTGCTCGGCGTCGAGTGCGAAGAACACGCTGGGATTCTCCTTCGTGGCTGCCTACCGGGGCAGGCCGAGGAGGCGCTCGGCGACGATGTTGCGCTGCACCTGCGACGACCCGCCCCAGATCGTGACCGAGCGCGACCAGAACGCCTGCGCCTGCATCGGGATCAGGTCGAGGCCGGGCCGGGGCTGCGCGAGCACCGCCTCCGGGCCGGCGATGTCGTCGAAGACCTCCCACAGGTCCTGGAAGGTCTCCGACCACTGCAGCTTGGTCAGCGACGCCTCGGACCCGAGGTCGCGGCCCTGCTCGACCTGGGTCAGCACGTGCATCGCGTGGTAGCGCAGGCACTCGAGCTCGGCCAGGCAGCGGGCGAGCTGCTGGCGGGCCACGGGTTCCTGTGCGCGGCCGAGCCGGCGGGCCACGCGCACGATCTCGTCGTACTGCCTGCGGAACTCGGTGTACTGCCCGATGCCGGAGGCGCCACGCTCGAACGACAGCAGCAGCATCGCGGTACCCCAGCCCTCGCCGAGACTGCCGAGGCAGTCGGTGGCCTTCACCCGCGCGTCGGTGAAGAAGACCTCGCCGAACTCGCTGTCACCGCTGAGCTGCCGCAGCGGGCGTGCCTCGACCCCCGGCTGGTGCATGTCGATGAGCAGCATCGAGATCCCGCGGTGCTTGCTGTCGCCGGGCTCGGTGCGGACCATCGCGAAGATCTTGTCGCCGTGGGAGGCGTTGGTGGTCCAGACCTTCTGACCGTTGACGACGAACTCGTCACCATCGCGCACGCCCCGGGTGGACAGCGCGGCGAGGTCGGAGCCGGCACCCGGCTCGGAGAAGCCCTGGCACCAGATCACCTCGTTGCGCAGCATCGGGCCGATGATGTCGCGCTTCTGCTCGGCCGTGCCGATCGCCATCACGGTGGGGGCGAGGAAGGTCAGACCCAGCGCGTTGACGGTCTGTGGTGCGCGAGCGGCCACCATCTCCTCGTCGTAGATCGCCTTCATGCCCGGCGTACCGCCGCGCCCGCCGAACTCGACCGGCCACTCGATGCCGGCGAACCCGGCCATCGCCTTGTCGCGCTCCCAGTCGCGCCGCATCCGGAACGACTCGTCGGACGGCAGCGAGCGCCAGAACCCCGGCCGGGTCCACTCGTCGGGGATGTTGGCCCGCAGCCACGAGCGCAGTTCGTCGCGGAACTGCTCCTCGTCCTCGGTATAGGTCAGGTCCACGACGCCTCCCGGTCCCTCCAGTGGTGCTACTGCTCGGTAACACATTGCCAGACGTCCCCGCGCGCCGCACCGGCCCGCTGCTGTCCATGAACTCGACCCCATGGGGGTCGAGCGGCACAACAGGCCCCACGGCGTCGAGTTCATGGACAGGGCGTGGGCGGGCGACCGGCGCGGGCAAGCGGGCGGGGCGGCGCGGCCGGGCGGTGCGGGCGAGCGGGCGGCGCGGGGTCAGGAGCCGGCGAGGTCGCGGACCCGCTCGATCAACCGCACCCGCTCCTCGGACGTGCCGGCCAGCGGAGTGACGTTCAGCGTCGTCGCGCCGGACTCGCGGATCGCGGCGAGCCGCTCGCGCACGTAGCCCTCCGGCCCGATCAGCGACGTCCTGCGCACCAGATCGTCGGGCACCGCCGCCGCGGCCTCGTCCTTCTTGCCGTCGAGATAGAGGTCCTGGATCCGCTCGGCCTCGGCCTCGAAGCCGTAGCGCTTGGCGAGGTCGGTGTAGAAGTTGCGGCCCTTGGCGCCCATGCCGCCGATGTAGAGCGCGAGCATCGGCCGGATCCGGTCGAGCAGGCCGTCCACGTCGTCACCGATCGCCAGCGGCGCCGCCACGACGACGTCGAGCTCGCCCAGCGAGGGATCCCGCCGCGCCTTGCCCTGGGCCAGCGAGTCACCCCACACCTCGGCTGCCCGCTCCGGCAGGTAGAAGATCGGCTCCCAGCCCTCGGCGATCTCCGCCGTCATGGCTACGTTCTTCGGCCCGATCGCGGCGATCACGATCGGGATGCGCTCGCGGAGCGGGTGGTTGATCAGCTTGAGCGACTTGCCCAGCCCGGTGCCCCCCGCTTCGGCGGGCAGCGGGATCTGGTAATGGCGGCCCTGATGCTCGACGCGCTCGCGGCGCCACACCTGCCGGCAGATGTCGACGAGCTCGCGGGTGCGGGCCAGCGGTGCGTTGTACGGCACCCCGTGGAAGCCTTCGATGACCTGCGGGCCGGACGCCCCGATCCCGAGGGTGAACCGGCCGCCGGAGACGTAGTCCAGCCCGGCCGCGGTCATCGCGGTCAGTGACGGGGTACGGGTGTAGAGCTGCAGGATTCCGGACGCGATCTGCAGCCGCTCGGTGCGCGCCGCGATGAAGCCCAGCTGGCTGACGGCGTCAAAGCTGTAGGCCTCCGGGACGAAGACGATGTCCAGGCCCGCCTTCTCGAAGTCGGTCAGCTCTGCGACGGTCTCGTTGAACCCGCCGCTGTAGTTCAGGGGCATGCCGATGCGCACGTCGTCCTCCTCGTCAGCTCCGCCGGTGACTCCCGACACCCTGCCAGCCCGCACGGGGTCACGTGTCGGCGCTGTGGCGACGGCCTCACCCGAGCTGGTGTAGGCCACGGTCGGCGGGGGTATTCACCCACCGACACGCGAGGAGGGCAGCGATGAGCAAACCGGTGGCGGTGGTGACTGGTGCCAGCCGAGGGCTGGGTTTCCTGCTGGCACGCGAGCTCGCGCGCCAGGGTCACGACCTGGTGATCTGCGCGCGCTCGGCCGACGGTCTGGCCGCGGCGCGCGACGATCTCGAACGAGCGGGGGCCCAGGTCCACCCCGTCACCGCCGACCTCTCGGTGCGCGAGGAAGCCGAAGGGGTCGTCACGACAGCCGTCGACCACTACGGGCGGCTCGACGTCCTGGTCAACAACGCGGGGATCATCCAAGTCGGCCCCGCGACGTCGATGGTTCCGCAGGACTTCGCCGACGCGCTCGGCGTGATCTTCTGGGGCGCGGCCTACCCGATTCTGACGGCGCTGCCGGTGATGCGGCGCCAGGGCGGCGGCAGGATCGTGACCATCACCTCGATCGGCGGCAAGCTGCCGGCGCCTCACCTGCTGCCCTACACGGCCGCGAAGTTCGCCGCGGTGGGACTATCCGAAGGCCTGCGCGTCGAACTCGGCAAGCACGGCATCTCGGTCACTACCGCGGTTCCGGGGCTGATGCGGACGGGTTCGCCCCGCAACGCGGCGTTCAAGGGCGACCGGACGGCCGAGCACCGCTGGTTCACCCTCGGCGACAGCATCCCGCTGCTGTCCATCGACGCACAGCGGGCGGCGCGCAAGATCGTCGGTGCGGCGCTTCGGGGCCGCCCCGAGGTCATCGTCACGCCGGCAGCGAAGGTCGCGGTGCGGCTGCACGGTCTCGCTCCCGGCCTGTCCACCCGGATCGCGGCGGCCGTCGACCGGCTGCTGCCGCGCACCGACGACTCCTCCTCGCCGATCCCGGGTCACGCCGTGCGACCGTCGCCGGGGTGGTTCCGCGCGCTGACCGGGCTGACTCAGTCCGCCGCGCGGCGGTACCACCAATACGACGACAACACTCCTCCGGGCAGACAGACGGCGCATTCGGCCTGAATCGCAAGCCCGCTTGCGCGAACGTGGCGTCGGCGCAACCCGTAGGCGTGGTGCTGCGATGCTGTACCGGCAAGACCCGTGCGAGCGACTGGAGGACCCCGATGAGCTCGACCGATGCCGGCGACAGCATCTCCCTCGACGAGGCGCGGCGGCTACTCGACTCCGGCGAAGCCGTGCTCGTCGACGTTCGCGAGCCGCACGAGTGGGACGCCGGGCACGCTCCGCAGGCCCGCCACGTGCCGCTCGCCGACCTCGACCCCGGGCAGTTGCCCGCCGGCACGCAGGTGATCACGACCTGCCGCTCGGGAGGGCGCGGCTCCCGCGCGGCGCAAGCGCTGTCGGGCGCCGGCCTGCCGGCACGCAACCTCGACGGCGGGATGCGCGGCTGGCACGACGCCGGGCTGCCGTTGCGACGCGCCGACGGCACTGCGGGCACCGTGGAATGAACCCGCCGCCGCTGGCTCGTGCGCTGGGCCTGCACCCGCATCCGGAAGGCGGTTGGTACCGCGAGACCTGGCGCGCAGCGGTCACCGTCGAGCCGGCCGGCTACGACGGTCCGCGTGCCACGGCGACCGGCATCTACTACCTGCTGGGGCCGGGCGAGGAGTCGCGCTGGCACCGCGTCGCCAGCGACGAGTTGTGGCTGTGGCACCGCGGCGGGCCGCTGCTGCTGGCACTCGGCGGCGACACCGAACGGTCTGCCGGCGCCGAGCAGCGCACGGTGACGCTCGGCCCCGACGTCGAGGCCGGTCAGCAGCCGCAGGCGCTGGTCCCGGCAGGGCACTGGCAGTCGGCGAGGCCGGCAGCCGGCCAGGAGGTGCTCGTCAGCTGCGTCGTGTCGCCCGGCTTCGACTTCGCCGACTTCGCCACGCTGTAGCTACTCGGCCCGCGCCGGCGCCAGCTCGAGCCGCACGTCCTGCCCGGACAGTGCGTCGAGACCCTCACGCTCGATCCGCTCGGCGAGCGCCACGGCGCGATCCCGCAGCCCCGTCAGCTCGAGCCCGTGCGGCGGGTCCTGCGCCCGGGTCCCGATCCGCTCCGCCCCCCGCCGCAGCAGGGCGGCCGCTCCCGTGGTGTTGCCGCGCTGCGCGTGGGTGAGCCCGACCGCGAGCTGGGCGAGGCCTTGCCACATGTCCCGCTCCGCGGGCTCGCTCGCCTTCCAGGCCGCCTCGAGGACCTCGTGTGCATGGAACGGGTACCCCCCGTCCAGCAGGCGCTGGGCCTCGGCGATCGACTCCCGCGGTCCCAGCTCGACGTCCTCGGGCGGCTGCTCGATCCCGGCCGTCCCGTGTGGCAACGGCCGACCCGTCGCATCCCTCGGGCGGGCGTTGCGAGGCCGTCCCGCCGGATCCCGGTCCCGGCTGCTCGTCACGCGACCACCTTCCCGTCTCGGCGGAGCCCAACCCAGCGTGGCACGGGGATGCACCTGAACGCGATCGGTCGCGAGACGATGCAGATCGTGCAGCTGTGCGAGTAATCTTGGCACGCCAGTTAGACGACTCTAATATAACCGGGTATGTCGCCCCGTCATCCCGAACGTCAGCCGATGTGCTGCGACCTGGAGCACTCGGAGACGGTCGAGGACTACCTCAAGGCCATCTACCACCTGGACTGCCGGGGCGAGCCGACGACCACGTCGGAGATTGCCCGGGCCTTGGATGTCTCCGCCCCGTCGGTGTCGACCATGATGAGTCGGCTGGCCGATGCCGGACTGGCCGAACGCAGCGATGACCGGCAGGTCCGGCTGACCGGGCACGGCATGCGGCACGCCCGCGAGGTGGTGCGCCGACACCGCCTGGTCGAGACGTTCCTGGCCGAGGTCGGTGTGCCGTGGGACGAGGTGCACGCCGAGGCCGAGGTTCTCGAGCACGCGCTCAGCGCCAACCTCACCGACCGCATCGATGACTGGCTCGGCCGTCCCGAGCGTGACCCGCACGGCGACCCGATCCCACCCCGGGACGGGGACTACGCCGAGGAGTGGCCGGCACCGCTGCGTGCCGCGCCGCGCGGCGCGCGGTTCGTGGTGGACCGGGTGTCCGACCGTGACAGCGCGGCGCTGCGGTACCTCGGCGAGATGGGCATCCGGCCCGGGACTCCCCTCGTCGTCGAGGACTGGGACCCGTTCGGCGGTCCGCTGTGGGTCACTGTCGGCGGTGAGCGGGTCGCGCTGGGTGAGCAGCTCACCCACCTGGTGCGCGGGGTCGTCGCGGAACGCAATCCGCGGACGGGCGATCATGGGGAGGTGTCGACATGACCCTTGACGAGCTGCGACCGGATCACCGCGCGACCGTCGTCGCGCTCGAGATCCGTGGTGTCCAGCGACGCCGGCTCATGGACCTGGGGCTGCTGCCGGGAACGGAGGTCCGGGTCGACATGACGAGCCCGCTGGGCGACCCCACCGCATACCTCGTGCGCGACGCCCTGATCGCGTTGCGCCGTTCGCAAGCCCGCGCCGTGCACATCGAGGTACACGACGACGAGCCGGGACGACGCTGATGCCCGGCCCGGAACTTCCCACGGCGCCCGATGCCGGGCCCGCCCACGGCGCGTGCACCTCCTGCGCGATCTACAACAGCGCGAACCTCAGGAAGCTCGGCGTCGAGACCGGAACCTACGACTACGTCGCCGCCGTCGCCGGCAACCCCAACACCGGCAAGAGCACCGTGTTCAACGCGCTGACCGGACTGCGCCAGCACGTCGGCAACTGGCCCGGCAAGACGGTGGCACGCGCCGAGGGCGGATTCCACTACCACGGGCACGGTTACAAGCTCGTCGATCTGCCGGGGACATATTCGTTGCTGTCGACCAGCAATGACGAGGAGATCGCCAGGGACTTCCTGCTGTTCGGGCGTCCCGACGTCACGATCGCGGTCGTGGATGCCACCCGGCTCGAGCGCAACCTCAACCTCGTGCTGCAGATCCTGCAGATCACCGACCGCGTGGTGGTCGCCCTCAACCTCATGGACGAGTCCGAGCGCCACGGCATCACCATCGATGTGCGCCACCTCGCCCGGGAGCTCGGCGTTCCCGTCACACCGATGGCGGCCCGCAAGGGCCAAGGAGTCCCGGAGCTGCTCGAATCCGTGGAACAGGTCGCCCGGGGGACGGTCGCGACAAGGGCCCATCGGGTCAAGCACCGCGACCCCCGGCTGGAGCGCGCCGTCGACGTGCTGGCCGGTCAGCTCCAGCAGACATTCCCCGGCCTGCCCAGCACCCGCTGGGTGGCGTTGCGGCTCCTCGAGGGCGACCCCGGCACCGAGCAGGCCGTCCGCGACGGGACACTCGGCGACCTCGGCCGGGGCATCGCCGGTCCGGAGGCCACCTCGGCCCGGCCGACCGGGACGGCAGCGCGATGAGCAATGCGCATCTTCTGGATCACGCCGCGCGGCTGCGCGACGATCTGCCCGCAGACTTCCAGGAGGGGATCGTCGAGTCGATCTATTCCGATGCCGCTGCGATCAGCTCGAGCACCGTCAGCCGGGATTCGCAGCGCGCCCGCCTGACCGCCGACCGGCTCCTCGACCGGGCGCTCACTCACCGCGTATGGGGCTTCGCGGTGATGGGTGTGCTGTTCTTCGCGGTCTTCTGGTTCACGATCGCGGGTGCGGCGGGCCCGTCCGGCCTGCTCTACACACTGCTCGTGGAGGGCGGCCACGCCTGGCTGCGCGACGGCTTCGTCGCGCTCGGCTCGCCCGGCTGGCTCACCGGGATCGTGATCGACGGGGCGTACCTGGCAACCGCATGGGTGATCGCGGTCATGCTGCCGCCCATGGCGATCTTCTTCCCGCTGTTCACGCTGCTCGAGGACTTCGGCTACCTGCCGCGGGTCGCGTTCAACCTCGACCGGCTCTTCTCCGCCGCAGGCGCCCACGGCAAGCAGTCCCTGAGCATGATGATGGGCTACGGCTGCAACGCGGCGGGGGTCACCGCCACCCGCATCATCGACAGTCGGCGGGAACGTCTCATCGCCATCATCACCAACAACTTCAGCATCTGCAACGGGCGCTGGCCGACGCTGATCCTGATGGGGACGATCTTCATCGGTGCGCTGGCACCACCGGCACTCGGCAGCGTCGTCGCCGCGGGCAGCGTCGTCGCCGTCGCCGTGGTCGGAGTGCTGACCACCCTGCTGGTCTCCTGGGGACTGTCGAAGACGGTGCTTCGCGGCCAGACCTCGACGTACTCGCTCGAACTGCCCCCGTATCGACCTCCCCAGCTGTGGCGGACCCTGCACACGAGCTTGATCGATCGCACGCTGTTCGTGCTGCGGCGCGCGATCCTCATGGCCGCGCCGGCGGGGGTGGTCATCTGGCTGCTCAGCAACATCACCGTGGACGCCAGCAGCATCGCCGCCCACGTCGTGGACGCCCTGGATCCCCTGGGGCTGGCGCTCGGTCTCAACGGCATCATCCTGCTCGCCTACATCGTCGCCATCCCCGCGAACGAGATCATCATCCCCACGATCCTGATGCTCACCATGACCCTCGGGTCGAACCTGTTCGGCGCCCAGGACGGGGTGATGCTCGAACTCGGATCAGCTCATACCGAGACCGTGCTGATCCAGGCCGGTGGCTGGACGCTGCTCACCGCGATCAACCTCATGCTGTTCAGCCTGCTGCACAACCCGTGCAGCACCACCATCCTGACCATCTGGAACGAGACCAAGAGCCTCAAATGGACCACGGTCGCCACGCTGCTGCCGCTGACCCTGGCATTCGCGGTGACGTTCCTGACGGCGACCACGGCACGACTCGCCGGTTGGATCTAGCAGGATCAGGCCGCCTCCAGCGAGCTCGCCACGCGCCGGCCTGTCGGCTCGCGCGCGCACAGCTGCCCGACGACGTAGGCCGCATCCCTGCCGACACCACCGACGAGCATCGACGCGAAGGCGTACTGGAAGGCCAGCCCGACGAAGTACAGCCCCGGCGACGACGGCACCACACCACGCGTTTCGAGAGGCCAGCCGTCGTCGCCCGTAGCCGGTAGGTCGATCCAGGAGAAGTCCTGCCGGAAGCCGGTACACCACACGACGTTCGCGACGTCGAGCACCCGTCCGCCATCGAGGGCCGGGAGACCATCGCTGACCCCGACCGTCCGCGCCGGCACCAGCTCGACACCGACACGGGCGAGGTCGGCCCGTTTGACCCGGATCAGCGGCCCGCCATGGGCCCGGATCTGCGGACGCATCTTGCGGCCGAGCGGCGTCTTGATCGTCAGCAGGTGCCTGGCAAGGAGCATCAAGATCGGGAAGATCACCCGCGCCCGGCCGCTCTCGATGTCGAAGGGGATCTCGCCGTGAATCGGACCACTGAGCACGGTCGGATGCCCGGCCGCCCCCGCTTCGAAGGCGATGTCGCCACCGGAGTGTGACGCTCCCACCACCAGCACCCCGCCGGGCCGGAGCTGGGCCAGGTTCTTGTAGGCGCTCGAGTGCATCGCCATGATGCCGGGATCGAGCTCGCCGGCCAAGTCGGGGACGTACGGCGTCCGGCCGAACGTGCCCGACGCGACCACGACGTTGTCGCACCGCAACGACGACCGGTCGGTCGTCACGACATAGTGACCGTCCTCGCGTGACACCCGGGTCACGCGCACACCGGTACGGACGGGCAGCTCGAAGGTCGACACGTACGACTCGAGGAAGTCGGCCATCTCGTCCTTCGTGGGATACGACGTCGGCGGCGCGGGAAACCGCATCCCCGGCAGCCCGCCCACCCGCGCCGGGCTGTAGAGCCGCAGCGAGTCCCAGTGGCACCGCCAGTTGTCACCCACCCGCTCCCGGGTGTCGAGGATCACGAACTCCCTGCCCCGACGCGCGAGGTGGTAGCCGGTCGCCAGGCCGGCCTGGCCTGCTCCGATCACCACGGTCTCCACCCGCTCCGGGCCACGGTCACGGCCGACGTCGTCTCGCTTCTCGCCGGGTTCACTGCTCATGACGTCACCTCTCGAGGTCCACGAGGCCGAACGGCCTTCGTGTCACAGCACGCTATGAGCACACCCACCCCGGCGCGTCGGGAGAACGCACCAATCCGAGCCGGCGCCGCCAGATGGGTAATTGTGTGTAGTTCAGACGAGGTGGTGCTCGTATGCATACCCCGTGGCCGCTGCCCGAGAGGCGAGACCGAGCTTGCTGAAGATGTTGCTGACGTGCCGCGCCACGGTCTTCTCGCTGAGGAAGAGCTCACCGGCGATCGCCCGGTTGGTCTTGCCGGTGGCGACCATCCGGAGCACCTCCACCTCGCGCGCCGTCAACCCGCAACCGGCCTTGCTCGATGCTCGGGCCGTCAGTGACTCGACCCTGGCCAGGTCGGGGCCGGCGGCCAGGTCCTCGAACACCTGTCGCGCCGCGTCGAGCTCCATGCGAGCCGCGTCCTGGTCGCCAAGCGACCGGCAAGCCATCCCGACCGTCAGCCGTGCCCGGGCGGCCTCGTAGGGCGCGCCGAGTCCCTGCCACAGCGACCACGCCCGCCGCGCCGCCGCGAGCGCACCTCGTGGCTCGCCCTCGGCCAGCAGCACCGCAGCGTCGGCCTGTGCGGCCATCGCGTTCAGCAGCGCGACATCCCGTGCTGCGGCGAGGTCGGCGAGCTCGACGGCGGCGGTTCGGGCCCCCTCGACATAGCCGGACCCGAGTGCGATCTCGACAGCGGCGCTGAGCAGCCGGGGGCGCCGGGACTGTTCGCCGGTCTCGTCGAGTGCGCGTCGGATGCCGGCCGAAGCCGCGTCGACCTGGCCTTGTGCGAGCCGGAGCAAGGCGAGACCGGGCGCAGCGTCCCGCCCGAACTGGGTCGCCCGCCCGTAGCATTGCTCGGCGGCATCGACATCGCCGCGCAACCGGTGCACCTCGGCCTGCTCGTAGAGCGCGTCTCCGACGGCCGGGTGGCCGGCCTCGGTGAGGCGCTCGAGGGCGTGCGCCAGCTCGTCCAGCGCGTCGGCCCAGGCTCCGTGCAGCCGCATGATCTGGGCTCGGTGCACCAGGCACTGTCCCCGGAACGGCACGAGCTCGGGCTGAGAGTTGCACCAGTAGTCGAGCGCCGTCGTCCACTCCTTGGCGCGCCGAGGGTCGAAGATCTCCATGCACGCGGCGATGACCGCGCAGTACACCAGTCCGGTCACGATCGCCGAGGCCTCTCCCCCGGTGATCCCGACCATCACCTCGTCGAGCTTGGCGATGCCGTCGGCGACCCTGCCCATCGCGATCAGGGCCTGGCCCTGCCCGAGCCCGGCGAGGGTGATGAGGTCCGGATCGGCGAACCGTCGGCCGATCTCGTGTTCCTCGATGAACGTCGCGTAGGCCTGCTCGGCGTCCCCGCCCATCAGGGCCTGCAGCGCATCCGGGATCAACAGGTAGCCGCGGGCGACGCAGTCCCGCTGGCCGTCGTCGATCGCGCTGCGCGCGCGACCGATCCAGCCACCGGCGCGGGCCCACTCACCACGGTTCATCAATCCGAAGACCAGCCAGAACCCGTCCAGCGCGGCGCCCTCGGGGTCGCCCCGCTGCATCCGTTCGTGGAAGGCGCGCCCGAACAGGACGAAGCAGTCTTCGTCCCGCCCGGTGAGGTACGCCGCGCGACCGGCACGCTCGAGATCCACCGGCTCGAGCGCAGCCTCCTCGTCGGTCGCGCGCAGCAGCTCGTAGGCCACTCCCCAGGCCTGCCGTTCGAAGGCCTGGTGTCCCCGTTCCAATGCAGAAGCTGCGGTCATGGCCCCGTCCCCGTTAGCGGCAATGAGCACTGTACGACAGCTCGCGGAGCCCTTCTGTCACGCTCATGTTGCTCCTGGGCGAGCTGATTCATGTACGCCCATTCTGCCGCTCGGATGGAGTCTCACGGTTTACGAGTCCACGGCCGGATCGTCGAGCACCTGGCGCATGTAGGCCAAGGCCTGGCGGGCGCCGAGGCCATCGCCACCGGCCTCGGTGACCTCGGGGGCAGCGGCGATCCTGCTGACCGCGTCGGCGAGGAGGGTCTCGCGGGCCAGCTCGCCGAAGCCGCCGGTCGTGTCGAGGTAGGTCAACACGCGGGCGGCCTCGGTGAGGCGGTCCACCGCAGCCATCATGTAGACGAACTCGATGACGATCATCCGGGCGACGTCGACGTAGTCGGTGTCGAGGACCGTGTCGACGTGGTCGCGCAGGATCGCGAACGCCCGCGACCGCTCGCCCTGGTCGAACACGGCCCGCGCCTCGACGGTGCGGTTCGCCAGGTACGTCCCCGCGGGGACGTCGATGCCGGCCGCCTCGGCGAAGAACCTGGCGGAGTCCTCGTGCCTGCCATGGAACTTCGCCGAGAAGCCGAGCAGCCCCCACGCGAAGTACAGCAGCGTCGGCGGCCCCTGCCGGTAGCGGTCCGCCATGGCCCGGGCCACCGCGTCGAGCTCGGCGAGCCGGCCCGTCACCATCAACCCCGACGCCACACCCGTCACCTCGATCAGGCTCGCCGCGTGGCCTTCACCTCGTTCGCGCAGCCAGGCGACCGCCGCGGGCGAGGCCGCACCCAGTTCTTCGTCGTCCTCGTACTGGGACGCATGCGCGTACCGGATCAGCGGGTGCCCGGCGCGCCCGTGGCGGCCGACGACCCGTTCGTACGCGGCGCGGTTGCCGGCCTGCGTATGGCGTTCGGCCGCCCAGGTGAGCCAGAACACGACGCCGTCCTCGTCGTCGGGTGACGTCAGCTGCAGGATCCGCTCGGCCCAGTCGCCGATCTCGGCCTGCCGGCGCAGGTTGACCTCGGGGGCGATGGGGCGCACCAGCGCGTCCGCCAGAGCCGCGTCCCCGCTCATGCAGGCCCAGTCGACCGCCGTCCGCAGGTTGGGCCACAGCTCCCCGAGCCGCGCGACACCCTCGACCTCGCCCGGGCCGGTCAGCAAGCTGTGGATGAAGGCGACCTGGTCGCGGCACCACCAGGCATGCCGTCGCGCGACCCCTTCCGGTTTGCCTTGTGCGGCGAGCTGCTCGGCAGCGAAGTGGCGCAGCGTCTCGAGCAGCCGGAACCGCCGGCCGAACGGCCCGGACTCGGGCGCGACCATGGACCGCTCCACCAGGTCCCCGAGCAGGTGGTCGACATCGACGGTGTCCAGGCCGTTGGAGGCCGCCACCGCCTCGGCCGCGGCGAGGTCGAAGGGGCCGGTGAACACCGCCAGCCGCTGGAACAGCAGCCGCTGAGCGGGCGACAGCAGGTCATACGACCACTCGATCGTGGCCCGCAGCGTGCGGTGCCGGTCGGCGCCGGTCCGGCGCCCACCGGTCAGCAGGCGGAGGCGGTCGTCGAGTCGGGCCAGCAGCTGCGACGGGGTCAGGCTGGCGGTGCGCGCGGCCGCGAGCTCGATCGCCAGCGGTACACCGTCGAGGCGTCGGCAGATCTCCGCGACCTCCGACCGGCTGTGGTCGAGATCGAAACCCCCGGACACGCCCTGCGCCCGCTCCGCGAACAGCTCCACCGCCGCCCCGGCGGGGTCCAGCGGGCCGACGGCCACCAGCCGCTCGCCGGCGATGCCCATACCCTCGCGTGACGTGGCCAGCACCCGTGTGTCGGGAGTGTCCTCGGCGACGGCCGTGGCGAGCGCGGCCGCGCCGTCGATCACGTGCTCGCAGTTGTCGAGGACCAGCAACGTCGGGCGCGAGCGCAGCGCCGCCACGACCGAGCCGGTCAGGGTGGCTGCCGACCCTTCGGTGACGCCGAGCGCGTCGGCAGCCGCCCGGGGCACCCCGTCCGACGCGCCGATCTCGGCGAGCTCGACCAGCCATATCCGCTGCCTGTCATCGTCCTGCCACCGGCGGGCTGCGGCCAGCGCCAGCGTGGTCTTGCCGATCCCGCCCGTCCCGACCAGCGTCACGACCGGCGACCCCGCCAGCGCCTCGACGACGGTGTCGAGGTCGCCGTCGCGGCCCAACAGCCGCCCCAGCCGACGGGGCAGGTTCCCGCGCCGGGCCGACGTGGTCCGCAGCGGCGGATGGTCACCCACGCCCAGCTGGTAGACGTCCTGCTCGACCGGGACACCGTCGAGGCGGTGGGTTCCGAGATCACGCAGGTCGTCGCGCCCGAGCACGGCCGCCGTCACGCCCGACACCAGCGTCTGACCGCCGTGACCGGCAGCAGCGAGGCGCTCCGCGATGTGCACGGCCGCGCCGAAGTACCCGCCGTCGCGCTCCTCGGTCTCCCCGGAGTGCAGGCCGACTCGCAGGCGCACGTCGATCCCGCCGGGCCACGGCTCCTCACCCACCGCGGCCTGCAGCTGGGTGGCCCAGGCCGCGGCGTCGTCGGCGCGATGGAACGCGACGCCGAGCGACTCTCCCCCGGAGGCAACCACGGTCCCGCCCTGGCGGTCCGCGGCGGCGCGCACGAGCGCGTCGAGACCGGCCATGGCCGCCGCCATCTTCCGGCGGTGCTCCACCCACAGCTGCGTCGCTGCCTCGACCTCGCAGCAGCCGAAGGTCACCGTCCCGGTCGGACGGGGAGCAGCCGCCGACCCCGGCGAGAGCGCTTGCGCGTGCAACCGCTCGTCGTGCTCGAGGATCAGCCCTTCCACCTCTCGCAGCCGCGGTCCCGGTTCGACGCCGAGCTCTTCGACGAGGTGTTGGCGGACGCGTTGGTACGCCGCCAACGCATCAGCCTGCCGCCCCGACCGGTACAGGGCGGTCATCAGCAGGGCCCACAGCCCCTCACGGAACGGGTGGTCCGCGGTGAGCTGCGTCAACGTGGCGACGGTCGCCGGCGAGTCGGCGTTGACCCGGCGTTCGAGATCGACCTCGATCGCCCCGAGCCACTGCTCGACGAGCCCGTCGATCACCGGCCCGAGGCCGGGTGCGTCGAGCCCGGCCAGTGGCGTCCCCGTCCATTCCGCCAGCGCAGCCTCCACCTCACCGGCGCTCACGTGTCGCCGGAACCGGTGCACGTCGACGGCGTCGGTCGCCACATCGAGGCGGTATGACGCACCGGTCCGCACGATCGCGGTGCGGCCGAGGCCCTTGCGGAGATCGGCGATGTAGCCCTGCAGCGTCTTCTCGGCCGTGCGGGGAGCATCCCCACCCCACACCACGTCGACCAGCCGGGACACCGGCACGGCCTCGCCGACGGATAGGGCGAGCACCGCCAACACCGCCCGGCACTTCGCCGGACCCACGTCCACCGGCTCACCCTCGTCGGTGGCGGCCGCGACCGCACCGAGGAGACGGATCCGCACCACGGGGCTGCTCCCCACCTTGGATAGCGACCATCGTCGCAGCGGCCGCCACGGGCGGTCTACCCCGCCTCCACTCGTCTCCCACCGAGGCTCCACCGCGGGCCGTCAGGGTGGCTGCATCGCGGCTGCCGACGCCGCAGAACGAGAAGGAGCGACCGTGAACACCACCACAAGGACCAACAGTGCCGGGCGACCACCCGTACAGATCCGCAACGCCAGCATCACCGCAGGGGTCGGACTTCTGCTCATGTCTGCGCTGGCAGGCTTCGGCAAGTTCATCGCTCTGGATGGGCTGGTGACACCGGGGAATGCCGCACGAACGGCCACGGCCATCATGGCGTCCGACGGTCTGTTCCGACTCGGCATCGTGAGCCTGTTCTTGGTGGTCGCGCTGGATGTCGTCGTCGCATGGGCGCTCTACCGCGTGTTCAGCCCAGTGAACAGCGCCATCTCGATGCTGGCGGCGTGTTTCAGGCTCGTCTTCGCAGGGGTCTTCATGGTTGCGATCGGCCAGCTCGTGGGGGTGCTTCGGCTGCTCAGCGACGACGGCTACCTCGCGGTGTTCAGCACAGACCAGTTGCACGCCCGGGCACTCTTGGGAGTCAACGCATTCGGCGACATCTGGGACGCCGGCCTGGTGTTGTTCGGTCTGCACCTGCTCGTCGTCGGCTACCTGGCGTACAGGTCAGGTTACGTTCCCAGGTTCCTGGGCGCCCTGCTTGCCATTGCAGGCTTTGGCTATGCGTTCGACAGCCTTGTTGCAGTCCTCTCCGCAAGCCCCTCGATCAAAATTGGCACGTTCACATTCATCGGCGAGTTTCTGCTGGCGCTGTGGCTCGTCATCTGGGGTCGCCGCCTCACCGCGAGCGAACCAGGGTTCCAGGAAGACCACCCCGCTGTCGCGCGGTGACGGCGACAGCGGACCGAAAGCTACACCGTCACCTCGCTGTGTGAAAGAAAGGAAGAACGATGTCAACGAGAACAATTGGACGAACCGTCGGGGCGCTCTTCCTGCTTGCGTTCGCCGTGTACGGCGCGGGCGGTGCCCTGGTCGACTCCGGCACAGCTGCCACGGAAGTGCTGTCCGGCGTCATCAACCATCAGACGCAGATAGCGGCGGGAGCGATGCTGATGTTGCTCAACTCCGTTGTCGTCATCGGCATCGGAGTGCTGGTGTTTCCCGTCTTGAAACCCCGGCACGAGATCACTGCCTATGCCTATCTGGTGACCAGGATCGTCGAAGCCGTGCTGCTGGCCGTGGGAACACTCTGCCTGCTGCTGCTGATACCGCTCGCACAGGCGTACGTCGATGCGGGTGCCAGTGCTGGGTCCGTTCTCCCATCGTTGGCGGCTGTCGCGCAGGAAGGTAACCAGTACGCCCTGCACATCGGCATGATCGGGCTGGGCCTCGGCGGCTTGCTGTTCTGCCGCGCCTTGTTCCAGGCGAGGCTCGTGCCCAGGTCCCTGGCCGTTCTGGGGATCGTCGGGTACCCCGCGCTGGCGGCCGGGGAGCTGCTCGGCGTCCTCGGGTACGACGTCGGCCTCGTTCACTATGCCCCCGGCCTCCTCTTCGAAGTTGCCTTGGGAGTGCTGCTGCTCGTCAAAGGCTTCCCCGCGCGGCAGGACCCCCGGGGTCCGGCCTCGGCTGTCTTCGACCCGCGCCGCGAGGCGCTCCATGTCACCTGAGACCACCAGCGACGCAACCACCAACGTCACGTCACTCGACGGGAGACGGCATGAAAGCGATCGTGCAGGACACCTACGGCTCGGCGGACGTTCTCGAACTCCGAGACATCGAACGGCCACAGATCGCGGACGACGAGGTCCTCGTCCGGGTGCACGCGGCCGGCGTCGACCCCTCGGTGTGGCATCTGATGACCGGGCTGGCGTACGTGATACGTCTCGCGGGCTTCGGGCTGCGCGCCCCCAAGACCCCCGTTCGCGGCTCGGACCTCGCCGGGGTCGTGGCGGCGGTGGGCACGAACGTCACCCGGTTCCAGCCCGGCGACGCGGTGTTCGGCATCGGCAAGGGTGCCTTCGCCGAGTACGCCCGGGCAAGCGAGGACAAGCTCGCGCCGAAGCCGGCAATCCTGACCTTCGACCAGGCGGCGGCGGTCGGCATCTCCGGTTCCACCGCCCTGCAGGGCCTGCGCGACCACGCCAGGGTCCGCCCGGGCCAGGACGTCCTGATCGTCGGCGCGTCGGGCGGCGTCGGCTCCTACGCCGTGCAGCTCGCCAAGGCCTTCGGCGCGCAGGTCACCGGCGTGTGCAGCACCTCCAAGGTCGACCTCGTCCGGTCGCTCGGCGCCGACCACGTCATCGACTACGCCCGCGACGACTTCGCCGACGGTGAGCGGCGCTACGACGTGATCCTCGACATCGGCGGGAACTCGTCGCTGTCACGCCTGAGACGGGCACTGGCCCCGCGAGGGACGCTCACCATCGTCGGAGGCGAAGGCGGCGGACGCTGGCTCGGCGGCATCGACCGCCTGCTCCGCGCGCACCTGCTGTCGCTGTTCGTGAGCCAGCAGCTGGGTTCGTTCATCAACCGCGAGAACCACCAGGACCTGCTCGTGCTCGCCGACCTCATCGAAGCCGGAAAGGTCATGCCCGCCATCGACCGCACCTACCCGCTCGGCGAGGCCCCCAACGCCATTCGCTACATGGAGCAGGGAAACGCTCGGGGGAAGGTCGTCATCACCGTGTGAGGCAGCTCGTGAGTGCAGGGCCTAACTTCGCGCACCGCCGCCCTGATGACCGACGTCTACCCGCCGTTTCGCCTCGACCAGGGTGGTGGTGCGGGTGTCCCCACCGCTCCCACACCCGACGACTCCACACCGGGCACGGCCGCCACGGCACCGGCTCCGGCCGCACCGAGCGGCTGAGAAGCGTCACCGGACAGGTGCCGATGACGCGCAACACGCCCCGGGCATCTACCGAGGGAGGGAATCGATGTTGACCGCCGCATCCTTGCAGGACCAGCTGGAGGCCGTACGGGACGACCGGCTTCGCATGCTCGTGGCAGGGCCCGAATATGCGAGGGCCCCTGACCTTGCTGGTCAGGGGCCCTCTCGCGGTGGTAGCGGGGGGAGGATTCGAACCTCCGACCTCTGGGTTATGAGCCCAGCGAGCTACCGAGCTGCTCCACCCCGCGTCGACACGCAGAGCCTACGTGCGGGGAGGCGGCGGGGGCAAATCGACCTGTAGTGATGCACACCGCACTCGCACAGCCCCGCCCGGCGGCGCGGGCGCGGCAGCTGCCGACCGACCCACCACGGGTGATGCTCAGCCGCCCCCGCCGCCGGGTGCGGATCCACTGTTGTCACCGCCGCCGGCGGCCTGCTGCACGTCCTGGTAGCGCTGCGCGGCCGCGTCCAGCTCGGCGAGGGCCTCCCCCTGGGTGGCGAAGTCCCCGGAGGACTGCGCCGACCGGAGCTTGTCCAGCGCGGCGTTGATATCCGCCACCGCCTGGCTCATCTCCTCGCTCGCGCCCGGTCCCGGCCCTGGCGCCGGTGCCGGGGCGCCGTCGTCCTGCGGCGGCTGCTGCGGCTGCTGGTCGCCGGGCTGGGCAGCCGCCTGCCCGGCGCCGGCGCCGAACACCTCGTCGAGCGCCTCGGCCAGCGTCGGGGCATAGCCGAGTTGGTCACCGAAGAACACCAGCACGCGGTTGAGCTGCGGGAAGGATGTCTCCGAGCCGGCCCGCTCGACATAGATCGGTTCGACGTAGAGCAGGCCGCCGCCTGCCACCGGCAGGGTGAGCAGGTTGCCCTGCAGCACGTCGGTCTGGCTCTGCCGCAGCAGGTTCAGCTCCTGACTGACCTCGGCCGAGGAGTCGAAACGCGTCTGCACCTGCTGCGGTCCCAACGTCTGCGAGTCCGTGGGTAGCTCCAGCACCCGCATGTCGCCGTAGGTCTGGGGATCGGAGCTCACCGAGACGTAGGCCGACAGGAACTGCCGGCGCAGGCTGACCAACGAGCTGGTCAGCTGGAACTCGGCCGAGCCCCCGTCGGCCGGTGGGGCGGCCAGGATGTAGTAGGGCGGCTGGTCGATGTTGCTGCCGCGCTCGGTCGGATCGCTCGGGACGTCCCAGAAGTTGTTCTGGCTGTAGAACACGGCGGGGTCGTCGACGTGGTAGCGGGTGAGCATCTGCCGCTGCACCTTGAACAGGTCCTCCGGGTAGCGGAAGTGCGCCCGCAGCGAGTCGCTGATCTCGCTGGCCGGTTGGACCGTGCCCGGGAACACGTTCATCCACGACTGCAGCACCGGATCATCCGGGTTCGTCGCATAGAGCGTCACGGTGCCGTCGTAGGCATCGACGGTGGCCTTCACCGAGTTGCGGATGTAGCTGATCTCCTCGTCCGGCAGCCGCTGCACCCCGGACAGGGTGTCCTGGGTGGCCTCACCCAGCACGGTCTGCTGGGCGTACGGGTAGTTCTCCAGCGTCGTGTAGCCGTCGATGATCCATTTGATCCGGCCGTCGACGACCGCCGGGTACGGGTCGCCGTCGGGTGTCAGCCACGGCGCCACCTTCTCGATCCGCTCCCGCGGGTCCTGGTTGTAGATGATCTTCGATTCGGAACCGATGGCCCGGTTGAACACCAGGTTGCGCTCGCCGTGGTGGGCGGCGAAGACCAGCCGGTTGAACCAGCCGGCGATCGGCACGCCGCCGGAGCCCTGGTAGGTGTGGTTCTGGCCGTCGCTGTCGTACTCGCGTGGCGGAGCGCCGGGCTGCCCGCCCACGACGACGTAGGACTCGATCAGCTCGCCGAAGTAGATCCGCGGCTGCTCGACCGGGATGTCGCCCTGCTGGGTGGTGTCGCTGATCGTGAACCGGGGATAGCCACCGCCCTCCTCCTGGGTGTCACCGGTCGACTGGACGACGTTGGCCGGGGCGGCGACGAAGCCGTTGCCGTGCGTGTATCGCAGGTGCTGGTTGATCCAGGTGCGCTGGTTCTCGGCGAGTGAGGAGCTCTCGAGCTCGCGGACCGCCACGACGTACTCGTGCAGCTCGCCGTCGACCCGGTACCGGTCGATGTCGAGCTTGTCCGGGAAGCCGAAGAAGTTCTCCCGCTGCTGGAGCTGGGTGAAGGTCTGCTCCAGGATGTTCGGGTCGAGCAGCCGGATGTTGGAGATGGTCGGGGTGTCGGCGCGGACCTCGGCCGGTGTGGCTTCGGCGCGTCCCGAGTAGTCGACGTACTCGACCTTCTGGTCGGTGATCCCGTAGGCCTGCCGCGTGGCCTCGATGTTGCGCGAGATCGACTCCGCCTCCCGCTCGTTGGCGTTCGGGGACACCGAGAACTGCTGCAGCAACGCCGGCCAGGCGGCCCCCACGAGGATGCTGGACAGCACCAGCAGCACGGTCGCGATCGCCGGCAGCTGCAGGTTGCGCAGCGCCGCGCCGACGAAGAACGCGACGGCGCAGATGACCGCGATGCTGAGCAGGATCAGCTTCGCCGGCATCACCGCATTGAGATCGGTGTAGCTGGCTCCGGTGAACAGCGGCATACCTCGCTCGGAGAACAGCAGTTCGAAGCGGTCGAAGTAGTAGTCGACCGCCTTGAGCAGCACGAAGATCCCCGCGAGTACACCGAGCTGCACCCGCGCGGGCCCCGAGAGCTGGCCGCCACGACCGGCCAGGCGCAGGCCGCCGAAGATGTAGTGGGTCACCAGCGCGCCGATGAACGACACGACGACCGCCACGAACGCCCACGACAGCAGCAGCCGGTAGAAGGGCAGCGTGAAGGTGTAGAAGCTCACGTCGTACCCGAAATGCGGGTCGGCCACACCGAAGCTTGCCCCGTTGAGGAAGAGCTGGACGGTCTGCCACTCGCCCATCGCGGACAGCCCGGCGATCAGCCCGACCCCCACCGGCACTCCGATGCCGACCAGCCGCTGCCGCGCCACGATGCCGGTGCGGTAACGCGCGACCGGATCCTCGGGGCCGGTGACGGGCACGAAGACCGGCCGGGCGCGGAAGGCGAGGACGAGGTTGAGCGCGAGCAGGCCGCCGACGGCCACGCCCGCGATGACGAACTGGACCAGCCGGGTCACCAGCACCGTCGTGAACACGCCGCGGAAGCCGACCTCGCCGAACCACAGCCATTCCACATAGGTACTGATCAGCCGGGAACCGGCGATGAGCACAGCCAGCGCGACGACGCCGACGACGATCAGGATCCTGCCTCGTGGTGACAGGGTGGGTACTCCGACTGGAGGCCTACTGGCCACAGGACACGCTCCAGGATGCCGGTGGTGCGGTGGGGCCAGCTCCCGTTGACAGCACGTCCTGCGGTCCCGCCGGGTTGAACCCTGTGGGTTCAACTCTACGGAGGGCCTACAGGTTCCGGTCCCGGGGACCGATTTCGGCGGCCGGACGCGGTCGATGCGACCATCACCGGGTGACAGATCCCGCCGAGACGCCCGTGCCCGAGAGCTCGGTGGCCGCCCGCACGCTGCCCCGTATCGCCCGCGAGGTCGAGGAGTTCGTCGCGACCGCCGGGTGGGACCAGGCCCCGCAGTTGTTCGCGCTGGTCCCCACGGCGACCCTGCTGGCCGGCCAGCCCCAGCTCGCGGACCAGGTGGACGCGGACGCCCCGCTGACCCCAGTGGCCCAGGAGGCACTGCCCGAGGGCGAGCTCGACGTCGCACTGGCCGGGATCGAGTGGCCTGCGGCGGTCGCCGGGTGCGCGCTCGTACAGGAGATCGTCGTGCTCCCGCCGGGCGCCGAGGAGGGACTGGGAGGGCTGCCCGACGACTCCGACGCCGCCCGCCGGATCGCCGCCGAGCACCCCGAGCGCAGCGAGGCCCGGCTCGTCGCCGCAGTGCTGCGCGAGGGCGTCGGGGTGTGCACGCTCCGGCTGCGTGCCCACGACGACTCCGACGAGATCATCGAGAATCCGGAGCTGGCCCCGAACCTGCTGCGGGCCCTGCTCGCGACGCTGTCCTGAGCCGGCTCCCGTCACCATGAGCGCACTCATCGTGGTTCGCTTCACCCCCACCACCACGACTGCGCTTATCGTGCGGGACGGCCTGCGCGCTCAGCAGCGGGGTGCGGGCTGTCCTGCCCCGAGCGCTTCGAGGGCACGCACCGCCTGATCCAGCGTGCCGGCCCGGACCAGCTGCAAGCCGTCCGGTGCCCGGCGCACCGCCTCGGCGCAGTTCCCGGCCGGGACGAGGAACACCGTACCGCCGGCCTCGCGCGCCCGCTGCATCTTGAACGCGATGCCGCCGATCGGCCCGACCTTCCCGGCCGAGGTGATCGTCCCGGTGCCGGCGATGAACGTGCCGTCTGCCAGTGCCCCGGGAGTCAGTTTGTCCACGATGGACAGTGCGAACATCAGGCCCGCGGAGGGGCCGCCGACGTCGGCGAGGCTGATCGTGATGTCGAAGTCGACCTCGGGCTGGCTGGCCACGGTGATTCCGAGGTAGCCACGCCCGGGTTGCTGGCCCGGGCCGAGCGTGATCGTGAGGGTCTGCACCGGTGCGTCGCCGCGACGGAAGGTGAGGTCCACGCGTTCGCCGGGTGTGCGCCCGCGCAGCGCGCCGATCACCTGCTGCGCGGTGTCGACCGGCCTGCCGTCGACGCGGATCAGCTCGTCGCCCGGCTGCAGCACACCGCTCGCGGCGCCCGTCTCGGACACGCCTTCGGCGATCACCGTGCTCGGGTAGTCCAGGTAGCGCAGCGCCGCGGTCTCGGCGGTGGTCTCCGAGGCCTCGAACAGCCGGGCGTTGCGTTGCTTCACCTCGGCCTCGGACAACCGGGGCGGGAAGACCTCCTCCCGCGGCACCAGCGCGTTGCGGCCGGACACCCAGAACCCCAGCGCGCCGAACAGGGTGACGCCGTCGATCACCGACACCGTGGTCATGTTCAGCTGCCCGGTTGTCGGGAACGTCGGCTCGCCTTCGATGTCGATCACCGCGGTGCCCTCGATCTCACCCAGCGTGTCGAAGGTGGGGCCGGGGCCGAGCGCGACGAAGGGAACGGGGGCAACGCCCCCCAGCACGCCGAGCATGACGGCCAGTGCGGCACTCACCAGCAAGGTCCAAGTACGGCGCGTCACAGGCGGTCAGCGTACGGACTGTAGATCCGAGTACCGTGGAGCCCATGACCAATCCCCCCTTCGGCTTCGGCCCCCAGGACCCAGGGGAGGGCGGTGACCCGGACGAACCGCGCCGCCCGGAGGACGAGGGCAAGTCGTCGGCCGACCCCTTCGGCTTCAGCGCACTCGGCGGCGGCACCGGCAGCGCGGGCGGCGGCTTCGACACCAACGCGCTGGGCCAGATGTTCACCCAGCTCGGCCAGATGCTCAGCCAGTCCTCCTCGGGTGGCGGCGGGCCGGTCAACTACGACCTGGCCAAGCAGATGGCCCTGCAGAACCTGTCCACCCAGGGCCTGCCGTCCGCGGCCCAGGCCGATGCGGTGGTGGAGTCGGTGCGGCTGGCGGAGCTGTGGCTCGACCCGGCGACGTCGCTGCCAGCCGGGGCGACGAGCAGCGCCGCATGGGCACCGCGGGACTGGGTGGAGCGAACCCTGCCGACGTGGCAGCGGCTGTGCGACCCGGTGGCCCGGCGGATGGCCGGCTCGTGGACCGAGGCGCTGCCCGCCGAGGCCCGGCAGGCCGCGGGTCCGCTGATGGCGATGCTCGAGCAGATGGGCGGCCTGGCGTTCGGGTCACAGCTGGGCAGCGGGCTGGGGCAGCTCGGCGGCGAGGTGCTCACGTCGACCGACATCGGCCTGCCGCTGGGACCCGAAGGCGTCGCGGCGCTGCTTCCCGCCAATATCGAGCAGTTCGCGGCCGGCTTGGACCGCCGCAGCTCCGAGGTGACCGTGTTCCTGGCCGCCCGCGAGGCCGCCCACCACCGGCTGTTCGCGCACGTGCCGTGGCTGCGGCAGCGGCTGCTGGCCACGGTGGAGGAGTTCGCGCACGGCATCCGCGTCGACACGCAGGCGTTGGAGGAACTCGCCCGTCAGATCGACCCGACCGACCCGCAGAGCATGGAGCAGCTGATGCGATCCGGGGCGCTGGAGCCGAGCACCAGCCCCGAGCAGCAGGCTGCGCTGAGCAGGTTGGAGACGCTGCTGGCACTGGTCGAAGGCTGGGTGGACGTGGTCGTGGCCGACGCGGTCGGCGACCGGCTGCCCGGAGCGGAAGCACTTCGCGAGACGCTGCGTCGGCGTCGCGCGTCCGGTGGGCCCGCCGAGCAGACCTTCGCCACCCTGGTCGGGCTGGAGTTGCGGCCGCGCAAGCTGCGTGACGCCGCCGGGCTGTGGCGCGAGCTCACCGATGTCCGGGGAGTCGAGGGGCGCGACGCGGTCTGGAACCATCCCGATCTCGTGCCCACGGCCGACGACCTGGACGACCCCTCGGGGTTCGCCCACCGCAGCGCCGGCACATCCGACCTCGACGATCCGATCGCCGCGCTGGAGCGCACCGCGGACCAGGCTCCGCGGGAACAGGCACCGGGCCGGCCCCCGGAGGAGCACGACGCGGGCGAACCGCCGCCGGACGGGGACGGGCCGCACGACGGCGAGGACGGGCCCCAGGGAGACGGGCCGCAGGGAGACGGGCCGCAGGGAGACGGGCCGCAGTCGCCGCGCAGCTGACCCGCGGTCAGCCGTCGCCGTCGGCTCCGGTGATCCGCAGCCCGGCCGCGGCCGAGAAGCCCTCGAGGTAGCCGATCGCTCGGTCGGTGCGCGGAAAGCGCCGCACCAGCGCCCAGAAGCCCTTGCCGTGGCCGGTCTCGAGCAGATGGGCCAGCTCGTGCACCAGCACGTAGTCGAGCACCCAGCGCGGCATGCCCGCGAGCCGCTCGCTGACCCGGATCGACCCGTCCGACGGCGTGCACGACGCCCAGCGCGTCCGCATCGGCGCCACCCAGCGCACCGACTCCGGCTGCGCCCGGCCGTCGAGGTGCGCCGCCGACAGCTCCCGGCAGCGGGCGGCCAGGTCGGCGTCGGAGCGGGGGGCGCTTCGCCGACGCTCCCGCTGTTCGAGGCGGCGCAGCATCTCCGCCACCCAATGCCGCTCGTCCGCCCGGCTCATCGTGGCGGGCAGCATGACGACGACGCTGTCCCCGTCGCGGTAGGCGGACACGTTGCGCCGGCGTCGCGGGCTGCGACGTACCTCGACCCTGGGAGCGTGCTCGGCCACGGGGCCACGGTATGCGAACGGGCGGCCCGGTGCGCCGACGCGCACAGTCCCCAACGCCACCGCGTGTCGTCCCCGCGCGCTCCCCCGAGCATCCCCACCAGCGCGACCAGCTGTACACACGTTGTCCACAGCTGTGGGCAACCCCGACACCGCGGTTCGACAGGCCGGCGAGGGGTATGCAGGGATCCGCATCCGAACGCAGGTAGCGTGATCAGCCAGGACGTCCGCAGCTCGGGCGCCGACGATCGACCGAGGAGGGTCCGATGGCGGAGACGTACAACGGCTACTGCGTCAAGTGCAAGGAGAAGAAGGACTTCAGCGGTGAGGTCCACGAGAGCAACGGTCGCCGGATGGCCAAGGGCACCTGCCCCACCTGTGGCACCAAGATGAACCGGATCCTCGGCAAGGCGTAGGCGTGGCGCAGGTCAGTGGGGTGGACGGGCCAGATAGAGTGATCGAAACGGCGGAAACTGTCCGCTTATCGCGTTGATCTTGCCTGTGGAGGTCCCTCATGGCCCGGCCCCCGCTGCCGCTGAACACCCCCGGGAAGATCGGCGTCCGAAAGGTCGGCGACAAGCGTTTCGCCGCTCGCTGCCGCTACCGCGACCCGGACGGTGTCACACGCCGGTTGGAGGCCAGGGGCCGCTCCGAGGCCGCCGCCCGCAACGAGTTGCAGGCCGCCATCAAGGCCCGGCAGGGCCACGGCAGCGACAAGCTGTACCCGAGTTCGCGGTTCCGGGACGCGGCGCAGCTGTGGATGGCCACCAAGGTGACGCCGCGGCGCTCCGGGTCCACCCGCGACGCCTACCGCCGCCGCCTCGATGCCGTCGTGCTGCCCGCTCTCGGGGAGCTTCGGCTGCGCGAGTGCACCGCGAGCCGTCTCGACGCGTTCATGGCCCGCCTCGAGCAGCGGGGCCTGTCGGGGAACTACCGCAGCGCGGTGCGCGGCGTGGTGCGCGAGGTGTGCAAGCTGGCGGTCATGCACGGGGTGCTGGCCGCCAACCCGGTCGACGCGCTCGACAACGTGGAAGGCAGGCGCGCCGCGGCGCCGCGCGCCCTGACTGTGCGGGAGCGGCGGGCGGTGCTCGACTGGCTCGAATCCACCTCGGATGATGACGAGGTCGCCGCCAAGCAGGTCGCCGCGCGCCGGCGTCATGTGCCCGATCTGGCGCGGTTCCTGCTCGCAACCGGGGCCCGCATCGGGGAGGCGTGCGCGGTCCGGTGGTGCGACGTGGACCTCGACGGCGTGCCCGTGGTCGACGAGGCCAGCCAGCTGCGGGCGGTCCCGGTGGTGGCCCTGGGTCCGGTCATCGCCCGGGTCAAAGGCCGGGGCCTGGTGCGCGTGGAGGAGGGCAAGACCGCCGCTGCGAATCGCACCGTGCCGCTGCCGGGGTTCGCGACGGCGATGCTGGCGGCCCGCAAGCCCGATGACGCTCCCCCCGGGGAGCCGGTGTTCCCCGTCGCCGGCCGGGCCGGGGTGTCGTGGCAGGACCCGTCGCGGGCCGGGAAGTACTTCCGTGAGGTGTTCGACGCGGTCGGCATGGAGTGGGCGACCAGCCACGTGTGCCGCAAGACGTACCTGACGATCCTCGACGATGAGCAGGCCCTGTCGGACCGGATGAAGGCCGACCTGATGGGCCACGCCACCCTGCTGCGCGACACCTACGTGGGTCGCGGCGAGCTCCACCCGCAGGCAGCGACCTACATCGACGCCGCCTACCGCGGCTAGCCGTCCGGGGCCCCCGGTTCGGGTACTTGGCGGTGCACAGTGTGGTCATTGCCTCCGCAGCACGTAACGCATCTGGCTGGTGTCACACCCAGCCGCTCGGCGGCGACATCCGGCCGCACCCGCTGCTGGATCAGCAGCTGGTATTCGGCGAGCAGCTCGCCGCTAGGCCAGTTGAGCCGCTCGTGATCGATCAGCGTCTCGTCGCGGCGAGCGCGGGCGTAGCAGGCCGAGCACAGCTCGCGAGCTTCGCGCCGGCGAGTGCCCGCGCGGCGCGGGCGTGGCCGCACCGCGGGACGACGGCGGCTCACGACGCGCGCGCCCCGATCCGGGAGTTCGAGAGTCCCGCTCTCCCGCAGTCCCGCACGCCCGGGTCCCGGGTGCCGGGTGCCGAGAATGTGGCTTAGCGGCAGCCATGTGGCGCCGAGGTCAAACTTGACCGGCACCGCCGCGAGGGGTCGAAGCCGGGGGTCATCGCGATGCGCGCGCTCGCGCGCGCGAGGCAGGTCAAAATTGACCGTGAATTTGACCCGCCCACCGGCCTGCCGATGTGCTCGTCGACGCGGATGCAACGGGCGCACCACCGGTTCATCACCTGGCAGTCGGCGCTGTGGCCGGGTAGCTGGATCCGGCCGTCGCAGCGGCACCGGCGCGGCGAGCAGGTCGAACAGGTCATGCTGGCCGGTCATGCGACTGCCGTCCGCGTCGGCACGGTGGCCCCGGGTTCCCAGCCCTGCAGCAGGTCCTCGACCTCCGCGAGCAGCGCCTGGCGGCGTGCACCCGGTCGGCCTTGATGCGGCGCTTGCGGGTGCCGCGCCGCCCGCCCCAGGTCCGGGCCGGGTTCGATGGGGGCTGCCCGCCGCGTACCGACGCCGCGTCATCGCCTTGTGCCCAGCGGTAGGCCGACGACTCGCTGATACCCAGCCGCTGGGCGATCGCGGGCATCTTCCAGCCGAACTCGTCGCGTAGCGCCACCACGGCGCGCTGCCGCTCGGCCGGCGTCAGGTTCCGGCGCTGCTCGTTCTCGGCAAGCATCACCGCCTCCCCACCCGCGATCCTCGACACGACCCGGCCGCAACGTCAAGCGCAAGACCTCTTGACCCCGGGATCCCCCATAGGGAATCAGCCGACCGGCCCAGCTCAGCAGCCGGGAGCAGCACTGGTAGGTCCTTCCCGAGCGAAGTCCCAATGTCACCAGGGGCCAAGTAGCTCGGGGGCTGCTCAGTTCGGCTCCGTCGGGGTCTTCTTGCCGAGGTGGCGGTAGATGGTGGGGCGGGTGACGCCGAACTCGGCGGCGATCTGGTTGACGGTGTAGCGCCGCTTGCCTTGGTCGTCGGTTTCCTCGTACATCAGCCGGGCGAGGTGGGCCTGGCGCGGGCCGAGCTTGGGCTTTTGCCCGCCGGTCCGGCCGCGGGCGCGGGCGGCCTCGAGGCCGTCCTTGGTCCGCTCGGAGAGCAGGCTGGCCTCGAACTCGGCGATCGCTCCGAGGATCGAGAAGAACATCCGCCCGACGGGGGTGGAGGTGTCCACGCCCTGGTCGAGCACGACGAGGTCGATCTGTCGTTCCTGCAGGGTGCGGGAGAGCTCGATGAGGTGTTCCAGGGAACGGCCGAGGCGATCGAGCTTGGTGACCACGATCTGGTCGCCGGCGCGGGCGACGAGCAGGGCCTGGTCGAGCTCGGGCCGCCGGGCGAGCTTGCCGGAGGCCTTGTCGACGAACACCTGTTCGCAGCCGGCCGCGGTCAGGGCGTCGTGCTGGGCCTCGGGGTGTTGGTCGCGGGTGGAGGCCCGCGCGTAGCCGATCCGCATGCCCAGAGTTGTATCGCGAACCCCCGACAGCGTGACGAAGGCGCGGACACGAGTTGCGTGACAACCTCGACCTGCGGAAACACTGGTGGTGGCGGAGTGTTTCGTGAACGTTCGTCTGCGGACACCCGCCGCTGTTCTCAGGTGGGTGCGGTGTTCTCGATGATGTGGCAGACCACGGCGGGTTCGCCGCGGCGGGCGGTGTCGCGGGCGGTCTGGCGGGCGGTGGCCAGGGAGCGGCGCAGCGCGCGGAGGTCGGCGAGGGTGCGGTCGATCTTGGTGAGGTGGGTGTCGAGTAGTTCGGTGACCCGGGCGCAGGGGGTGGCGCCGTCGCGTTGCAGGTCGAGGAT
>WHSY01000038.1:43071-43415 GCA_009379815.1 Pseudonocardiaceae bacterium
CCGGCCTCGGTGCGCTCGGCTGGCGGCAGCAGGCCCTTGGACTCCCACAGCCGCACGGCTTTCGCGCTGACTCCGGCGGCGTGCGCGGCGGCGCTGACGGTCATGGCCACAGCGGGTTCTCCCTTCCCTGCCCGGAGGACGTGTGACCGGGTTCTCGGCTCGCGCGTTTGACCTTACCCCTGGGGAAAGGTTCTAGCGTGGCCCACGGAATCGGGACCACACGTCGACACGGGTTGAGGAGCTGGTGATGGACACGCTGAACCTGCAGGTCGAGGGCATGTCGTGCGGTGGCTGCGAGCAGCGCATCGGCACGGTGCTGGGCCGAGTGGAAGGGGTCCGGGAGG
>WHSY01000390.1 GCA_009379815.1 Pseudonocardiaceae bacterium
GGTGGCGGCGACCTCCACGGCGAGGAGGCGTTCGAGGAACGCGGTGTGGGACAGCTCGGCTTTGGTGGCGTGCTCGAGTTCGGCGGGCGGGATGTCGCCGCAGGCCTGGTATAGCCGGCGGTGGTTGAACCAGTCGATGTATTCCAGGCAGGCGATTTCGACCTGGTCGGTGGTGCGCCACGGCGCGCGGGGTTTGATCAGCTCGGTCTTGAACAGTCCGATGATCGATTCGGCCAGGGCGTTGTCGTAGGAGTCGCCGCGCGAGCCGACCGACGCGACCGCGCCGGCCTCGTCGAGGCGCTGGGAGTAGCGGATCGACAGGTACTGCGATCCGCGGTCGGAGTGGTGCACGAGTCCGTCGAGGCGCTCGTGGCGCAGCCACATGGCCATGTCCAAGGCGTCCAGGGCCAGCTCGGTGCGCAGGTGCGTGGCGAGCTGCCACCCCACGATCATGCGGCTGTAGACGTCGATGATGAACGCGACGTAGACGAACCCGGCCCAGGTGCGGCAGTAGACATCCCACGCGAGTCAGGTGTCAAGCAGCGAGCTGTTCGGTGCCTGTCGAGGTTTCGTTCCAGGCAGCGTGTTCGTCCCAGTTCTGGTTGTTGTGCAGGCACCACCACATGCGGCCGATTAGCTTGTTGGAGAGATTACGCAGGGCGGCGTTGTGGCGGTCGCCGGCGGCGCG
>WHSY01000391.1 GCA_009379815.1 Pseudonocardiaceae bacterium
CCGTAGCGGTAGGCGCGAGCGCTCATCGGCCGCCGTACACGGTCCGGCCCGCCACCTCGTCCTTGGCCAGGCGCCGGTTGAGGTGCAGACCCTCGAGCGCGAACTCGAGCGCTGCAGCGGCGAGCCCCGGCGACTCCTGCTCGACCCCGAGCCGGCCGAGCAGCGGATGCACCGCGTCTGCCGCCGCCACCCGCACCCCGAGGGCGCTCAGCGCGGCGCCGTCGACGTCCGGGCTCGGCAGCAGCACCCCGCGTGGACCGCGGACGGTCCGGCCGTCGGCGAGCGGCACCGGCAGCCCGGCCAGCGCGTCCCTGGCGGCGGACTCCAGCTCGGCGTAGACGCGGCGCCACCACTGCGGCTCCCTGCGCAGCGAGGCGAGCAGCTCGACGACGTCGTCGAGCCCGAGCAACCGGACGCCGAGCAGCCGAAGCGGGGTGCGCCGGTGCGTCCATGCCGCGGGCAGCAGCCCGGGGAGCACCTCCGCCAGCACGGCGACCAGGCCGGCGGGCACGTCCGCGGCTACGGCGTCGCCCGGCGTCACCGGCGGGCCGGCGGCCGCGGTGGGCAGGAACGGGCACCCCGCCAGCTGCTCGCGCACGGCCTGCCGCACCCTGCCGTCGAGGACGCCGCCGACGACCGGTTCCGGCACCAGGTCGAGGACCGCAGAGTCGTGCGGCAGCTCG
>WHSY01000392.1 GCA_009379815.1 Pseudonocardiaceae bacterium
GGAGCCGCCGGGCCGCCCGGTCGCCACCTCCGCGGCCCTGATCCTCGTGGGCGCTACCGTGGCATCCGGGGCCGTTCCCTTGCGCCCCGGCGATGACGGGCGGCCCGCCTCCCGATGTTTTGGAGGCGGGCCGCGCGTTGCACAGCTGGCGGGTGTCGGTCAGAACGGCGGCTCGGCACCGTCCCACTCATCGCCGCCGCTGCTGGCGCCCGACTCGCGGGACACCTTGTTCAGCTTCGCCGTCGCGTATCGCAGCGACGGGCCGACCTCATCGACCTCCAGCTCGAGAACGGTGCGCTTGTCACCCTCCTTGGTCTCGAAGGACCGCTGCCGCAACTGGCCGTGCACCACGACCCGGTCACCCTTGCTCAACGACTCGCCGACGTGCTCGGCGGGCTGGCGCCAGATGTTGCACCGCAGGAACAGCGTGTCCCCGTCCCCTTCGGGGTGAACCGCAGCTCCGGGTCGCCGGTCAGGTTCCCGATCACGGTGGTGACGGGCTCGCCTACAGACATTCTCGATCATCCTCTCGGTGGTGGTGTTCCTGGTGGTGGCCGCCGGGCCGGATGGACAACGCGGTCACGCATCCGGCCCGGCGGTGTCTGTCATCCGCCGCGCGGTACGCCGGCCTCGCTGATCTCGACGTCCCACTCGGCGCCGCACGTCGGGCACGCCCATGC
>WHSY01000393.1 GCA_009379815.1 Pseudonocardiaceae bacterium
CAGCAGCGAGAATTGGTTTGTCTGGCATCTCACTCACTTGTTGTCCTTTCGCTCAGGCTGCTCGTGGCCAAGTACCATGAGAGGTTCTTACGGAATTCTCCTCCCAAACATATCTGGCCGCTAAACCTGTGTAAGCGACACACGAGAAGCTGGCCGGCCCACCGAGACCGAAGGGCACGCGCCTGACGGAGAGGCCGCAAGCCTCGGATCAACGTCACCGTCACGACGCCCTGCCCGAAGGCGAGACAACGCCTCCCGAAACTCCTCATATACCGCTATGGTTGCTCGCTCCCGGACGTACCTCAATGGAAGGAACGTTACAGCTTTAACTCGTTAGAGTCAAGAGTGATTGCAGGTCTGTCACGGAGCGGTACCGGCTCCGGAAGGATGATCTTTGCTTTGGAGGCTGCGGTAAGCATGAATCCACGTGCGTCCAGAAGCCCGGGCGCCGAGACTGTGCAGGAGCGGTCAGACGTAGCTGGCTGCGTCGACCCCAGTTGCTCCCTTTCATGTCCCGCCAGCCTCTCTCCACGGCGAGCAGTTGCTTTTAGGCCGCGGCCGGATCGTCCGCGCTCAGGCCGGACTTCCGCAGATGATGGGCACACGTCGCCGCGAGTATGGGGTGTGGCGAGTAGCCGGGGGGAGTCTCACCCCCCGGCTCTCTCAGAACCGTGCGTGAA
>WHSY01000394.1 GCA_009379815.1 Pseudonocardiaceae bacterium
GGCAGACCGGAGGCTGCCGCGTGCAACAAGGTTTTCGACGGCACACAGCCGCTGAAGGTGCAGTCGCCGCCGGTCGGGCCGTCGGAGACGATCACTACGGTCAGTCCGGCCCGCCGCGCCCTGGTGGCCGCGGCCAGACCGGCTGTGCCGCCACCGATCACTATGACGTCGCTGTCGGTCACGCCCGCAGCCAACCACGCAAGGTCCGCATCTGCGCACCGGTTGTCGGCTGGCTGACACTTCCTGGTCCCGGATCGGACGGACGTCGTCGCGGCTGCGGCTGCTCGGCGTGCTCGCTGTCGCTGGGGCTACATCGTGCTGTACGCGGCGGCGACCTGGTCGGGCACGCTGGCCTGGCGACGGGCGACGACCCGCCGCAACGGCAGCGGAAGCCTGCGACCGGGGTGGGCCCACGAGCCCAGGGCGTGTTTGGCCGCGGTGATGCGGTCGGGGCTGGTGCCCGGCAAGTACAGGCTGTCGACGAGCAACGCTGCGGAGTCACCTGTCTGCATCGGAAACGGGAACGTGCGGCGTTCGCTGGAGAAGACGTCGAACCCGTGCCGGGCCAGTAGCTTGGCGACGCCGTCGCAGGCCTCCGGATTCGGCCAGGGCTGGCCGGTGACACCGAGCCAACGCAGCACCCGGGCCCAGCCGAGCCACCCGCGGGGAGACATTCCGA
>WHSY01000395.1 GCA_009379815.1 Pseudonocardiaceae bacterium
CGTCACCGAGGTGCGCGACGGGTTCGAGTGCGGCATCTACCTGGGGTCGTTCAACGACATCCAGGAAGGCGACGTGATCGAGACCTTCGAGACCCGCGAGAAGGCCCGCGACTAGTGCCGAATGACCACGTTAAGGGGGCTTTCCCCGCCGATACGTGGTCAACAGGCCACCGGGGAAAGCCACGTAACGGCCGTGTTCACTGGCACGCTGAGCCTCGACCTGCTGCTCGGCGACGTCCGGTCGCTCAAGCAGAAGCGCTCGGTCGTCCGGCCGATCGTGGCCGAAGTGCGCCGGCGGTTCGAGGTCAGCATCGCTGAGGTCGGGCACCTCGACCTGCACCGGCGGGCCGAGATCGGCGTGGCGGTAGTCTCCGCGGAGGCCGGCCATTGCCGGGAGGTGCTGGACGCCGTCGAGCGCCTGGTGGCCGGCCGTCCCGAGGTGGAGCTGCTGTCCGCCCACCGAGGCTTGTGGGGCGGCGACGATTAACCACTCGCTGTCGATCATGGGAGAAACCTGGTATCCAGACCCGGTTTACCAGGTTTCTCCCTTGATCGACGCGGGCGTGGGGCGAGAATCGCGGGCGTGGGGCGAGAATGAGGACTAGTCGAGTGACGAGACGAGGGGGAGGACGACGTGGCTGATCAAACCCGTGCCCACAAGCTGGCCGACCGGATTC
>WHSY01000396.1:0-427 GCA_009379815.1 Pseudonocardiaceae bacterium
TTTGCCGAAGTCACGACGCGCATTCGCGGCCATGGCACGCACGGTACGCAGGCCTCGCGCGGCCTGCCGCGCTACGTCGGGGAGCTTGTCGGGCCCGAAGATGAACAGGGCCAAGATCCCCAACATCAAGAACTCCATGGCTCCGATGTCGAACACGAACACAGCCTAACCCGGCCGCAAGGTGGATGGCGCAGGTTAGTCCGATCAGAGCTGCCATACCCGGACTGAGACCGGCTACCCGGTCTCCTCGTCCAGCACCACGGTGGCGGCCTCTTTCGTACCGTCGCGGGTGTAGGTCAGCTCCACGGTTTCGCCGGGCACCCGGCTCCGGATCGCCACGATGAAGTCCTCCGCGCCGTTCACGCGTACGCCGTCGATCGCGGTCACCAGGTCACCGGCCTCGATTCCGGCCTCCCCGGCGGCGCTG
>WHSY01000396.1:437-674 GCA_009379815.1 Pseudonocardiaceae bacterium
CTCGACGCGTACGCCCTCGCCGCCGTAGTTCCCGTCGATGGTCACCCCGATGACCGGGTAGACGGCATATCCGTTCTCGATGATCTGGTCGGCTGTCCGCCGGGCCTGGTCGATCGGGATGGCGAAGCCCAGCCCGATGTTGCCTTGCTGGACCTCCTCGCCGAACGTCGAGTTGCTGCTCAACGTGGCGATCGCGGAGTTGACGCCGACGACCTCGGCACGCAGGTTGACCAGCGG
>WHSY01000397.1:0-420 GCA_009379815.1 Pseudonocardiaceae bacterium
CCGGCCAAGAAGGAAGTCAAACGCCTGCTGACCGAGACCTACGAGCTCCTGCCGGTCCTGGCCGCCCGCCGGCACCACCGGGCGGGCAGCCTGTCCGGCGGTGAGCAGCAGATGCTGGCCCTCGGTCGAGGACTCATGGGGGCGCCGAAACTGCTCTTGCTGGATGAGCCGTCGCTGGGTCTGGCCCCATTGGTGGTCCAGGCGCTGTACGACCTGCTCGGGAAGCTGGGGCAGACCGGCGTCGGCATCGTGCTGGTCGAGCAGTACGTCTCCGTCGCCACCCAGGTGTGCTCCGTGGTGGCCGGTGTCCGCAAGGGCCGGCTGGTCTTTCACGGCGCTGCCTCGAAGCTGGCAGCTGACCCCCGCCTGCTCGACATCTACATGGGTATGGACGGTGGGACCGGGCGTGACACCTACAAG
>WHSY01000397.1:430-674 GCA_009379815.1 Pseudonocardiaceae bacterium
GCCCGACCCCGCCGGCCGTTCCGACGGCCCCTACTGGCTCTACGGCCTGCACGCGGTCCGCGCCGCGCTGGCCTTGGCCGTGGTGTTGACGGCGTCGTGCGGCAGCCGGGTGGACGAAGAGGTGGGGGTGGCCGCCACCCCGGCCGGGCAGACGGGGACGGTTCAGGTCCCCACCGGAGCGGAGGCGAGTCCGGTTCCGCAGGACTCGGCCTCGGGTTCGGCGAGCACGCCAGCGGCGGCCGAC
>WHSY01000398.1 GCA_009379815.1 Pseudonocardiaceae bacterium
CCTACCAACCCGTCGAAGGCGGCATCCGCGACCTCGGCGGTAGATCCGTCGGGGGCGTCGAGCACGGGCGTGCCGGGCGCGACGAGCCGCTCGGCGCCGGCCGGCCCGTCGGCCGGACACCCGACGAGCGCGGGCCGGACCAGCGGCAGCGCGGCCAGCATGTCGCAGACGTCCTCGAGCATCGCCAGGCGCAGCGCGGTGCGGTCGATCCCCGGCACGGCGGGCCCAGGGCTCGACGGAGTCAAGGCGGCACAGAAGCGGGCGGTGCCGGTCACCACAGCGCGTCCTGCGCCCCTGGGGCGGCGCACCCGTGCTCGTCGCGTCCGCAGGCCGCGGCCGCGGTATCCTGCTGCTCGAGGGCGGGCTCGCTCGCCGGTTCGGCGGCCTCGCCTTCGGGTTCGGCGTCGGTGGTCGACAGGCCCGCTCCGGCGGCGACGCCCTCCAGGTAGCCGCGTGCCCTCTCGGTCTTCGGGTACCGTTGCACTAGCTGCCAGAACGCGGGCCCGTGCCCGGGCTCGAGCAGATGCGCGAGATCGTGCACGAGGACGTAGTCGGCCACCCACTGCGGCAGCTCGCGCAGCCTGGCGGACAGCCGGATCGAGCGGTCCGCCGGCGTGCACGACCCCCAGCGATCATGCTGGTTGGTGACCCACTGCGCCTCGGCGGGATGCGC
>WHSY01000399.1 GCA_009379815.1 Pseudonocardiaceae bacterium
TACGAGACGGTGATCGCCTCGGCAGGACACCTGCTCTCCGCCGTACGCCGGACGGTCACCGACGTGCCGCGCGGCCGCGGCTGGTCCGGGCCGGGCGAGGAGTTCCGCCGGGTCTCGTGGCGCGTCATCGTCCCAGTGGTGTGCGGGATGCTCGCCGCGCTGGTGCTGACCGCCAGGCTGATGGCGGGGTGGGTGCACGACTACCCGATCCAGACGCGTGCGGTGTTCTTCGGTCTCGTGCTGGCATCGCTGTGGGTGCCGTTCTCGCTCGCCGGCAGGGCGGCGCAGCCGGTGCGCGGCGAGGCGCGGTGGGGGTGGCGCGATGCCGTGCTCGCCGTCGCGGCGGCCGCGCTGGCGTACGTGGTGGTGAGCCTGCCCCCGGGAGAGGTCGAGGCCACCCCGGTGGTCATCTTCCTGGCCGCGGCGGTCGCGGTGTCCGCGCTGATCCTGCCTGGACTGTCGGGATCGTTCCTGCTGCTGACGTTCGGCCTGTACGAGTCGACGCTGTCCGCCGTCAACGACCGCGACCTCGGGTACCTCGCGCTGTTCGCGCTGGGCGCGCTCGTCGGCCTCGCCTCGTTCGTCAAGCTGCTGCAATGGCTGCTGCAGCACCACCGGCGGGTCACGCTGGTGGTGCTGACCGGTGTGATGGCGGGCTGCCTGCGCGCCCTGT
>WHSY01000039.1 GCA_009379815.1 Pseudonocardiaceae bacterium
TGATCGTCACGAAGGTGCCCATCGCGTTGACGGCTGCGGCTCCCATGCCGGTCACCGCCGCGAGTGCGACGAGCAGCGCCCCGGCGGAGACGCTGGCCTGCCGGGCCTGCGGGGCCGGTCGCCGCCACGGCAGCCGGGGCACGGACAGTGCTGCCACCAGGCCCAGTGCCGCGGCGAACACGAACGCCCACCGCCACCCGATCGTGAGCGCGATCGCCGGCACGGCCAGGCCCGCGAGCAGGGTCGAGGCAGGGACGGCCGACTGCTTGACGGCGAAGGCGAACGCGCGCCTGCCGGCCGGGACCCGCGCCATGAGCATCTCGTTCGCCGCCGGCTGGCTCAGCGCGTTGGGCGCACCGGCGAGGCACATCGCCGCGATCAACCAGGCCACCGACGGCGCCACCGCCAGGCCGACGAGGCAGGCCGCGCTGCCGATGGCCGCCACCCGCAGCGCCACCATGGGCCCGACCCTTTCGGTCACCGACGCCAGCGGCCGGGCGAACAGTGCGCTCACGGCGAAGAAGGCCGAGCCGGCCAGCCCGATCATGCTCACCGACAGGCCCAGTTCCGAGCGCAGCTGCACGGCGAGCCCGCCGACGAGGAACACGGGCAGCACCCCGACCGTGACCACGCTGACGACGGCCAGCAGCACTGCGGGCCCGCTCCGCATCGACTGCGGGGCGCCCGGATGGTCGGTGCGCAGCTGTGTCACGTCGCCGACGACGCTAGCGCCGCGAGCCCGGGTCGCGAGGGTGGCCCTCATCACTCCACGAACCGGCCGATGTCGCTACGGGGTGGCGCGGGCGGCGCCGGGCGGGTTCCATCGTGGGAGACCCGGTTACGAGGAGGGATCGCGATGCGCCCGGTCTGGAAAGGATCGGTGGCGTTCGGGATGGTCACCATCCCGGTCCGGCTCTACAGCGCCACGCAGGAACACGACATCCGGTTTCACCAGGTGCACAACGCCGACGGCGGGCGCATCCGGTACAAGCGCTTCTGCGAGGTCTGCGGCCTGGAGGTCGCCTACGACGACATCGACCGGGCCGTCGAACAGCCCGACGGCACCGTGGTGACCGTCAGCCGCGACGAGTTGGGCGAGCTCGCGGTGGCGACCGGGCACGAGATCGACGTCGTCGAGTTCGTCCCTGTCGAGCAGATCGATCCGGTGCTCTACAACCGCTCCTACTACGTCGAGCCCGAAAGCAGGTCCCTCAAGCCGTACGTACTGCTGCGCCAGGCGCTGTACGAGACCGACCGCATCGCGATCTGCCGCGTCACGCTGCGCCAGCGGGAGTCGCTGGCAGCGCTGCGGGTCCGCGGTGACGTGATCATCGTGCAGACGCTGCTGTGGCCCGACGAGGTACGCGAGCCCTCGTTCGAGGTACTGTCGGGCGACGTCGAGCTGCGGTCTCAGGAGCGCCAGATGGCGAAATCGCTGGTCGACAGCCTCACCGAGGACTTCGACCCGGCTGCCTTCACCGACCGCTACGCCGAGGCCGTCGCCGATCTGGTGGCGACCAAGGCGGCCGAGGGCGGCAGCGTCGCGCCGAAGGCGCCCGAACCTGCCGCCTCCGAGACCGGCAAGGTGACTGACCTCGTCGAGGCGCTGCGTGCCAGCGTCGAGCAGGCGAAGTCCGAACGGTCCGGCTCCGGCTCCGGATCCGGATCTGCCAAGCGGTCTCGTTCGACGCGCACGACGAAGTCCTCCCCGAAGTCCTCGTCCAAGCCCGCTCCCACGCCGTCCTCGAGTTCGGGGTCCTCGCGTAAGAAGCCCGCGTCGGATCGCAACGGCCCCTCGGCGTGAGGGCTCGGCGATCCCGCGGGTGCATGCTGCCCCGCGAGGTGATGGCCTGCCGGTGACGCTCACCCCCGTCTCACCCGTCCCCTGGCAGCATCGCCTCGCCGGCCCACCCGTCGCGAGGGGAGTTCGTGTTCCATGGCCGCGTGCCGCAATGCCGTGGCACTGGTGGTGCTCGTGACGGCCAGCGCGCTGCTGGCCGGCTGCACTGTCGGGCCGTCGGACCGCCCTCCGGTGGCGGTGCGTGACGCCGGTACACCGCCCGACCACCGCCCCGCGCCACAACCATCGACGTCCACACCACCCCCGCCCGCGGGGCGCTACGACCCGACCTCGTTGCCGTGGCGGGACTGCACCGGCGACGTCGCGTCGCTGCTGGGTGCTGCCGCGCCGTCGCGAGTGGACTGCGCCGAGCTCACCGTGCGGGGCGACCTGTCGCGTCCGGGCCTGGGCAGCCTGCTTCAGCTCGACCTCATCCGCGCAGGCTCGGGCCCGGCGCCGCTGGTCGTGCTGGGCGAACCGGGTGGCGAGCCCGGGACGCTGCGGGCGGCCAGGCTGGCCGCGCAGGCGCCACCGGCGCTGCTGGACAACTACACCCTGATCGGGCTGGCCAGCCGCGGAACCGGCCGTACCGACCCGATCGACTGCATCCCGGAGTCCACCCGGCAACAACTCATCGGGGCACGCGCCGGCGCGCTCCGCGAGCTGCTCGACACCGCGGGGACCGCGATCCGGACCTGCGTGCAGCAGCTCGGATCGCTGCTCACCGCCATCGACTCCGCAGCGATGGCCGACGACCTGGAACAGCTCCGGGTGGCACTGGATGCGCCGGTGCTCAACCTGTTGTCGCTCGGCGAGGCGTCCCGGGCCGTCATCGGCTACGTGCGGCGCTATCCGGAATCGGTGGGCCGGGTCGTGCTCGACGGGGCGGCCGATCCCACCCTCGACGACATCGGTTCCTCGGAAGCCGAGGCCGAGGTGGCCGAGCGAGGGTTCGACGCCTTCGCCGAGGACTGCGTGGATCGCGGATGCCCGCTGGCGCCCGACCCGCGTCGCGCGCTGACCGGACTCCTCGACCGGCTGCGTGACGCACCGCTGGTCACGCCGGAGCTTCGGGTCACCCCCGGGATCGCGCTGCAGGCGGTGCTCGAGACCATCGGCGCCCCACAGCGATGGCCCGAGCTCGCAGCCGCCCTCGACGCCGCGCGCCGCGGGGACGCGACCGGGATCACCGCTCTGGTCGCGCCCCTGATTTCGCCGACCACGGTGCCCGGGACTCCCCCACCCGGCGCCATTCAGCTGCCCGCCCGGTTCGACCCGGGCCTGGCGACACGGTGCAACGACACCTCGACGCGGGTACCGCCGATCCGGGTGGAGCAGCTGCTCGCTGAGTGGCGTGAACGGTTCCCGCTGTTCGGCGCGCTGTTCGCGCAGCGGCTGCTGCTGTGCAGTGCCTGGCCGGTGCCCCCCGAGACACCGGAAGGTCACGGCGCGGCGCAGGCCCCACCGGTGCTCGTGATCGCGACCGACGGTGACCCGGTGACGCCCGCGGCCGGTGCGCGGCGCATCGCCACCGAGCTGCCCTCGGCGGTGCTGGTGAACTGGGAGGGGACAGCGCACGGCGCCGAGTGGCGCAGCCCCTGCGTGACCGATGTTGTGACGACCTACCTCGTCGACGCCCAGCTACCCGTGCCCGGCACCCTGTGCCCACCCTGACGGGAGTGTCCGCGGATTTCGTACGGTGTGTCTGCAGGCCTCGTACGGTCTGTTCGCCGACCCACCCTCCCCTTCGGGCCAGTGGGTGATCTTCGAACAGTGCGCCTGTGCCCCGACGAGCAGGTGGCGCGGTGGATCGCTAGCCCGCTGACGAGGTCGGTATGCGAGCTACGGCACTAACTCGACACATCATCGCTGGTCACACGCCTAGCGCGGCTGGGCTGCACCCGTAGCGGCTCGCCCGGCATCTTGGGATACTCCGGTGGGTACGGCAGGTCCCCCAGCCCGTGATCGCGCTCGTCGCGCGCGGCCCAGTCCAGCAGCGTGTCGAGTGAGAAGGCCTCGGCATCCAACCCGGCATGCGGGTCGCCGCGTTCGGCGAGCAGCGCGGGCACCGACAGCACGTCGAAGTCGTCGGGATCCACATCGGGCAGCTCGTCCCAGGTCACCGGCATCGACACGGTGGCGCGTGGGGTGCCGCGCACCGACCACGCCGAGGCGATGGTGCGGTCGCGGGCGGCCTGGTTGAAGTCGAGGAAGACCCGCTGCCCCCGTTCCTCCTTCCACCACGACACGGTGGCCTGCTGCGGGATCCGGCGCGCCACCTCCCGCGCCAGCGCGATCACCGCCCGCCGTACCTGTACGAACGTCCACTGCGGACGGACCCGCACGGCGACGTGGATGCCGCGTCCCCCTGACGTCTTGGGATAGCCGGTCAGACCCGCGTCGTCGAGCACCTCGCGCAGTGCCGCCGCCACCGTGACGGCGTCGTCGAACCCGGTACCCGGTTGCGGGTCGAGATCGACGCGCAGCTCGTCGGGGTGGTCGACGAGCGGGCGGCGCACCGGCCACGGGTGGAAGTCGAACGTCCCGAGGTTCGCCGCCCAGGCCAGCACGGCCGGCTCGGTGGGGCAGACCTCGCGGGCGGTGCGCCCGGACGGGAAGGAGATGTCCACCGAGTCCACCCAGTCCGGCGCACCCTTGGGAACCCGCTTGGCGTAGAACGCCTCACCCGACACCCCGTCGACGAATCGCTTCAGGGTCGTCGGGCGGTCGCGCAGCACGCCCAGCAGCGGCTCGGCCACCGCGAGGTAGTACTCGACCACCTGCCGCTTGGTGATCCCGCGATCCGGGAAGTAGAGCTTGCCCGGATTCGACACCCGCACGGTGCGCTCACCGTGCGGCCCGGACACCGCGAGCTGGAGTGCGTCACCACGGCTCACGCCGACAGACGTTACCGTGAAGCCGTGGAGCGCAGCGAACCGCAGCGCAACGGACCCTGCTCCGAGGCCGCCGAGCGGCAGCGGCTCGATGACGAGCTGGTCGGGCTCGACCGCGACGACCCGGATGTGCGGGCCTTCGCCGAGCACCTGCAGCGGTCCCACCAGCACCGGCCCGGTTACACCGTCGAGGGTTACCTGTCCGGGGTTACCGACTTCGCCGACTCCGCCAATCGCGCTGCCGGTGGGCGACGGCTCGCAGTGCTCGTCGTGGTGGCGTTGCTGCTGCTGGTCGTCGCGGTCACGGTGTGGAATGCCGTGGCGTTCGTCATCGACACCTTCCTGGGCTGACCCGACCGGCTATCGTGGTGGCATGGAACCGGTCACCGGGGTGACCCCCAAGGTCGTGAAGTCCGACGCCCAATGGCGCGAGCAGCTCGCTCCCGAGGAGTACGCCGTGCTGCGCCAGGCCGCCACCGAGCGCCCGTACACCGGCGAGTACGAACACACGACGACCACCGGCGTCTACGAGTGCCGTGGCTGCGGGGCCGAGCTGTTCCGCAGCGACACCAAGTTCGAGTCGCACTGCGGCTGGCCGTCGTTCTACACGCCGCTGGCGGGTGGCAGCGTGCTGCTCAAGGAAGACCGCAGCCTGGGCATGAAGCGTGTCGAGGTACTCTGCGCGAGCTGCCACAGCCACCTCGGGCACGTCTTCGAGGGCGAGGGTTATGACACCCCCACCGACCAGCGATACTGCATCAACTCGGTCAGCCTGCACTTGGCGCCCGACGACGATCAGGCCACCAGCTCGACCTGACACGTCAGCCCCGGTGCTCCGGCCAGCCGGGCACCCGCGGTGAGCAGCGGGACGTCCAGCGCGGCCGCGAGCGACACGTACGTCGTAGAAGGTGATCGCACACCGGAGCTGCCACGCAGCCTCCGCACCGCTCGCGAGATGTACGACCTGGTCGCGCATGTAGGCCTGGATCGACTGGCCGGTGGCTCGAGCTCGCCGTCGGATCGTCTCGTAGGCCTCATCGGGGATGTCGCGTATCTGGGTCGTCGCCACAGCGCTATTCCAGCGCGAGCGCGAAAGTAGCGCTAGGGCAACGCCGCGGCGAGCTCGGCGACCGCGACTCGTGGACCCGTGAAGAACGGCACCTCCTCGCGGACGTGCCGGCGCGCCCGGCTGGCCCGGAGCGCACGCATCACATCGACGATGCGGTGCAGCTCGTCGGCCTCGAAGGCAAGGATCCACTCGTAGTCGCCGAGGCTGAAGGACGCGACGGTGTTGGCCCGGACGTCCGGGTACTCGCGGGCCTGCATGCCATGCTCCGCGAGCAGCTCGCGGCGCTCGTCGTCGGGCAACAGGTACCACTCGTAGGACCGGACGAACGGGTACACGCTCACATAGCGCTTCGGCTCCTCCCCCGCCAGGAACGCCGGTACGTGGCTCTTGTTGAACTCGGCGGGCCGGTGCAGCGCGACGCTCGACCAGACCGGGGCGCTGGCCCGGCCCAGCGCGGTGGACCGGCGCAGGTCGGCGTATGCCGCCTGCAGTGCCTCGATCTCCTCCGCGTGCCACCACACCATGTAGTCGGCGTCGGCGCGCATCCCGGCGAGGTCGTAGACCCCGCGTACCGCCACACCCTTGCCCTCCAGGACGTCGAGGAACTCCTCCGCCTCGCGCCCGACGGTGGACCGGTCCTCACCCAGTCGCCCGGGTTCGACCCGGAACACCGACCACATGGTGTAGCGGATCGTCGAGTTCAGCGAGGTGTAGTCGAGTCGGGCCATGACCTCATCGTCCCACCGCGGCGCAGGCCGAGGGAGAGCGGTCACCGCTGCCACGAGCGGCGCTCCTTACCCGATCGAGTCAATCACGGTGGTCGGCTCTGCCGGTGCGGTCCGGTGTGTCCGTAAGTTCCATTCCCATGGTGCCGACGCTCTGCCCTGTGATCGTCGGTCGTGACAGCGAGCGTGCGAAGCTGCGCGCGATGCTGCAGGCGGCGGCGCACGGTCGCGGCGCCACGGTGGCGTTGCTCGGCGAAGCGGGTGTGGGCAAGACACGCCTGGTCCGCGAGCTGACCGAGCGGGCCCAGGCCGCCGGCATGCCGGTACTGGTGGGGCGGGCGGTGGAGGGCGCGCCGTGCCCCGCCCTCCACCCGCTGGTCGAGGCGCTGCTCGCCGGGCTGCGTTCCCGCCCACTGTCCGATCTGGCCGATCTCGCGTCGTTCCGTCCCGCGCTGGGCCGGCTGCTCCCGCCGCTGCGCACCGAGCAGTCCGGCCTCGTCGAGGAGTCGATGCCGGTGCTGTCCGAGGGCGTGCTGCGGCTGCTGCGCGCGCTCGCCGGTCGCAGCGGGCTGCTGCTGATCTGCGAGGACATGCAATGGGCGGATGTCGAGACACTCGCGGTGCTCGAGTACCTCGCTGCCCAGCTCCGCGATGAGCCGGTACTCATCGTGATCACGGTCCGGCGGGAGACCGCCGGCCAGGGGCTCGACCTCGCACACGGGCTGCAGGCACGTGCTGGCGCCTCGGCGATCGAGCTCGACCGACTGGACGAGGCCGGCGTCGCCGGCATGGTGCGAGCGTGCCTGGACAGCCACGCCATACCGGAGGACGTGCTGAGCTGGCTGTCCGAGCGCGCCGAAGGCCTGCCGTTCCTCGTCGAGGAGCTGCTGGCCAGCGCGATCACCTCGGAGGCATTGCGGCGCGACCCGGGCGGCTGGTCGTTCAGCTCGCCGACGCGGCCCGTGGTGCCCGTCGGCTTCGCGGACTCGGTGCACCGGAGGCTGGCGACGGCCGGCGATGCCACCGACTGGGTGATGCGCTGCGCGGCCGTGCTCGGCAGGGTGTTCGACGCCCGGCTACTGCCCGAACTGGCCGGGCAGAGCCGGGACGCGGTCGCCGCGTCACTGCGCCGCGCCGCCGAGCTGCAACTCGTCACCCGCCACGACGGGGTTCATGGCACGCACCGGTTCCGGCACGCGCTGACCTATGAGGCGCTGCTCGCTGACCTGCCCGGCTACCAGCGCAGCGAGCTCGCCGGCACCGCGTTGAAGATCGTGGAGGAGGCCTGGCCGGGGCTGCCCGACGGGTGGTGCATGCTCGCCGCGCAGCTGGCCGAGCAGGCCGATGATCACTCACGGGCCGCGGCGCTGCTGCTGGAGTCGGGCAGCCGTGCGCTGGCCAGTGGCGCGTTGAGCACCGCACAGCACGCCCTGGAGCAGGCACGCGGGCATGCGACGACCGACGAGCCGACGCTCGCCCGGATCGAGCAGTTGCTGCTGCGGGGTCCTCGAGCAGGCCGGACGGTCGGAGCGGGCCGGCGATGTCGGCGCACACCTGCTCGGCGTGCTGGACCGGATCGGTGCCCCGGCAGCCGAACGCGCGGACGTACAGCTGTCACTGGCGCGGGTGGCGGCACTGGTCACCGACTGGGGCCGGGCCCGCGAGCACCTCGGACTGGCGCGTGCCGACACAGCCGGGGACGCCGCCGCGACAGCGCGGGTGGATGCGTGCGCGGCCGTCGTCGCGATCGGTCGCGCCAACGGTGACCAGGCAGCGGCCCTGGCCGGGAGGGCGTTGCGGGAGGCCACCAGGGTCGGGCTCGACGTGCCGGGCATGGCCGACGTGGCCTGCGAGGCCCAGGAGGTGCTCGGCAGTGCTGCACGCGTGCGGGACCTCGCCGCTGCGGACAGTGCATTCACCAGCGCGCTACAGGTCGCCGAGCGTCACGGCCTGCCCCATCGGCGGCTGCGGGCACTGCATGAGCTCGGATCGATCGACGTGCTGGAGACCTTTCATGTGGAGCGGCTGGCGCGCGCCAGGCAGGCAGCCCGGGCCGCCGGCGCACTGGCCACCGCCGCCCACGTCGAGCTCAACCTCGCCGCCGTACTCACGTTGCGGATGCGGCTCGACGAGGGACTCGACATCGCAGTCGGGTGCGAGCGCGCGGCGAGACGGTTCGCGATCGGCCGGGTGGCCCCGATGGCGCTCGCCACCCAGGCGGTGATCCACGCACTGGCGCTGCGCCGCGAGGAGATGGAAGCCGCGATCACCGCGACCCTGGCGTGCCCGGACGTCGACGACGACATCGTCGCCGGCCTGTGGGGGCAGGCTCGTGCCGAGTACTCGCTGGGCTGCGAGGACCGCGAGCGGGCGGTAGCCGAGTTGGACACGGCGATGGACCACCTCCGGGGCCGCGCCGGCAGCCCCTGGCCGCTACGGGGACTCTGGGCGATCCTTCACACCCTGGCAGGCGAGGATGGCGACGCCGCGCGGGCTCAGGTGGCCGGGGCGCCGTGGGGACAGATCCGGATCAACCGCGCCCAGCTGCGCTACGCCGATGCGATCGCCGCCGGCCGGGATGGCCGTCCCGGCCGGGCGGTCGCGGCCTTCGCCGCAGCCGAGCGGGAGATGGCCGGGCTGGCCGGCGCGGACTGGATGCGTCACCGGGCCCGGCGGTTGGTGGCTGAGGCCGCGGTCACCGACGGGTGGGGTGAGCCGGCGGCGTGGCTACGTCCCGCGCTGGATGCGTTCACCCGCAGCGGGCACCGCCGCTCGGCGGTGGCGTGCCGGTCGCTGCTGCGTCGGCTCGGGGAGTCGGTGCCGCGCGGCCGGACCTCGCTGGTCCCGGAGGCGCTCTACCAGGTAGGCATCACCGCCCGGGAGATGGACGTGCTGCGGCTGCTCGGCGAGCAGCTGCCCAACGCCGAGATAGCCCGCCGGCTGGTGATCTCTCCACGCACCGTGGAGAAACACGTCGAGCGGCTGCTGGCGAAGACCGCCCGTGCGACCCGGCACGAACTCGCCGGGCTGGCTGCCCGTCACGACGCTGCCCGCTAGCGAAGATACGTAGTCACCGCGACGTAAGTACGTGCCGGTCACCGATCCGTCGGGTCGTGGCGCACCGCGACGATATGTCACCTGATCGTGCCGGAACGCTCCGGGGGTGCGTACGGATATGACCGAGCAGCCGATCGTGCCGCCGTCCGCCGGGGCGGCCCCGTCGGTCCCGCGGGCGAAGGTGTCGCCGCCACCGGCCACCGGGCTGGCCCGGCGGCGGCTGCTCACCCCGTTGCACGACGCCGGGCACGCGCGGGTGGTGCTGGTCACCGCCCCTCCGGGAGCGGGTAAGACGACCCTGCTGGCGGAGTTCACGCGGGAGTGCCGGCACTCGTCACCGGACCGCGCACTGGCCTGGTGCCGCATCGAGGGTCAGGACGCATCGGCGACCGGCCTGCTCCGGATCCTGGCTGCCTCGATCACGGTCGCGCTCGAGGGCTCCGAGCGCGAGCTGCGCTCCGACGACGAGCTGCTCGCCCTGCTCGAGCAGCCCGGCCCGCGGCTGACGATCGTCATCGACGATGCGCACCTGCTGGCCGGCACCGCGGCCGAGGCCACGCTGGCCCGGATCATCCGGCTGCTCCCGGACCGGGCTCAGGCGTTGCTGGCCGCGCGGTCGGAACCGGGCTTCGTGTCCGGTCTGCGGCTGTCCGGGGTGGTCGCCGACATCACCGCCGACGACCTACGGTTCCGGTCCTGGGAGGTGGAGGCACTGTTCCGGGAGTGCTACGGCCTTCCGCTGCCCCCCGAGGACGCCGCCGCACTGACCCGGCACACGGAGGGATGGGCGGCGGGCCTGCAGCTGTTCCACCTGGCCACGAGCGGCAAGCCCGCGGAGGAACGGCGGCGTGCCGTGGCGAACCTGTGGGGGATGTCGCGCCTGCTCCGCCGCTACCTCACGTCCCACGTACTCGCCACGCTCCCCGAGGACGTGGCCGAGTTCCTGGTGCGGTCGGCCGCCCTGGGTGTCCTCGAGGGGACGCTGTGCGATCGGCTGCTGGACCGGACCGGCAGTCACCTCGTGCTGCGCGATCTCGCCGAGGCGCAGCTGTTCACGCTGCGCTGCGACGACGAGGACAGCTATTACCGCTACCACGCGGTGCTGCAGAGCCAGTTGGAGTCGATGCTCGCCGAGCGGCTCGGCACCGACGGGGCGCGGAGCTGGTACCGGCGGGCCGGCGCGTTGCTCGACGACGCCGGTCTGTGGTCGGCGGCCTACCGCGCCTACGCGCGAGCCGAGGACTGGGGGGCAGGCGCGCAGGTCCTGCAGCGCTATGGCGTGTGCGGCACCGAGGACCCGGCGGCCGCGCTGGTCCCCCGGCTGCTCGACGATGACCCGTGGCTGTCGCTGGCCGAGGCCCGCCGGCACGCCGCCGCGGGCCGGCTCGCCGAGGCGATCGGGGCGTTCGAGGATTCCGAGCAGCGCTTCGACGATCCCGGAATGCGGCAGCGCTGCCGCACCGAGCGGCGGCTGCTGGTGCCGTGGTCCGCGTCGACGCCACCGGGGTGGGGGGTGACCTGGAGCGACGGGCTGCGTGCCGCCGTGCGCTCCGACCCGGCCCGGCTTCGCCGCACCGCTGCGCTGGCCACCGAACCGGGGTGGCAACTGGCCACCGGCCTGGCGGAGTTGCTCGACGGGCACCCGGATCCGGCGCTGCGGGCGCTGCGGCAGGCCGCTGCGGCACCCGCGGGCTTCGTGCCGCTCGCCGCCCGGGTGGCCATCGCAGCGGTCGGCGCCACCGTGGGCGCTGGGTGTGAGGACACGACCGGGGAGGACGTCGAGATGCCAGCCCGCGACATCGAGGCATTGGCCCTCGATGCCGAGCTCGCCGGTCACCCGTGGCTGGCCCGGATCGCCCGCGCGGTGGCCGCGGCCGGGAACGCCGCCGCGGTGGCCGGGATCGCCGAGGATTGCGACGCGGACGGCGACGCGTGGGGCGCACTGCTGATCACCTCGCTGGGCGCGGCAGGCAAGCTCCGCGCGGGAGCCGCGGCCGAGCCGGAGCTGGCTGCGGTGGCGCAGCGGGCGCGCGGGCTGGAGGCCGAAGCCGTCGCGAGCTGGCTGCGGGCCGTGCGGCCCGGCTGTTCCGGCGGGGTCATCCAGCAGCGCTCCCGGATCGTGCTGCGCTGCTTCGGAAGGTTCTCGCTGGCCGTCGACGGCTGCGAGGTCGACCTGTCCGCGCTGCGTCCCCGAGCCCGGGCGGCGCTGCGACTGCTCGCGCTGCACGCGGGCCGGGCGGTGCACGAGGAGGTGCTGCTCGACGCGCTGTGGCCGGACCTGCCGCCGGCCGCCGGCAAGCGCAACCTGCAGGTGACCATCTCCAGCGTGCGGGCCGTGCTCGAGCCCGGCCGGTCCCGGGGTGCGCCGAGCATGCTGCAGCGGCGCGGGGAGGCATATCTGCTGGATCTACCCGACGATGCCGACGCGGACATCCTCACCTTCTCCCGGTCGCTGGCCCGATCGCGGGCCGCGAGCAGCCCAGCGCAGGCAGGCGCAGCGCTGCGGGCCGCACTGGCCGCCTGCGACGGCGAGCTGCTTCCCGAGGACGGCCCGGCGGAGTGGGTGGTACCCGAGCGGGAACGGCTTCGAGCAGGGCTGGCCGAGGCCGCGACCTCGCTGGCCGGCCTCGCCCTCGCCGACGGGGATGCGGCAGGCGCCGCGCAGGCCGCTCAGACGGCGATACGTGCCGACGGGTTCCACGATGCCGCGTGGCGGCTGCTCATCGAAGCCTGCGAGCAGGCGGGCGACCTTGCCGCCGCGCACCGCGCCCGCCACGGCTACCAGGCCGCGCTGGCCGAACTCGGCTGCGCGCTGTGAGTGGCGATGCGAGTCCTGACTCGCATCGCCACTCACAGCGCGCAGCCAGGTTCAACGGCGCGCGAAGAACTCGACTTCGGTGATGGCGGCCGCCTCCTGTTCGGTTGCGCCCTGCCCCGAGACGACGGCGATGGTCAGGGTCTGCACTGCGGGCAGATCGACTTGCAGCTTCTGGAATCCCGGGTTGGGCTCGAGGGTGAGGCGCTCGACCCGCACACCGTCCGCCGTCTCCGCCGCGATCTCGATGACCTGCGGCCGGGGGCCCTCCAGGAACACCGGCGTCTGCAGCGAGGTGCCGGGAGTGATCCCCACCATCACCAGATGGACCGGCTCGGGCATGGTGGCCCGCAGGAAGGGCGCGTCGTCGTCGGGTGTCGCGGCCCAGTACGTGTTGTTCGCCCCGTCGAAGGCAAGCCCTGGCGCGTGTCCCTCCGCCGATGCGCTCGCGGTCGCCTCGCCGGGGCGGACCTGCTGCGGGCCGGCGATCGTGTTCGCCACCCACTGGTAGGCCGCCACGACCGAGGGACGCAGCGGCCCGATCAGCGCGAGCACACCGGCGATCAGCGCGAGGATCAACACCAGGCGCAGCACCAGCCGGCCTCGCCTGCGCGGTCGGCGCCGGGTGCCGGCGACGTAGGTGCGCTCCCGCCGGAACAGCCGGCGCCACCACGGTGGCCGCGCCACCACCTGCGCGCCGGCCAGGGAGTGCCCGCAGCGCAGGCAGAACCGGCGCTCGGGGTCGTTGCCCTCGCCGCAGGACCCGCAGATCAGCGATCCCGTGGGTAGCTGCTCGATTCGCCGGGGCGCCGGGCCGCCCGGGCGCCGCCGCACCTCCTCGGGCTGGCGGGTGACAACGGCTGCGGCCTGATCCGAGGCGTCACCGGGCGGCTGCTCCGGGGTGCCTGCTGCAGGTGGCTGGACCGGGGTGACGCCCTGCGATGCGGATGCCGGCACTACCGGCGCTTCGCCTGCCCCCGCGGTGCCGGTGTCCTCGGAGCGGGGGACCTCGACGCGTTCGCCCTCCCATTCCAGATAGGCGCCGCAGCGGCCGCAGAACACCACGTCGTCATCCTGGCGCTCCCCGCACTCGGTGCACACGATCATTCCGGGCCTCCTCCCGACGGGGTTCGAGTCTCGATGCGGTGGGGCAGGTGTGCCGGGCAGGCGCCGTCGAGCACGATCTGGACGATGCGCTGATCGACCTCGGCGGGCACCCGAACGACCACCCCTGACCGTGAGCCGCCCGGCGGGTCCGTCCCCGGGCGGGTCGACCACGCCGTTCCCCCGGACTCGTCGATGACCGGTGCCACCCCGGTAACCAGCTCGACCAGCGCGGCCACGCCGCCGGCGGTGCCCCGCCGGGCGTGCAATGCCATCGCCCCCGCGACCAGCGCCCGGCGGCGATCGTCGGGCAGCTCCGGGTCGTCCACCGCGGCGACCCAGCGGCCCAGCCACCGCAGGAAGTCGGTCGGGGCCAGCGCGGGATCGAGATAGGCGGGCAGGTTGTCCAGCGCCAGGAACACGGGCGCCAGCACGTCGTCGAAGGCAGCGACGAGCCGGCAGGCTAGGTCGTCCTCGACGTAGATACCGGGCAGTTGCCCCAGCAGCGAGAGCGGGCTGTCCGCCTCGGCGACCAGTCCACGCACCGCGCCACCTCCTCGAACCGAGAGTTGCTATACGACGAGTACCTGGTGTTCGAAGGAATAGACGAGCTCACCCGGGCCGATCTCGATCCGCTCGGCGGGCTGCTCGGAGCGGGTGCCGGCCACCGGGTCGGCGGCGTAGAGCCGAATGGTGTCCACGACCTCCACCCCGTCCAGGCGCTGCAACACGGCATGCACCTCGCCGATCTGGATCACCCGGCCGAACGGCCACCCGGAGCCGTCCGGGCCGCCGGTCAGCGGGTGCAGGTGGCGGTAGAGCGCCTCGGCCGCGTCGATCCGCAGCAGCCGCGGCGAGGCGCGCCGGGCCGCGACCAGCCGGACCACCACCGTCACACCCCGGTAGAACGGCGGCTCGACGACGACGCGGGCTCCCAGCGTGCGCCGCTCGTCGAGGTAACCGGCGACCCTGCGCAGCAGGTCCTCGCCGGGGCGCAGCGCGGCGAAGGGCACCTGCCCGTCGGCGTCGGAGTCGGCAGCGGGCACCACCAGGACCCGCACCACATCGGGGTCCTCCCCGGTGACGTCGCCGGCGATGCACCGGACCCGGGCCAGCCCCGGCGCGGCCTCGCGCGCCAGCACCTCGTAGTCCTCGGCGGTGACCGCACGCGAACGGGTGCGCAGCGTCAGCGGGGCGCGGACCCTGGCGTCCGCCACGGTCTCGCCGTCCACCCCGCCGGCGGCGGGGCGCCGGTTCTCCACCCTGGCGATGTAGGGGATGGAGCTGCGCAGCACGGACAGGCCGCGGGCGCGCATGTTGCCGCGCCGGCCGCCGCCGCAGTGGTAAGTGGGCAGCCGCAGCGTCGCTCCCTTCGGCGGCACCGCGCCACGCTGATCCAGCGTGCCGTCCGGACGGCGGATCGCGGGGCCGAGCGCCACCTCGCCACTGCCACGGTCCAGCGTGAAGTGAGTATCGTGCTGTCCCGAACCGGTGAAGTCGCGCACCTGCTGCCAGCGCTGCCACCCCTGCCCGCCGCCGACCTCGAGCACCTCGGGGTCGGACGGCTCGGCCATCGGGGGCCGTGCCACGCGGAATCGCTGGCCCCCGGTGCCGTCGGAGACGCCGACCACCTCGTTGCGCGCGATCTCGGCGTGGACCGCTCCGATGGTGCCGCCGACGGTGAACGCGCTGGCCCCGTGCAGCCGCGGGGCCGCGGAGTAGAACGGCTGGCCCTCCTCCGGCTCGGTGAGCTCGCAGCGCAACCAGCCGGCGCGCTGCCCCGCCAGCACCGAGGCGGCGTGCCGCGGGCCGACGTGCAGTACGACATCACCGGCCCGGTTGAGCCCGCCGGTCTCGTCGTGGTCGATCTCGCAGTGCACCCAGTCGCTGCCGTCCCAGGCCTGCCAGCGAAGCGGCGGGCGGGTCGGGTCGACCCCGATGCCCTCGATCTCGCAGGACAGCCGCAACGTCACCGCGCAGCGCGGCACCGGCTCGGACAGCCCGATGTACAGCGTATCTCCGGGGGCCGGGGCGGCGTCGAAGCAGCCGAACGGTGTCTCGGCGACCAGCTCGGCGGTCCGGTCGGTGATCGCGCCACCGGCCTGCTGCGTCGCCACGTAGGCCAGCTCGCAGGGGATGATCTCCAGCTCGGTCTCGGTGGAGAAGACCACCGGCTCCTCGGTCTCCCCGCTGGCGACCTCGCTGCCCGCGGCCACGGTGACGACGTCGGGCTGCGACGCGGACAGCCAGAACGTCACGTCGGCCCGCGCGGTGACCGACGGGAACAGCTCGACGCCGATGAGGTCCAGGAAGCGTAGGTAGTGCTTGTCGGGCACCCGGTTGAGCCGGTAGAGCAGCTGGTCGACCATGCTGGCGAACGCCTCGATCAGGGTGACCCCGGGGTCGGAGACGTTGTGGTCGGACCACTCCGGGCAGCGGCGCTGTACCAGCCGCTTCGCGTCGTCGACCAGGTCCTGGAAGCGCCGATCGTCCAGGTTCGGCGCGGGGATACTCATGACTGGGCCTCCGACACTGACTGGGCCTCCGACACCGCTTCGTCCGGGATCACGTAGAAGGGGAAGACGAGGCTGCGCGGGTCGTTCGTGCCCCGGACCTCGTAGCTGATCTCGATGTAGAGCGTGCCGCGCTCGACCTCGTCGAATCCCACCTCGACGTCGGCGACCTCGATGCGCGGCTCCCAGCGCTCCAGCGCCCGCCTCACCTCGGCGGCGATCCGCCCAGCGGTGGAGTCGTCGGCCGGGGCGAAGACGAACTCGTGGATGCCGCAGCCGAACTCCGGGCGCATCGGCCGCTCACCCGGCGCGGTGGCCAGCACCAGCCGGATGCTCTCGACGATCTCCCGCTCGCGGCTGACGAGGGCGAAGCCCCCGGTGCCGTCCGTGCGCAGCGGGAACGCCCACCCGGAACCGACGAAGTCCCAGCCCATCGCTCAGCCTCCGATCCGCACGGTCGGTGCGCCCGAGTTGATCGCGGCCGCGCACGAGGACGGTGCGGTGCTGCCGGTGACCAGCGCCGGTGCGCCGCCGATGAGCACGGTGGGGATGGCGGTCGCCGGCAGGAAGGCGGTCGGGCAGGGTGCGACGTAGCTGGCGCCCGGGCAGACGTTGCCGATGTAGGGGGTCGTCGCGTTGGCCGCCGGAAGCCCGCAGATCAGCACCGTCGGCACGCCCGGCGGCCCGACCACGCCCGGCTCCTTCGGGACGGGCGGCAGCGGGGGCATGCCGGGGGGCGAGGGCGGTACCACCATGTGCGTGGTGGTGTCGCCGACCCGGGCTGCCGGTGGCATCGCGCACGTCCTTTCAGTTGATCTTTACGAGGGCACCGGTGATCGTGGTCATCGCGCCGCCCTTGACCTCGGCGTTGGCGTTGCCCTGCAGTGACGCACTTGTTCCGGACAGGCTGAGGTCGCCGTTGGTGGACACGGTGACCCCGGTGGTGCCCTTGACCTCGACGGCGGTCTTGGCATCGAGAGTGATCTTCTGGCCCGACAGGTCGAGGTTGCCGGCACTCGAGTTGATCGTCACTCCGTTGGCGGCGTCGATGACCACGGTGCCGCCGCTGGTGACGGCGATCTCGGTGGCCTGCTGGTCGAACTGCAGGGTGAGTTTGCCGTCCCCGGTCGCCATGGTGATGCCCTTGGCGGCCGTGCTGTCGGACTCCAGGAACTCCAGCTTGTGGCCGGTACGGGTGACCAGCGCGCGGCGACTGACCTTGCCGCTGCCGGAGTCGACAGCGGCGGGGGTGGCGGGGGGCTTGTCGACGCTCGAATGCAGGCCGCCGAGCACGTAGGGGCGGCGCAGGTCACCCTGCTCGAAGCCGACCAGCACCTGGTCGTCGACCTCGGGCAGCAGCAGGGTGCCGCGGTCGGCGCCGGCACCGAGCTGCACCGTCGGTGCCCAGTCGGTGAGGAAGTCGCCGGCCAGCCAGGGCAGCGCCAACCTCACCCGTCCGAGCTTCTCCGGGTCGGCGACGTCGGTGACGATGCCCACCGCGACGCCGGACACACCGACGCCCGCGCTGCCGGTGCCGTTGCCCGCGACGAGCCCGAGCAGTGAGCGGTCGGCAGCCCCGGTGACCGAGATCGCCGTGGTGTAGCCCTGTTCCGGATCGAACACGTGCCGCGCCCTGGTGAGGGTGTACTTGCCGTCGAAGGGTTCACCGAGGTTCGCGACGGCGACCGCGCGTCCCGCCGACAGCTGCGGGTCGCCGCGCACCACGCCCTCGAGCTCGGCGAAGCTGCCGGCGATCTCCTCGGCGATTGCCTTCGCGGCCGCGGTCACCTCGGCCTGCTGCTGGTAGGGCACGTGGGTGCTGATGAACGGGGTGCGTCCGAAGGTCCCGGCCAGTGCCTTCGGCGTCGGGCTGACCTGCGCGCTCGTCGTCGCGGCCGGGGCGGCGCCGCTGACGGGCTTCTTGTCGTGCTCGTTCCAGGAGCGAACCTCCACCTTGTCGACCTGTTCCGCCGCGGAGACCACGGCGCGCAACGCGAGCAGGTCCGTTCCGGGTTCGAGCACGAAGGGGCCGGCGCCCGGCCCCCCCTTGGCCGCGGGCGCGGATGCCGACGTGGGGGGCGGGCCGAAGCTGAGCTTGCCCGCCTCGACGGTGATCCGGTACCCGACCTCGGCGGCCAGCCGGTGCAGGAATGTCCAGTCGTCCAGGTTGCCCTGCTGGACCAGCGGGTGCGTGGTCTTCGTGGGTGTGATCTGCCCGGGCTGCAGGCCGGCGCGCTGCGCCACCTTCCTGACGATCGCGTCGTAGCTGGTGTTCGGATAGCCGGCGACCCTGCTGCCCTGCCGCAGCCGGTGGGACTGGTCGTAGCCGCGCACCACGGTGAAGGTGCCCTCGGCGTCGAGCTCCACCTCGAGCCCGGTGACCTCGCCCTCGATCAGCGTCTGTGGCGGCGCGGTGTCCGCGGTATCGACCGAGACGGTCACCGTGGCGCCGATCGTGATGCCGGCCTTGGTCAGCACCACCCGGTCGGGGTCGCGGAAGCGCAGCACGAACAGGTCGGGCAGATGCAGGTTGTCGTCCACCCACGCCGTGTTGAGCAGCATGACGACGTCGTCGGGAAGTGGGCTGCCCTGCACCGTGATCAGGCAGGAGCCGGCGTGGCTTCGTCCGGTCATCTGATCTCCTCGGGTGCGGGCACGAGCAGCGAGGTGCCCGGGGGGACCCGCATCGGGTCGTCGATCCCGTTGAACTCGGCCAGGCCCCGCCACATCGTGGGGTCGCCGTAGTCGCGCGCCGCGACGCTGGCCAGGGTCTCCCCCGCCACGAGGACGTGGGTGCGTTGCACGGCCAGGCCACCCGATGTGGGGTTCTGCCTGCCGGGCTCGGTGGCGATCTCCTGCAGGTTGACCTGGCACGTGGCGCGCACCGGCGTGCCGTCCGGGGTGAACAGCGTGTAGGTGGCCGACACCGAGGTGATGAACCCCGCGAAGCCGGTGATCTTGCCCCAGTGGAAGACGACCAGCGGTGGCACCGGCGTGCGTTGGCCACGACTCTGCTCGGTCGGCACGCAGCAGCTGAACAGGGTGTCCACGGTCTTGGGGACGTCCAGGCCGCCGACCGAGGCATCGAAGAACATCTCCAGGGCCAGGCTCGACGGCTCAGCGCCCTGGAACTCCGACGGGCCGGTGTGCTCGGCGCCGCGGGCCGGTTCACTACCCCAGCGGGCGGACTTGCTCAACGTCAGCTCGTTGGGGTTGAACTGGAAGGTGATCCGCCCGCGGGGCGGGCCGAGCCGGGCGCTGCCGGCCGCTCCCGCCTGCGGGTCGTGCAGCTCCAGGTAGGCCTTGGCCAACGTGGCGCGAGAACTGCCACCGCCGGCGGAGCTGAGCGTGGTCGGAGGGGCCATCTCATTGCTCCAGGAAGCCGTGGTGGGCGATCTCGACCGTCTCGGTGAGCACGGCTGCCTGGTCGGGCCCGAACGCGGGTCCTTCCCACTTGACCGGAATCACGTCGAGCAGGCTCCAGCGGGTGATGACCGTGCCGTCAGTGGTCATCGCAGTGATGTTCGCGGTGCGTCGCCGCGACTCCGTGGTTGTGCTCGCGATCCACTTCGCCACCTTCTCGGTGTCCTTGGACAGCGGTCTCTTCAACGTGATGTTGGAGTAGTTGATGCGCGAGGGCAGCTGCCACACGTAGGAGTTGTTGCCGCCCTCCTGGCGCTGCTCGACCTCCACCTCGCAGGACAGTCCCTCGCAGGTGTCGAAGGCGCCCAGGCTCGTGTCGTCGACCTGCACCAGGAACTGGATCCCGACCACCGGCTCCACGATCGCCACCGTGACCTCCTCTCACTCGCTCATCTGCCGCCGGAACTGCGCCCGGTGAACCGGCCGGAGCGCTCGCGGTCGGCCCGCAGCTCCGCCCGCAGCCGCCGGGAGATCGGCCCGTAAAGCCGGCGGGCGAGCTCGTCGAGATCGCGCTGGCCCGGCGCCGTGTGCTTGGTGTCACGGGGTGGCTGGGCCGCCGCCGGGGGCGGCGCTGCGGCCTGGGCGCTGCCGGGCCGTGCGCGCTGCACGGACGGCACGCTCGGCGGCTGTGCGGTGCGCTGCACGGTCGGCACACTCGACGGCTGCCCATTGCGCTGGGTGGACGGTGCACTCGGCATGGCGAGCGCGCTTCGCAGCACCGCGCGCTGGACCCGCCCCTGCTCCCCCGCTGCCCCACGGCCCCCCGACGAGGACCGCGAGGATGGCTGCCTGGGTGCCGCCCCGCTTTGGCTCCATGACGGGGTCGGCGGCAGCTCATGGGTGCTGCTTCGCTGCAGCGTCGCCGGCTGCCGGTGCGGGCGCGTGGGAGCCGACGAGTGGTGCAGCACCGGTAGTCCGCTGCGCGCGGGTGCCGCGCTGGTGTGCAGGACGCGGGTGACACCTCGCGCCGCCGCCGGGTCGATCTGACCGTGCGGTCGTGCTGCGGCCCGCTGCCCTCCTCGGGACCGCCGCACCCGGTTCTCGGCCGGGCCGGACGCCGCCTGCCGCTGTACCGCGCGGTCGGATCCACCGGGGCCGCGCGCGGTGCGGCGTGACAGAAAGCTCGGCCATCGCCGCAGCAGGGGCGTACGGGTGGCGCTGGGCGTCCGCGGCGTTGGTGCTGAATCCGGCGGTCGCGGTTGCGGGTCTACCCCGGCCCGGACCGCGGGTGGCGCGCCGCCGTGACGATGTCCGCCTGCTGCCGCAGTACGCCGCTGCGGCACGGTGTGACTCGAAGTCGCCCGGGGTACAGAGGTCGCGGACCGCTGCACGGGCATCGATGCACGTAGCTGCGGCACCAGCGGGCGGAAGCCGGTGAGCGCACGCTGCAGGACCGGCCTGGTCTCGTCGGTAGCGCCGCTGGGATGTGAGGACACCGATATCGCGGTAATCGGACGTTCGGTGTCGATGCCGGTCGACGACCGGGCACCTTCCGCGGTCGGGTCGCTCGTGCCGGGGGCCGGTGGACCGGCGGCCTTCTCCGCTGCCGGCTTTCCGACCGATCGCGGCCGCTCGGAATGGGTGCGCTGCACGACCGGTGAGGTCGGGACGGTGCGGTCGGTGGCTGGAGGTCGGGCGGCATCGCTTCCGAGCGCCGGCGGCACGGCGTTCGCGGCCGGGTCGCTCGTGTCGGGGGCCGGCGGGCCGGCGCCCCACTCCGCTGCCGGCTTTCCGACCGATCGCGGCCGCTCGGGCAGCGCGCCGCTGCGATGAGTGGACTGAGTCGAGACTCGCTGCACGGGTGGCGGAGCCGGCCCGGCTTCCAACGGTGGCCCCAGCCCGACCCGTGGGGCGCTGTGGCTTGTACCCCCGCTCGGGCTCTGGTTTCGGCGGTCGGGTTCATGTCCCCCGGTTGACCCCGTTTCGGAACCGGAACGGGGTCCTGCCCCGGGACTCGACCCCGTTTCGGAACCGGAACGGGGTCCTGCCCCGGGACTCGACCCCGTTTCGGAACCGGAACGGGGTTCGGTTCGCCGCTGGATGGCCTCGTGGCCATCTCCGGTGAGCCTCCTGCCGGGGCCATTAGCCCGTGGTGCGCTCTGAGCAGGCGGTGGAGCGGGCTGGGCCGGGTTGGAGGTCGTGCGCTGGAGCGGACGGTCGGCGTTGCCAGCCAGGAGGGGTGCCCCCAGCCCGGGCCGTCGTGCGGGTGTGGGCGCGGACCGATCGCCACCGGCCGTGCTGCTCACGGTGCCCTGCTCCGGAGGGAGCATGGCATCTCCCGCAACGGCAGTAGCCGCGTCGGAGGTGAGCAGCGGCGCCTGACGGGGCGCGGCCGACGTGTCGAGATCGCGGGAGGTGATCTCAGCAGTCGAAGCGGTGGGCGTGGCCACAACCGGCAACGGTCGGGGCGGAAGCGAGGTGGTCGCCCCGGGCCGCGGGCGGGCCTTGCGCTGCACCACCGCCGCCTTCCTGGCGCCTGGTGCCGGTGGCATACCGGCGGTTCCGGCACGCCGCGGCGCGTGGTCGTTGTCGCGTGGCGGATCGGACCGCTCGGCAGTTCTCGCTCCGGCGGAACGGTGATCACCGACCGGGTCGCGGCCGGCAGCGTGCGCTGTGGCGGCGATGGCTCGCTGTACCGGGACGGGTCGAGCGGCCCCGCCGGTCGAGGGCTCGGCCGTGGCCGGAGGCGCAGCCGCGGCGGAGCGGGATGCCTGGGATGCCTGGGATGGCTGGGATGACTGGGCAGGCAGTGCCGGCTCGTGGGTCGCAGTCGAGGCGGGGTGTCTCGGCGTGGCCGCTCGCGCCCGCGTGCTCTTCGAGACCTGGTGCCGCGCTGCCCTCGTCTCGGCCGCAGGCTCACCAGCCCGACGGCCCGGCCGGGCGGTACGACGGGGCGAGAACAGCCGCTGCAGCGCTGTGGGCTGCGGATCCGCTGCTGTCAACTCGTCGGACGGTGCTGACGGCTCGTCGGGCGCCAGCGGGAGCGAACCGGCCCCGCCCTCCCAGGGCACCGGTGCACCGCCCGTGGTCAGGCCGCCGACGAGCCCGGCCGGGGCCGACGGATCGAGCGCGTGCCCGATCTCGCCGAGGAACCCGGGACTGCGCCAGGACCCGATCCAGCGCTCGGAGCGCTGCAGCAACGGCGGCACCGGCGCGAGGGTCCGCTGCAGCGCCGGCAGCCGCAGGTAGCCCGCGGCGGGCGGCGGCGGCACCGTCGCCGGGGATGCTGGGGAGGACCGCTGTCGCCGTCGCCACACCACCGTTCACCTTCCTTCGCTGCGCTGTCGGTTGATCCGGGCGATCTCGTCCACATAGCGCAGTCGCATGTGGTGGTCGAGATCGAGGATGTCGTCCAGTGACCAGTGGAAGTGGTAGGCGACGTACGCGACCTCCTCGTGCAGCCGCGTGGCCGCGTACGTCAGGATTCCCCCAGGCGCCCACCCGCGAGATCGACGACGAAGGTGTGCTCGCACTCCGGACAGCTCACCGCGGCCTGGGTGTGCCCCTCGGAATTGATCCGCCGGTAGAGGTCCTGCAGGAACGCCACGTCCGAGGCGAACATGTTCTCGATGACCGTCTCGGTCACCGACGCCGAGCCGAGTTTCGAGATCACCCGGGTGAGCAGGAACACCGTCGCGTAGGCGGGGTTCTCGCCCACCCGGGCGTCGAACGACACGAGCAGCTCGTCCCGCGCCGTGGCCACCCGCATCACGCCGTCGCGGTGCACCACGCCGTCGGCATCGACGAAGCCGCGCGGCAGAGTGAACTCGAACTCGGTGCGCAGCGGCTCGGGTGCCGATCCCGTAGTCCGCCCAGCCTCCGGCGTGCCGGAAGGCTCGGCCAGTGCGGCCCCACCGGAGACCGAGCGTCGCATCGTCCTACTCCGCCTTCATCGCATCGAAGCAGACGACGAACTCCTCGGTCACCACGTTGGCCCCGCCGGCCTCGAGCTGGCTCATCTTGACGCTCTTGACCCAGCAGTTCTCGAAGGAGTACCGGCGGATCGGGCTGCCCTGGTAGTCGTTGACGGCGACCTCGCCGGTCTTGCGGGCGCTCTTGAGATCGCCTTCGAGAACCTTGTTGATCCAGTCGGCGACGGCCTTGTCCTGGGTCATGCCGCGGGTGACGGTGAACTCGCCGCCCTTCTGCTGGCCGGAGAGCTGCCGCGGGACGAACTTGCCGTCCGCCGTCTGCTGGTTGTACTCGACCTTGTCGACCTCGGCGGTCAGGTCGCTGACGCTGATCACCGAGGGGATCTGTACGCCGTCGATCTTGACGGTGAAGCCGTAGGCGACGGCGGCGTCGTACTGCGTATCGGGAAGAGCCATCTCTTCCTACCTTCCTGGCTCGACGGGGTGGTTACTCGCTCACGAGGCTGGTGCCGCCGGAGAACTGGGACAGCCGGAAGATCACGAACTCGGCGGGCTTGACGGGTGCGACGCCGATCTCACAGAGGACCTGGCCGGCGTCGATCCCCTCGGCCGGATTGGTCTCGTCATCACATTTGACGTAGAAGGCCTCGCCGGGTGTGGAGCCGAACAGCGCGCCCTTGCGCCACTCGTTGACCAGGAAGGCGTTGATCGTGCGGCGGATCCGTGCCCACAGCTCCCGGTCGTTCGGCTCGAAGACCACCCACTGGGTGCCGATCAGGATCGACTCCTCGAGGTAGTTGAACAGCCGGCGGATGTTGAGGTAGCGCCAGGCCGGGTCGGACGAGATCGTGCGGGCCCCCCACACCCGGATGCCGCGGCCGGGGAAGGCGCGCAGGCAGTTGATGCCCACCGGGTTGAGCAGGTCGTGCTCGGCCTTGGTGATCTGGGTCTGCAACGCGACCGCGCCCCGCACCACCTCGTTGGCGGGTGCCTTGTGCACGCCGCGGGTATCGTCGTTACGCCCCCAGATGCCGGCGACGAGGCCGGACGGCGGGACGAAGACGTTGGTGCCGCTGGCGGGGTCGAACACCTTGGGCCACGGCCAGTACAGCGACGCGTACTTGGAGTCGTAGCCGGCCTGCTCGACCCGCCACTCCTTGACCTGCTGCGCGTTGAGGCCGGGCGGCGCGTCGAGGATCGCGACCCGATCCCCCATCTGTTCGCAGTGACTGATGATGGCGAGCTGCACCGTCTGCACCATCTCCAGGTCCAGGTCACCCTGCTGGTAGGCGCTCATCAGATCCGGGACCGCGACCATGGTGACCTCGTCGACCGCCTCCAGGCCGGAGAAACCGGTGCGCTCGGCGGCGTTGCCGACGTAGTCGTCGGCGTCCAGCGACTGCGGCGACGGGTCGGGTGGGGCGGGGCGCTCCAGGGCCTGCTTGCCCTTCTCGACCTTCTCCACGGCGCCACTGGTCGTGGCCTCCTCCACCCGGACAGTGGTGGAGATGGCGTTGACGACGGTCATCAGGTTGTGGGTCTTCGACCCGGACTTCTTGGGCACCACCGGGTCGTACTCCTCCGGCGGCTTGCCCGTGGCGTGCACGATCAGCTTCACCGCGTCCGCAGGCGGATTGTCGTCCTTGCTGTCGACGACCTCGACCGTGATGTCCGGGGCGCTCTTTCCCGACTCGACCGCGATGAGGCGGTATGGGCCGATCGCGAGCTGCGGACTCGCGGGCAGCTCGGCCTTCGCGGGCTCCTTCGAGCCGTTGCCCTGCGCGCCGTTGCCGCCGATGCGGACCACGTAACAGGCCGAACCACCATTGGCCAGGTAGCCGTACACCGAGTGCGCCAGGTAGGTGTTCTCGACGAAGTCGCCGAAAGTCTGGGTGAACTGGGTCCAGTTCGTGATCAGGGTAGGGGTGTTGTACGGGCCCTGGGCGGCGAAGCCGACGAAAGCCGCCACCGCCGTGCCTACACCCTCGACCGGGCGTGTCCCGGCCTCCGACTCCTCGACGTAGACGCCGGGTGACAGGTAGGTCGGCATAACTCGCGCTCCTCTCCAAGCTCGCCGCGCCTGGGCGGCGTGGCCCGGATCGAGCATCGCGCCACACGACCCGGACGGGTATGGCCGAGTGGACGCGAGGTGGGGAAGGCAGCGGTGCACGATGGGGCATACCGGTCGCGCGGCGGGTTGTGCCCCTAATGCGGGCAACGTGGCCGTGTTCCGCGCGGCTGCGCGATGGCTGACTCGTCGGGCGGGAGGTCCGACATGCGCCAGCACCACTCGCGCGCCGCTCGTCGCCACGCGCGGCTACGCTCGCGAGGGGCACCGCCCAGGCGGCGGCCGTCGGCCCGGACGACCGGGCCCGCCCCGGCGGCGGTTCGGAGCCTGCTGGCGGCAATGCTGTTCGCTTCGGCCGGTGGTGGGGTGTGGGCGGGTTCCCTCGTGGTGGCCTCCGAGGCCGTACCGGCGGCGGGTCCCGCCGCAACAGCGCAGCAGCACCCCGTCGGGTTGCCGCCAGTGCCCGTGCTGGAGCTCGACTCTGCGCAGGCAGCCCGGCCGCTGGCCAGGAGTGCACCGACCGGGCCCGTCGCGTCGGTCGCGGCGACGACCAGGCCTGCGCCTGACCCGCTGGTGCGCTGGGCTGCCGAGATCGCGCCCCTGCTCGGCGTCCCGGAATCCGCACTTGTCGGTTACGGGGCGGCCGACCTCGCGACGCAACAGGCGACACCGGGTTGCCGGCTGTCCTGGATCACGCTGGCCGCGATCGGGCAGGTCGGCTCGGCCGGGGTGGCGCCCGAGGACGGACGCGCCGCGGCGCTGGCGACCGCCGAGGCGCTGTGCGCCGGTGACCGCGACACCAGCACCGCGGACGGCTGGGTGTCTGCGGTGCGATCCGTCGGGGATGGTGCGGCCTCCGTGCAGCAGGTGCTGGCCGTCGCCACGATGTATGCCACCGCGGTGCGCACCGGCGTCCCGCTGCGCCCGGCGGCCGCGACCGCGATCGACTTCGCGGCCGCGCAGGTCGGCCTGCCCTACGTGTGGGGCGGCAACGGCCCGCAGCGCGGCGACGCGGGATTCGACTGCTCCGGGCTGACGACGGCCGCCTACGACACCGCGGGTGTCGACCTGCCCCGTACCGCGCACACCCAGTACTTCGCCACTGCCCGCGTGGCCCAGCTACGGCCCGGCGACCTCGTCTTCTACGGCAACCCCGCCACCAAGATCCACCATGTCGGGCTCTACATCGGCAACGGCCACATGATCAACGCGCCGACGTTCGGGCAGCCGGTGCAGGTCGAGCCCTACCGCTCGCTGGGTGACCACTTCGCCGGGGCAGGCCGACCCGTCACGTGATGTCCCCGATGATCCGGGCCAGCCCGGCCTCAAACGATCACCGGATCAGTGTGCTGTGCCCGTGCCGCGGACACAGCGTCACAGAGCGCTGATACCTGGCCGGTCGCGCTGCCCGTTCGGTCACGTTGCGTCAGATGGTCACACGGTGCGGGCTTGTGCCTCGATCGGCTCGTACCGATCGCCGAATGCGCCCATCGCGCCACTCATGTAGCGACCACTGTGCCAGTAGGCGAGCGTCCAGCGTGCCAGGTCCGTGCCGTCTAGCGTGCCAGCTCGGCTATGCTGAACGCTATGGTCGGTACCGGTAGCACCCCTTTGGGCCGCGTTGTCCCTCGACGGGCGACGCACGCGGTAGCCGATGCGCTCGCGGATACCCGCGTCGTGCTGATAGTCGGTGCCCGCCAGTGCGGCAAGAGCACGCTCGCCTGCGAGGCGGCTCGGCACCGCGAGGCGGAATGGCGCAACCTTGACACTGCGGTGACGAGGCAGTCCGCTGCCGCGGATCCCAGTGGATTCGTGGCGTTTCCGGAACTCATGGTCATCGACGAGATCCAGCGGGCTCCCGAACTCCTGCTCGCGATCAAGGAAGAGGTCGACACCGACCCACGGCCCGGCAGGTACCTGCTCACCGGGTCGGCGCGGATCCTGGGCCTGCGTGCGCTGCCTGACACCCTGCCGGGCCGCACGGAGACCGTCGAGCTGTGGCCGTTTTCGCAAGGTGAGATCGACGGTGTCGAGGACGGCTTCGTCGATGCGGTCTTCGCGGAGAGTGCAGTCCCGTTTCGGGAGTCGACGGTGGAGCGACGGGAGTACGCCGAGCGGATCGTGCGCGGTGGCTTCCCCGAGGCCGTGGCACGGATCAACCCGCGCCGCCGCGCCCGCTTCTTCGACTCCTACGTCGGTGATCTCGTCGCCCGAGACGTCAGCCAGCTCTCGGAGATCGAGCGGCCGGCCCAGCTGCGCGCCCTCCTTCGGCTGCTCGCGGCCCGGTCCGGCCAACTCCTCGTCGGCAATGCGCTGAGCAGCGATCTCCGTCTGTCAGCGCGCTCCGTACATCGCTACCTCGGTCTGCTCGAAGAGGTCTTTCTGATCAAGCGCATTCCCGCCTGGTCGCGGAACCTGTCGACCCGCGCGATCGGGACACCCAAGGTTGCCTTCGTGGACTCGGGGGTGGCGGCGAATCTCCTGGACTGCGATGCGCGAAGCCTGCAACGGCCCGAGGCTCCCTTGGGCCCGCTCTTGGAGAGCTTCGTGCTGATGGAGCTCGCGCGCCAACTCACCTGGTCGCGGCGTCGGGTCGAGCTCGCCCACTACCGAACCAAGGACAACATCGAAGTGGACGCAGTTCTCGAGGACCGACAGGGCCGGGTGGTCGGCATCGAAGTAAAGGCGGCGTCGACGGTGAACACCGCGGACTTCCGCGGGCTCCGGCATCTTGCCGACCGGCTGGGTACCGACTTCCACGCCGGGATCGTTCTGCACACCGGCACCCAGGCTCTTCCGTTCGGTCCCCGGCTGCAGGCGATGCCGGTCAGTAGCCTCTGGGAGCTCGGCGGGCCGTCTCCCGACGAGTAGCGGCCGTACGGCAAGCCCCGCAGCGACACAAGGCGGTCATCCGATGCCCGATCAGGCGATCGGCGCTGCCCGTTCGGCGAGCAGCAAGGGTTAGTACCTGACCCGATGCTGTGCCACGCTGGTTTCCGCATGAGGAGGTCGGTCGCATGCGTCAGCACACCGGATACGCAGCCGCCACCCGTCGCGCTCTCGCAGCGCGTCAGCGGGGCAGTCGGACCGAACGGGTAGATCCACGCGCGCCACTGTCGCCTCGCTCCCTGCTGGCCGCGCAGCGTCTGGCCGGTAACTCGGCTGTCGCGGCGCTGGTCCAGCGCCAGGAGGACGAGGCAGTCGCAGGCCAGCGAGTCCGGTCGGTGCTGCAATCCGGTGGTGCGCCGCTCGACGCCGCGTTCCAGACACGGGCCGAGAACTACCTCGGCGCCGAGCTGTCGCACGTGAGGGTCCATCACGACCGCGCAGCGGCGGCGTCGGCACGAGCTGTGCAGTCGCAGGCCTATACCAGCGGCTCGCACATCGTGTTCGGATCCGGGAAGTACGACCCGGCCTCGTCGGTCGGTCAGCAGCGGCTGGCTCACGAACTCACGCATGTCGTGCAGCAGCAACGGGGGCCGGTGGCCGGGACCGTCGGTGCAAGCGGGCTCAAGATCAGTGACCCGTCCGACCGCTTTGAGCGGGAAGCAGAGCGAGTCGGTAAGGCGTTTGTTTCCGACGGAGCCGCCCACCACATCAAAGGAAACGACTCTGCCGGCGAGGACGACTGACCGATAGCCGCAACGCGTAGGCTCTCCCGCGCCCTACGTCGCCGATCCACGAGGCGGCGGTCCCGTACTCACAGGGCCACTCAAGATGGCGAGCACGATGGTGTCGAGCGCGCGGCATCGAACGTCATAATCGAGCCGGTATCCAGTGCGCGCTGCACGTCGGCTCGTGAGGTTGTCACGTCGATTCGTGCCTGATGAGCGACGGTTGCCCCGATCGGCTGGCGGGAGGTCATGGTTGGTTCCCGTGCGGGGCTGGAAATGGCTCCGGGGCGAGGCGGCCGAGCTTGCGGTACTCGCCGTCGACGGCGGCGAGCAGGTCGGCCATGGTCAACGGGCGGTCGGCGTCGGCGGCGAGGTAGGCCGCGGTGACCGCAGCCGAGCGGATGTCACCGCCGGCGAGGTCGAAGGTGGCCGCGCAGCGGTCCAGGTCGAGATCCGCGTCGCGGGGCAGCGTCGTGCCCAGGCAGACGTCCCACAGCGCACGGCGCATCTTCTCGTCGGGCAGCGGGAAGTCGACGACCATGTCGAGCCGGCGGGTGAAGGCATCGTCGAGGTTGGCCCGCAGGTTGGTGGCCAGCACCGCCAGCCCGTCGAAGGACTCCATGCGCTGCAGCAGGTAGGCACTTTCGATGTTGGCGTAGCGGTCGTGGGCGTCGGAGACCGCCGAGCGCTTCCCGAAGATCGCATCGGCCTCGTCGAACAGCAGCACCGCGTTGACCCCGGCGGCCTCGCTGAAGATCCGCTCGAGGTTCTTCTCGGTCTCCCCTACGTACTTGTCGACCACCGCCGCCAGATCGACGGCGTAGAGGTCGAGGCCGAGCTCACCCGCGATCACCTCGGCGGCGGTGGTCTTGCCGGTGCCCGATTCGCCGGTGAACAGTGCGCTGACCCCCAGCCCGCGCCCGCCACCGGGTCGCATGCCCCACTCGCCGAGCACCCGGTCGCGGTGCCGCGCCCGGGCGACGAGCTCGTGCAGCGCACCCAGGGTCCGCTCCGGCGCGACGAGCTGCGCCCAGCCCACCGCGGGCACGATGTGCCGGGCGAGGCGCTGCAGCCCTGCCGCGCTCTGCGCCCGGGCTCCCGCTCGCAGCGCGGTCCCGGTCACCGCCGAGCCCGCGGCGGCGGCGCGGGCGGCGGCCGCGGCCTGCGCGATCGCCTCCGGCCCGAGCCGGAACCCGGCGGTCTCGGTCACCGGGTCGATGCCTGCGGCAGCCTGCCCGTCGAGCTGCGCGGCCCACAACGCGCGGCGCTGCTCGGCAGTCGGGTCGGGCACCGTGACCAGCAGCGGGGCCTGCGCGGCCCACGCCGGGTCCCAGCTGGCCGTGCCGTGTAGCAGCACCGGCACGCCCAATCCGGCCAGCGAGCGGATCAGGCCGGCAGGACTCGACGTCCCGACCGGGCCGGCGACCACTCCCGCCCCGCGCAGCCGCGCCTCCCGGCCCAATGCCCGGGCCAGCGCGCCGGAATCGGCGTCGGCCAGGTGCAGCGAGAGATCGACGTCGAGCACCGGACGCGCGGCGGCGCGCAACGCCACTGCTGCCATGGCGCGCCCGGAGCCCGCCGCCGAGTGCCGAAGATAGCCCAGGCGCATGCCCTGGCGTAGCGCCGCCGCAACCGGCTCGGCCCCGCCGACGGTTGCAACGGACGGCTCACGCAGCACGCCGACGAGATCGGCATCGGCCCGGTCATCACCCAGCAGGTGGGCGACGACCCGATCGGGCACCCGCAACGCGCGGGACAGCAGTGGGCGCTCGGTGTCCTCGACCACGACCAGTCCCCCGTCGACCAGCGCCGATCCGGGCGAGAGCCGGGCCCGACCGACCGTGTCCGCGGCGGGCAGCCCGCACAGCGCCAGCGCCAGCTCCACGCTGGCACGCCGGCGGGTGACGTCGTCGTTGAGGTAGCCGTAGAGCTGCTCGAACCGACTGTCCACGTCCGGGGCCAGCGCGACGAGCAGCAGCCCGACGTCGAGCCCGTCGAGGCCGAACGCGGCGGCAAACGGTGCCAGCTCTTCGAGCTCGGGCTCGGGCGATCCCACCAGCATCGCGGGCCGGTCGAGGATCGCTGCCACGGCCTCGTCGGACAGGTACAAACCCCGGAACGGGTCGTCGGGCGCCGGATCGATGGCGCGCCGTTCGACGATCAGGGCACGGACCCGGTACTCGATCCGCACCAGCCCTGCCAGCACGGCCTCGACGGTCACCCGGTCAGCGTGCCGCGCGCGTGAGGTGGGCACAGCGTCAGCGAGCGCCGTTACCAGGGCCGGTCGCGCTGCCCGTTCGGGCACACGGGGTCAGTTGGTCACGCACCGAGCATGTCGGGCGGCCACGCCGAGATCACATCTCCGCGCTGTGACATCCGCAACGAGACCAGGCCGACAGCGTCAGCTCCCGTAGTGGTATCGGCAAGCGGCGATCCGCAGCTCGTCCTCGCTGATCTTGTACACAAGTCGGTGCTCGTCGGTGATGCGACGCGACCAGTAACCGTGGAACCCGTGCTTGAGGGGCTCGGGCTTGCCGATCCCCTCGTTGCCGTTGCGCTCCACATCCTTGATCAGCGTGTTGATGCGTTTGAGGACCTTGCGATCCTGCGTCTGCCACCAGACGTAGTCATCCCAGGCGCTCTGGTCCCAGACCAGCTTCATTCGACAAGATCCTGCTCGAATCCTCCGCCATGCTCGAGCCGGTCGATCGAGGCCAGCAGCCGACGGGCGTTCTCGGGACTCTTGAGCAGGTACGCGGTTTCCTTCAGCGACTCGTAGTCGTCGAGCGCAACCATGACCACCGGGTCGTGGCCGGCGCGGGTGATCACCACCTCTTCGCGGTCGTCCACGACCGCATTGAGGGTCTCAGCGTACTTCGCGCGTGACTCGGAATACGTCATGGTCTTCACAACCCACCTCCCATGTGCGTACATGATACTGTACGTCTAACGTCGCGTAGCGGCAAGCGTGACCGACCGTCGACGTCTCTCTGTGATGGGCTGTTTCATCGGCCTCGGGCACGTCCCCGTTCGGGCACGGTGATGCTCACCTCGAGCGTTCCTGCAGGTCGATCAGAGGTGGCGCGATCACCAACGGTGCGACATCCACCGGCGCTCCCGCCAGCGCGGGTGCCGCGACGACCACGTTGAGCGAGGGGCGAAGCTCGCCGCCCAGCGCCGGCCACAGATCGGCGGCCGAGCGATCGTTGCCGAGCGTCGTGGCCACCGTCAGCCCGCACGGCACGCCGAGCGCCCGCAGGTCCTTGGACAGCAGCTCCTCGGGCAGGGCGTCGTGCCCCAGCAGCGAGCTCAGCACGGCCGACAGCAACCGATGTTCGTCTTCGGGGCGTTGGGTCCACGCCGTGATCAGATAGCAGAGATCGAACACCCGTGGCGGCCGGTGCCGCGCGGCGATGTGCCCGTTTCCCCCGCGGACGTTGATCTGGCCGTGCTGTCGGCGGCGGGTGTCCTCCTTGATGTCGTAGAGGAAGACGCTGAGGGCGGGCCCGCTGCGCTTGGCGGCCCAGTCGCGGGTGGGGGCGTCGAAGGCGATCTCCACCTGCGCCCCGTTGAGCACGTCCCGGCGCAGCAGCGCGGCCAGCGCCTCATCAACCTCGACGATCACCCTCACAGCCTGCCGCGTTGTTCCGCGGGCGCGCACCGGTGCGAAGCGCCGCCGGTGGTGCCGGTTCCGCTGCCCGTTCGGGCATCCCGGGCTGCCCCCCGCCGGGTACGGCGGGACCTGCATGCCGCGCGGCTGGAGTGGTGCTCTGTTCCCGTGAGACTCCGGGGTGCCCTGCTCGCGGCGGTGCTGACCGCTGCAGCGGCGCCCGGCGTCGCCGCGGCCCAGCCTCCCGCCGCCGCACCGACCTGGATATCGGACGGCGGCGAGCACATCTCGGGCGCGGCCGACCTGTCCGACGACGGGTCGCAGGTGACGTTCCAGTCCTATGCCGACCTGACCGGCGCCCCCACGCCGACAACACCACCGCCATCCCCGGCCCCAAGCCCGACCCCGACCCCGACCCCGACAGAAGCCCCGCCGCCACCGACACAATCCCCCTCCCCCACCGAAACAGCGGTCCCGAGAGCAGCGTCCTCACAGGCTCGCGAGGAGGGCCGGCAGTCGCACGTCTACGTCCGTGACCGGGGCCGGGCAGCGACCACCCTGCTCTCGGAACCCGGCGCCGGACACGCCACCGCGCCCAGCATCTCGGGCAGTGGACGACTGGTGTCCTGGGTGCAGCGCAGCGGCACCGAGACCGACATCCTCGTGGCGGACCGCGATCCCGATGCCGACGGCGTCCTCGACGAGCCGGGCCAGCGCACCGTCCGCCGCGTCACCGGCACCGAGTCCGATCTGCGGTACCAGCGCGTCTCGGGATGCTTCCCGTTGGGCCGCGCCGGCTCGAACAACGGGCCGTGCGGCCCGCAGCTGTCAGCTGACGGGTCGACGTTGGCGTTCCCGGGCTGGCTGGGGCCCAGCTCACCGGCGCTGATCCCGCAGATCCGCTTCCTGGACGACCTCGAGCTCGCAGAGCTTGTCGACTTCGAGCGGCCGGCCGGGGACGTGATCGACTTCAGGCGCTCGGCCCGTGCGGGGTACGACGAGCGAGCAGAGGTGGGCCTGCTGGTGGAGGGCGACCGGGCCGTGCAGCTACGAGGCGTGACCATCGAGGGCCCGGGCGACGCGTTCCGGATCGACGAGTCGAGCTGCACCGGGACAGTGGAGCCGGGTCAGCGGTGCGTTCTGGACCTCGTCTTCGAGCCCGACTCGAACAGTTGCCCGGCCGACGGCGAGTGGCACGTCCACCGCGCCCAGCTCGTCACCGATGCCACCACGCCCGCCGGCCGGGCCGCCTACCCGATCGTCGCCGACTGCTGGGGCGGCTACCAGGCCTTCGACTCGTTCGCCGCACCCCGGCAGGCGCCGGCCGAGCCGTGCCCCGCACCGGACCTGAGCGGTCTTCGCCCTCGCTTGATCAGCGATGCGTCGGGCCGTGGCTTCGGGTACCAGGTCGCCGATGCCGGTCCGGTGCAGCTGGGGCGCACCGACCTCGTCGCGCTGGAGGTTGGCCCCTTCGAGGGCAGCCGGGTCACGTTCAGCCCGCCGCCGGACTGCTCCGCACAGCTCGTCACACCCCCGCCCGAACAGCAGCTGCCGGGCGCGGATCGGCCGGAACCGTGCGTGGCGGGCCGGGACACGCTGCTGAGCAGCTGCACCGCGTACGTGCTGCTGCGCCCCACCGGGATCCGGACCGAGGTGGCAAGCCTGGACCTGGCCGGCACCGTCACCCGCTTCGTCGCGGAGGGACTACGCAGCGTCGTCATCGCGCGTCGAGACCTGTCCGGCACGGGTGACTTCGCCGGTCCCGACGCACCACCGCCGGCAGTGGTGAGTGTCGACGACGGGGGAAACCGCATCCACGGCATCGAGCCCTCAATCTCCGGCGACGGCCGGCGGGTGGCGTTCACCTCGCGGCTCAGCGGTACGCCGCAGGTCTACGTGCATGACACCGATGCCCGCGGGGACCGCAGCTATCAGCCGGGGTCGACCGAGCTCGTCTCGATCCTGCCGCCCGCACCACCATCACCACCACCACCTCCACCACCGTCACCGGACGTGCCGGCACCGCCCCCGCCACCACCCCCCGCAGCGGGATCGCCGTCGTTGTCGGCCGGCGGGAACCGGGTCGCGTTCCGCGCCGACGATCACGTCCACCTGCGCGACCTGGCCGCGGCCACGACGGTGCAGGTCTCCGACAGGTTCACGCTCGGCCACGCGCTGTCCGGCGACGGCACCACGGTCGCCTTCGCGACCCCACCCGGCGATGTCGACCCGGGGGGGCTGCGGGTGCGTTTCCTACCCGACCTCGACGGCGGCGGGGTGACCGAGACGCCGGCGGCCGACGCGGCCGATGCATTCCTTCCGGCGATCGATGCGCACGGCCGGCACATCGCGTTCGACACCTATGCCCCGTTGGCCGGCGCGGACGAGAACGGCACCGCCGACGTCTACCTCGCCGAGCGCCTTCCCGAGGTGACCCTGGACCCGGCCACAGTGGACTTCGGCCCGCTGCCGGTGGACACCATCAGCGGACCGCGCGAGGTGACCGTCAGCAATGCCGGGCCGGGCCCACTGGTGATCACCGGCACACCGTTGACCGGGCCGTTCACCGCCGGCGACGACAACTGCGGACCGGCGCTGCACCGCGGTCGCAGCTGCGTGATCAGCATGACATTCGCGCCCACCGAGCAGGGTCCGAGCACCGGCACGCTCACCGTCAGTGATCTCGACGCGGACTACACCGCCTCGTTGACCGGCACCGGGATGGTCGGAGGTACCGGTGGCCCCACCCCGGTCGACCCGGACGGTGACGGTCTCGCCGCGGAGCTGGTGCTCGACCCGCCGATCGCCGCGCTCGGTGACGCGGTGCTGGCACGCGGCACCGAGTTCCCCTCGAACGCCGACGTGGTGCTGACCTGGCGACCGGGGCTGGGCCGCACGACGGTGACCTCCGATCCGGCAGGCGCCTTCACGGTCTCGGTGCTGGTCTTCCCGGAGGACCGGCTCGGCGAGCGGGTTCTGGTCGGGACGGCCGGCGACGTGAGGGTGGAGAGCCCGCCGTTCCTCGTCGTCGCACCGGCGGGCCAGCCACCCGGGTTCCACAACCGCGGGTGACGGTCAGATCAGGCCCTCGCGCAGCGCGTAGGCCACCGCGTGCGACCGGTTGCGCAGCTGGAACCTGTTGGTGACGTCGTGGAGCACGTTCTTCACGGTGCGCTCGGAGTAGGCCAGGGTGTGTGCGATCTCGCGGGTGTCCATGCCGTCGGCCACCAGGCCCAGCACCCTCGCCTCCCGGCTCGACAGTCCCGTCACCGACAACCCTCTCGGGCCCAGCACGTGCCGCTGCAGCCGGCCGACCTGGTCGAGCAGCCGGCCGAGCATGTCCGGTGGCAGCGTCCCGTCTCCCGATGCCGCGCGGGTAGCGACGTGGGCCAGCTGCTCGGCACTGGCGTCGGCGCGGCGGATGAGTGCGCACACCCCGATCTCGACAGCCGCCAGCAGCGCCGCGTCGTCGACCGACGAGGCGACCAGCACGATGCGGCGACAGCCCTTGCCCTGCACCCGGCGCATCAGCTCCTGCGTCTGCTCGCAGACGGTGTCCGCGACGACCACGGTCACGGCTGCCGAGGCCGGCTCGTCGACGAGCAGTACCTCGGGCCGCGGCCGCAACGTCGTCGCGACACCGATCTCGGAGATGGGGTCGAGCGCGCACACGTGCACAGCCACCCGTCCGATCATGTTTCCTCCCTTGGCCGCCGGACCGATCTCGCCGAGCAGTCTGGGGACCACCGCTCCACATGCGCTCAACGCCAACTCAACGGGCAGGGCAGGTTGCCCGATGGTCCGGCCTCGCGTGCCGTTACCGCGCGGGTGCGGCCTCGTAGCGTGGGCCCATGAGCACGCTGGCCCGTCTCGATGTCGCGCGGCTCGTGCTGGTCCCCGGCGGGCAGGCCAGCTGCCGGCTGTCGGTCACCAACAACAGCCAGGTCGTCGAGGCCTACCGGTTCACGCCGCTGGGCGACCTGGCCCCCTACGCCAGCGTGGAGCCGCCGGAGCTGTCGCTGTATCCCGGCACCGACGGCGAGGTGACCGTCACGTTCGCTGTGCCGCGGGCCGCCGGGGTCCCGGCCGCCGAAGTGCCCTTCGCCGTCATGGTGGAGCCCCGGGAGAACCCCACCAATACCGCCGTGCCCGAGGGCATCATCGATATCACCGGGTTCTCGGAGACGCGCAGCGAGCTGGCCCCTCGCATGTCGCAGGCCCGCTGGCGGACCATGCACTCCCTCGCGGTGGACAACCGCGGCAACCACCCGATCCGCGTCTTCCTGCGTGGTGAGGACCCCGACGAGGCGCTGCGGATCCGGTGCAAACCGGATGTGCTGGTGATCGAACCGGGCGAGGCGGCGTTCTCCAAGATCAAGATCAAGACCGCGCGCATCATGTGGCGAGGTGCGCCGCAGACCCTGCCGTTCCGGGTGCTGATGAGCGAGCAGGACGCACCGGCGAGCCCGCTCGACGACTTCGAGGAGCCGCCGGATGAGGCCGGCGGACTGCCGGGAACACCCTCACAGCCCGCCGACGGCCAGGTGGTCCAGGGGCCGATCTTCCCTCGCGGCAGCGCGAAGGTGGCGGCGCTGGCCGCCGCGGGTCTGGTCGCGCTGGTGGCGCTGTGGTTCGCCGTGCTGCGCCCGACGGTCCGCTCCGCAGCGCAGGAGGCGGTGGCCGAGCAGGTCGCCGAGGTCGAGGAGAAGGCCGTCGAGGCTCAGGAACAGGCGCAAGCCGCACAGCAGCAGGCCGAGCGGGCCGGCCAGCAGGCTGCGCTGGCCAGCGGGACGGCCAACCAGGCATCGACCGCGGTGCAGGACGAGGAGGCCGCCCGTGCGCTGGCCCAGGCGGTCGAGCCGTTCAACCGGCGGATCCTGGTCACCGCCGCTCCCGGCCAGGACGAGATCGGGGACTACGTGGTGCCCGACGGGCAGATCGTCACCGTCACCGACCTGGTCTTCGAGTCCCGGGGCGATATCGGCACGGTACGGCTGCTGCGGGACGCCGACGTGCTGATCACCGCCCGGGCGGAGAACTTCCGCACCCTCGACCAGCACTTCGTCTCGCCGATCATCTTCACCGAGGGGCAGCGCATCGTCTACGCGCTGCAGTGCACCACTCCGGTGCAGGACCAGCAGCAGTGTCAGGCCGGGCTCTACATCAGCGGCACGACGCAACCCGAGCCACCACCCCCGGCACCGCCGAGCGCCCCGCTTCCACCGGGAGAACCGCTTCCACCGGGAGAACCGGTGCCGCCGGGAGAAGCGGCAGAGCCTGCCGGACCGGAGCCGCCCGGCTGAGGCGACCGCACTCGCTGCCCGACTCCTGGCCAGTTGTCGCCCTCCGTGCCAGACTGGCTACACCAGGGGACGGTGGGGTTCGCATGGCAGTGCACGTCGCGCTCGCTGCTGGCATCCGGATCGAGACCCAGCACGGATCAGGCGACCCGGACACGCTGGCTGGACACCAGGCGCGGCTGCTGGCGACGGTTCTCGTCGCGGAACGCAACCGTCCGGTCGGAGACGAGGAGCTCGCCGGGATCCTGTGGCCCGACGGGCTGCCGGTCTCGTGGCGGTCGTCGTTGCACGCGATCGCGGGTGAGGTCCGCACCTTCCTGCACTCGGCCGGGCTCGGCGGCAGTGTGGTGGCCCACGATACGGCCGGCAGCTACCAGCTGCTGCTGCCCGAGCCCGTCGAGGTCGACATCGACACGGCGGTCCACGCCGTACGGGCCGCCGAGGCAGCGCTGTCGTCCGGCGATCCGGGCCGGGCGCTCGCGGAGGTGTCGACCGCCCGCCTGGTGCTGGAACGCCCGCTGCTACCGGACGTCGCTGCGCCCTGGCTGCAGGCCAAGCGTGACGAGCTGCGGTCCTGGCGGCGCCGCGCCCTCGAGGTCGCCGGGGATGCCCGGCTCGCCCTCGGTGAGCCTGCGCTGGCGCTGCCGGTGGCCGAGGAGGCGACAGCGCTCGAGCCGCTGTGCGAGTCCGCGCACCGGCAGCTGATCCGCGCACACGCCGCCGCCGGCGACCGCACCGAAGCGCTGCGCGCCTACGAGCGTTGCCAGCAGCTGCTCGCAGCCGAACTCGACGTCGTGCCCGACCCCCAGACCAGGGCGCTGCACCGGGAGCTGTTCGGTGACGACGCACCCGACGAGCGCCTGCCGACACCGCAGCCGCGCCGCCGGAACCTGCCGTCCACGCTGGCGGGCATCGTCGACGACGGGGAGCCGTTCGTCGGGCGTACCGACGAACGGGCAGCGCTGCACCGCGCGTGGGACATCGCGTCGGGTGGCCGGCGGCAGCTCGTGCTGCTGGCAGGCGAGGCCGGCATCGGCAAGACGCGCCTGGCCGCCGAGCTGGCCCGCGACGTGGCCGACGCGGGTGGCCTGGTGCGCCACGGACGCTGCGATCCCGAGCTGGGGGTGCCTTTCCAGCCGTTCCGCGACGTGCTGGGCGCGGAGCTGGCCGAGCTGCCCGATACCGCACTGGCTGCGCGCCTCGGGCCGCTGGCCGGAGAGCTCGCCGTCTGGGAGCCGACCCTCGCCCACCGCGTTGCCGACCTGGCACCACCGCTGCACGCCGAACCGGAGACCGAACGCCACCGGCTGTTCGAGGCGGTGACCGGCTGGCTCGACGCGGCGAGCACCGCCGATCCGCTGCTGCTCGTCATCGACGATCTGCAATGGGCGGCCAGGCCGACCCTGCTGCTGCTGCGCCACCTGCTGCGAGCGCCCGGACCGGCACGGCTGCTCGTTCTCGGCACCGTGCGCGAGGACGAGTTCAACGTCGATGGGCTGCTGGCCGACCGGCTGCCCGGCGTCACCCGGGTGCCCCTCGGCGGGTTGACCGAGGGCGATGTCGTCAGTTTCGTCGACGGCTACCGCAGCGCCGTGCCGACCCGCCGCCGCGCGCTGGCCCGCCGGCTGCATGCCGACAGTGGGGGTAACCCCTTCTTCCTCCGCGAACTCATGCGCCGGCTCGACGACGCAGCCGGCATCGACGCCGACGATGCGCTCGACGCCGGTGTTCCCGCCGGGGTGCACGCCGTGCTGACGCAGCGGCTCGCGCGCCTGCCCGAGACCGGCGTGGCGCTGCTGCGCACCGCTGCCGTGCTCGGCACGGACTTCGATGTGAGCCTGCTCGTCGCGGTGGCAGCGGCGGGTGAGGACGAGGTGCTCGACACCGTCGACCGTGCGCTCGCGGGCGGGCTGCTCGTCCCGGTTCCCGGGCAGCCGGACCGGTGCGCCTTCGCGCACGCGCTGATACGGGCCGCGCTGGTCGACGAGCTGACCCCGCCCCGGCGGGTCCGGCTGCACCTTCGCGTGCTCGATGCGCTGGAGGCGAGTGCCGACGCCGGCACCCGGATACCGGAGCTGGCCCGCCACGCCTGCGCCGCGGCCGCGATCGGCGGGGTCGACCGGGCTGTCGGCTACTGCGCGGGCGACGCGGCCAGCGCCGACCGGGCGTTCGAGGAGGCGGCGACACACTACGAGCGCGGGCTGCAGGCGCTCGCGCACACCGAACCCGTGGACCTCGCAACCCGCTGCGACCTCGCGACGCTGCGCGGCGAGGCACTCGACCGCGCCGGAGACCCCCGCCACCGGGGTGTGCTGCTGGCGGCGGCGATGGATGCCCGCGCCCTCGGCGATGCCGAGCGGCTCGGCCGCATCGCCCTCGTCGGCGGGATGCACAACGCCGGTGTCGAGGACAGCGACGTCGTCGACCTGCTCGAGGCGGCGCTGGCCGGGCTGGGGCGGGCTGGGGGGCTGGACTGTGACGACTCGGGGCTGCGCGCGCGGCTGCTGAGCAAGCTGTCCAGCGAGCTGGCCTACAGCGGACAGCTCGATCGTCGGGTGAGGCTGGCTACCGAGGCGCTCGACATCGCTCGACGCACCGGTGACGAGCGCATGCTCGCGCGCGTGCTCGCCGGCGCGCAGCTGACGCCGACCACCGCGCGGCTGCCGGCCCGCAAGCTCGCCGACGCCGACGAGCTCGGCGACCTCGGCCGTCGCCTCGGCGACCTCGAGGTGACGTGCTGGGCCGAGCTGTTCGGCAACAGCGCGCTGATCGAACTCGGCCGACTCGATGACGCGGACGCGGCACTGGACGCGGCCGACGCGCTGGCCGCGGAGCTGCACCAGCCCTTCTTCGGCTGGCACGTCACCCAGCGCCGGGCGGGGCTGCTACTGCTGCGCGGCGACCTGGCAACCGCAGCGACCGTCGCCGATTCCGCCCTGGAGCTCGGGATCGAGATCGGGCTCGGCGAGTCGTTGGTCCGCGCCGCCCACAGCGCGCACCTGCTGGGGCTGCACTACGAGCAGGGCACCCTCGCCGAGCTGGTCGACGCGATGGCTGCCCTCGTCGAGGCCCAGCCGGGGCTGCAGTGGCGCGTCATGCTGGGATGGATCCAGACCGAACTCGGCCAACTCGACGCTGCGACGGCGACACTGGCACCGGTGCTCGAGACCGGCGTCGAGTCCGTCGCCCGCGCGACACCGTGGCTCGGCGTCCGGCTCATCCTCGCCGACGCCTGCGCCGCATTGGGCGCGGTCGCGCCCGCGGCCGCGCTGCGCCCGCTGCTGACCCCGTTCGCCGGACATCTGAGCTGGACCGAGGGTTCCTCGCAGGGTCCGGTCGACCTGACGCTGGCGCGGCTGGCCGCGGTCTGCGGCGACGCCGCGGCCGCCGGCAGCCACGCCGCCGCGGCCGTCGAACTGTGCCGGACCGCAGCCGCCCCCCGCTGGCTCGCCCGCGCGGAGGCGCTGCTGGCCGGCGACACGCGACCTCACCTCACCGGCTCGAGGTGAGCCCGGATCCGGAACGCGGCCGCATCGGCGGTGGCGATGCACGCGGGGATGCCCACGCCGTGGAGCACGGCGCCGGCAACGGCGAGACCGGGTTGCTCGGCGACCGCGGACTCGATCGTGGCGACGGTCTCGACGTGGCCGGGGGCGTACTGCGGCAGCCCGCCGCCCCAGCGCGCCACCACGGTGTCCACGGGGTCGGCCGTGACCCCGGTCAGCTCGGCGAGGTCGCGGCGCACGGCGTCGACCAGCCCGGCGTCGTCGCGCTGCAGCGCGGTCACCTCGCCGTGCCGCCCGACCGAGCCGCGCACCAGCCGCACACCGGGGCCCCGGGCGTGGGCCCACTTGCGGCTGGAGAAGGTGAAGGCCTTGGCGGTGTGGGGCTCGCCGGAGCCGATGAGCAGCCCCGACGCGTCGGGCAGCATCCCGGCAGTGTCGGCGGGCAGCGCGAGGCCGACCACCACCGAGGAGGCCACCTCGACGGTCTCCGCCGCGGCCGCGGCCGCGGGCACCGGCCCGGCGAGCAGCCGCCGCAGCGCGGGCGCGGGCACCGCGAGCAGCACCGCGTCGGCCTCGAGCCACTCGGGCTGCGCCGTGCTGCCCAGCACCAGCCGCCAGCCGGACGCGGAGCGCGACAACTCCCGCACCGGCGACCCGAGCCGCACGGTCGGCGCCGACGCGGCCAGCAGCGCGTCGGTGAGGCGGCCCAGTCCGCCCCGCAGCGTGCCGAACACCGGCCCGGCCGCGCCCCCGACCGGCGGCAGCGCGGCCGCCGCCGCGTCGCGCAGTGAGGTCACCCCGCTGTCGAGCGCGGCGGCCAGCCCCGGCAGCGTGGCGCGCACGCCGAGCGTGTCGGCGCGACCGGCGTACACGCCGCCGAGCAGCGGGTCGACCAGGCGGTCGACCACCTCGTCGCCACACCGCTGCCGGACCAGCTTCCCCACCGAGACGTCGGCACCAGACTCCCAGCGCAGCGGCATCCCGGGCTCGGCCGCCAGCCGCTCACGCCCCCGCTGCGACAGGACGCCCGCGACGTCGTCCGGGCTGGCGGGCAGCCCCATCACGGTGCGGCGCGGCAACGGTACGGTCCGGCCACCGGCACGCACCATCGGTCCAGCCGGGGTGGGATGCACCAGCTCGGCGTCCAGGCCGAGCTCGGCCACCAGCGCCGAGGCCTCGGGACGCCGGACCAGGAACGCTTCGGCACCCACGTCGCAGGCAGTGGTACCCAACTCGACGGTACCCAACTCGACGGTGCGCAACGCGCCGCCGAGCCGTCGTGAGCCCTCGAGCAGTGTGATCGCAGCGTCCGGCCCCAGCAGCCGCCGCAGCCGGTGCGCCGCGGCGAGCCCCGAGATCCCGCCACCCACCACCGCAACCCGAGGCATCAGAGCGAATGCGCCAGCTCCACCACGCGGGTCAGCACGGCGGGGTCGGTGTCCGGGAGCACGCCGTGGCCGAGGTTGACGATGTGCCCGTCGGCCACCCGGCCCTCGGCGACGGTGCGGCGCACCTCACGCTCGATCGCGTCCCAGCCCGCGCCGAGCAGCGCCGGATCCAGGTTGCCCTGCAGCGCCACCGGGCGGTCCGGCCGGGCGGCGCGGACCCGCTGGGCGGCGGCGTCCAGCGGCACCCGCCAGTCGACAC
>WHSY01000003.1:0-100079 GCA_009379815.1 Pseudonocardiaceae bacterium
AACCCGGTCGGCGCCACGGCGCTGGTGCGGCTCGCGGAGTGCGCCCGCCAGGTCATGGGAACCGCCGCCGACCACCAGGTGCCTGGCGCACGCCTCGGCGTCGCGACGGGGCAGGGCGGGGCGATTCAGTTCTCCACCTGCACGGTGGTCGCGTCATGACGCGGATGTCCGCGCTCGTGCCTCCTCCGGGGGACCTTGCCCGCACGGGCGCCCCGGCTGCGGGCCGACGTACGCACGTTCTTGGCCGAGATGCGAGCGGCCCGAAGCATGGCGTCCGAAAGTGGATGCGTGGTTGTCGGGCTGGGATTGGCATCGGGATGTCGGAGCCGGACGAGGGCTCGGACTTGGCCGCGGTCCGAACCCGCGCGGAGCGTGTCGATGGTGGGTGGTCGCTGACCGGAACCAAGGTCTGGACCTCCGGAGCGCACCGGGCGCACGCCTTCTTCGCGCTGGCGCGCACCTCGCCGCGCGACGACGCGGACCGCCACGCGGGGCTGTCCCAGTTCATCGTCGAGCTGGACGCGCCGGGCCTGCAGATCCGCCCGATCCCGCTGCTCACCGGCGCGCATCACTTCAACGTGGTCGTGTTCGACCAGGTCTTCGTCCCCGACTCGATGGTGCTGGGCGAGATCGGGGCCGGCTGGCAGCAGGTGACTGGTGAGCTCGCGTTCGAGCGCTCCGGACCGGAGCGCTTCCTGTCGACATTGCCGTTCCTGCAGGCGCTGCTGGCCGAGGTTGTGGGCACCGACCTGGACGCTGGCCGGCAACGTGACCTCGGCGGGTTGATGGCCCGGTTGTGGACGCTGCGGCGTATGTCGCTTGCCATCGCGGGCGCGCTGGAGTCGGGCGAGGTGCCCGAGCTCGCGGCGGCCGTGGTGAAGGATCTCGGCACCCGGCTAGAGAACGAGGTTGTCGAGACCGCCCGGATGCTGGTGTCTATCCCTGTGGGACGGGCGGGTCATGGTCGCGGAATGAATCGCGCTTAAGCGCCGGCCACACCTGGCGGGCGCCATAGATGCCGTAGTTCTGCTCGTCTTCCCGCTTAGGTGCCGGGGCGTAAGAACTCGACGAGGCGATCGCACAGCCACGCTCACACAGCACCGGCAGATCCGGTCGGCGTGTCGCAGCCCGCAAAACATGTGGTCGGCAAGGCGAGCGATGGACCCTCGACCGGCGGAAGGCCCGTCGAGCTTGACGCTTCCTATACCGGCGGTAGGACAGCACGGCGTCGGGCCAACCTCCGCCAGGAGCCTGAGACACGCACTGATAACCAGACCACTCGAACGGGTTAATAACGGCCTGTCAACGTCGTCGTTGATAGATTAGTGCCGTCCAACGGCGGCATCTCGTTTGGCATCAATGGTACAAACTAGGAACGGAGTTGCCATGGCCCGTCTTTTCAGAACGCTCCGGTTTCGCTCCGGCGTGAGATCGTTACTGTTGGCAGCGCTGCTGCCAGCGCTTGCCGTATCACTCGTCGTCTCCGCATCACCAGCCGTCCCGGCGTCGGCTGAGTTGGCGGCGGACCGGGCGCCAGGTGCGGCGGACCGGGCGTCGGCTGAGCTGCCGGGCCCGGCGCCAGGTGCGGCGGACCGGGCGTCGGCTGAGCTGCCGGGCCCGGCGCCAGGTGCGGCGGACCGGGCGCAGGCGGGCCCAACTATTGAGTGCCGCGAAGTGAACATACCGGTTGCGCTGAGCGAAGGAGCTCCAAAGGATTACACAATCTATGGCGAAATGTGTGCGCCCAACGGAGAGCCTACGCCAACCGTTCAATTGCTGCTGCACGGCGGGACTTACAGCCACATATATTGGGATTTTCCATACCAGGACGGAAAATACTCATATGTACGACACACTGTTCCGAGGGGCTACACGACACTAGCGATCGACCGGATTGGTGCTGGGAACAGCTCCCACCCCGTCAGCACGAAAGTGGGTCTTGAATCGAACGCGTTTACTGTGCACCAGATCGTGCAGCGACTACGAACAGACGGACTCGGCGCAGGGTCGTTCAGCAAGGTGGTGCTGGTCGGACACTCATACGGTTCGTTCACTTCCTGGCTTGAGGCGTCGACCTACCGTGACGTCGACGGGGTCATTGTGACGGGTGCCCTGCACGAACTCGCACCGGTTGGCGCTGCCTCCATTGCGACCTACCTCTCATGGCCAGCTGCCCTAAACCCAAGGTGGCGGCAGCTGGATCCGGGATATCTGACTACTCGTCCAGATACCCGTGCGCCCTTCTTCTACAACACTGAGAATGCGGACCCAGACGTCATCGCCATGGACGAACGTACTAAAGAGACCGTCACAGCCACGGAGCTGGCAACGTTCCCGCCGAGGATGTATATCCCGACGACCGAAGGAATTCGGGTTCCGGTTTTCTTGGTCGTTGGGCAGAAAGATGCGGTTTGGTGTGGAACCGGGGGTGCCGACTGTACCTCGGCAGAGGCAGTAGAGGCCAGTGAGAGTCCTCATTATGGACCGGAAACCTGCCTGCAGACATTCGTCCTGCCGAACTCGGGCCACGACGTGAATCTCCACCTCAACGCCCACGATTGGTACGAGGCAGCCGACCGGTGGACGGACCGCTTTATCGGTAGCTCGGCCGAGCGAAGCGCCGCCTGTCCTGCTGCGCAGCCCGTTGGGTCCGGAGGAGAGTGAAGAGGTCGATTCGGTCTAAATCGGCCTGAACTAGGGGACCGTCATCGCAGTCATTCCGCGGTGGGGGTCCCCTAGCTGTACTGCTCCGTCAGGGCGAGGCGGCCGTCGAGCGGGTGCTCGCGGTCATGTGGCGTCGCGGCTACCAGCGGATCACTGACGAGCTGCTGCCGCCGGATTCCCGCGCCGTACAGGCTAGGGCCGTTGTGTGCGCAGTCTGTACACCCGGCCCTGCCGGGGCTGCGGGCACCGTCGTACCGTGGGCGTCGAGGTGATCGCAGGTGACCGAGCCGACGACTGCCGACGTTGGGCGTCGGGTGCGCCAGCTCAGGCAGGCGCGCCGTAAGTCGCTCAAGGTCACCGCGGACCTGGCCGGTATCTCACCCGGCTACCTGTCCCGACTCGAGGCCGGGCAACGCGCGCTCGACCGCCGTTCGCTGATCGTCGCACTGGCCGGGGCGTTGGAAGTGGCGCCGTCGGAGTTGACCGAGGTGACGTTGCCGGTGGCTGGCGACACCGCAACCGACACCGCGATCGACCGGGTGCGGCGGGCGCTGCTGACGGTCGGGATGGGCCGAACGCCGGCCGAGGCGCCGCCGGTCGAGGTGCTGCGAGACCGGGTAGCGGCGGTGCTCGACGCGCAGCAGGCGTGCCGTCACGACGACGTTGGAGCTGCACTGCCCGCGCTGGTGGTCGATCTGCACGCCGCGCTCTCAGTGGGACGCGATGACGCCGAGTTGTTGCGGCTCGCGGCGCTACTGCACGTGCAGGGCACGCAAGCGTGGCTGCGTGACGTCGGGGCGCCCCTCGACCTCGGATGGTCGGCTGCGACGCTGGCGCAAGACGCCGCGGAACGGCTCGACGAGCCGCAGACCCTCGGGGTGGCGATCTTCGGTACCACACACGGACTGATGGGGGCCGGGGCGTTCGACCTCGCGGGCGAGCAGCTCGGGCGCGCCGACGTCGGCACCGCGGACGGCGCTGCTGCGCAGGTGACGGGGATGCTGGCGTTCACGGCGTCGCTGCTGGCCGCCGCTCGCCGGGACCGCGCCGAGGTGCGCCCGCCGCTGGACGTCGCGACCGAGCTCGCGGAACGTACCGGGGAAGGTAACGCGGCGTGGTTCGGGTTCGGCCCGACCAACGTCGGGGTGTGGCGGATGGCGGTTGCGCTCGAATCGGGCGACCACCCGGAGGCGGCGAGGGTCGCCGAGACACTCGACCCGCGGCTGATCCCGTCGCCGCAGCGCCGGGCGGCTTACTGGGGCGACTACGGGCGCGCGCTGGCACGGTCCGTGGCCGCCGGGATGACGCGGTGCTGGCGCTGCGACGCGCCGAGCGAATCTCCCCGGCGAGGGTGCATCGGCACCCGTTCACCCGCGCGACCGTCTCGGAGCTGTTGACTCGGGCGCACCGTGACGCCGCGGGGCGGGAGCTGCGCGGGATGGCGTACCGGGCTGGTCTGCCGGTGTAGCCCGGCTGGGCGACACGTGCCAGCCTGGCAACGTCTCGCGGGGGACCGTTCTTAGCGTCCGCGGTCGTGATCGTTGACGCGCTCGTGCCGTTCGGTGCCCCGGCGCTGATCCTGCTCGTCGCCCTGCTCGTGACGTGGGCGGCCCGCCGTGATGCTCGCCGCGGCCGCAGACGGGACCGGCGGCGCGGTCGCGGCGGCAGACACCGCGCGTTCGTCCTCGGACCGGTGAGCGCGTCGTGAGCGGCCCGAGCTACGCGGCGACGCCGTACTTCGCGCGGATGACGGCGGCGAACGGGTGGCGCGCCAACTCGTGTGCGACCGCCAGGGGCAGGCCGACGTGATCCTCGCCGTGCGCGTCGGCCCGATGTGGACGGATGCCGTGGTGATCGAATCCGAACAGCGGTGCGTCGCGGCGCGGGTCCGCACCAGCGACGACCCGACGGCGCTCGTGGTGCCCGGCGAGTCTGGCCGTCCGGCCGTGTGGCGCCGCGACGGGCGGTGCGTCGACGTCCTCGCCGAACTGTTCGAGCTGCCCGCCCCGGGCGTCGGGCCCGTCGGCCTCGGCGGGTGGGGCGGCCCGCCCTGAGACCCGGCCGGCCGCCGGTTGAGCGACTGCCCTCGCCCCTCGCAGTCCCCGCGTTCCCGGTGGTCGGCCGGCACCAAATCCGTAACACTGCCGCGCTTCTTGTTACACCGCTGGTCACCGACGTGCGTGTGCCCCGGCCACCCGCCAGGAGTGGGGCGGAAGACCGGGGCAAAACGCTCGCTCGGTGCCGGGGGACGGTGACCACAGCGAACAGCGAGTCGGCGAGGTAGGCGGCCTTGGTGATCGGGCCGGTGACCAGGCTGCGGACCGGCGTCGCCACGTTGGCCGAGGCGAGGATGCGGCCGGCCTCAAGGTAGCTGGCGGAGGCTCCGCCTTCAGCCGCGGCGCGGATCCGGCGGGCGATCCGCGGGATGACGTAGTGGTCGAGCTGGTCGAGGTCGACCCAGGCCCAGCGGTCGAGCTCGTTAGTAGCGAGCTGGATCCGGTGCTCGTCCTCGCCGAGGGCGCCGCAGTCGAAGGGGAAGAGGAGCTTGTCGCCTTCGCGTTCGTGGGGTGCCCAGTCGATGGAGATGAGTCGTTGGGGCTGGAGGTCGAGGCCAAGTTCTTCGGCGACCTCGCGGCGGCAGGCGGCGGCGGGGGGGATTCGCCGCGTTCGACGTAGCCGCCGGGGATGTCCCAGGTGTTTGTAGGTGGGGTGGACGAGCAGCACGCGGCCGGTGTCGTCGAGGAACAGGGCGCCGGCGGCGACGCGTGGGGTGGCGAAGGTGCTGCTCGGGCCACGCCCCCGAGGGTACGAGCAGATGCTCAGACGAGGTGGAGTCGGCGGGCGAGCTCGTCGAGGGGCACGCTGCGGGGCCCGCGGTGGTTGCGCAGCCAGGACAGCACCAGCTGGCGGCTGATCGCATGGTGCTTGATCTGCTCGGGGGCGAGGCGCTCGGCGTCGAGCAGGGCTTGGAGGGCGTCCTCGCGGCGGTTGCGGGCGGTGTAGGCGCGGGCGGTTCTGCAAACCCAGGACGTCGACGAGGCGCTGGCACTTGCCGCGGACGTGTACTTTCCGCATCGTCTCAGGATGCTGGGCGAGCCCCACCGGTTCGGTATGCGACTGGAGGCGGCCAGTGTCGGACCGATCGAGGGTGACGGCCGAACCGGCCTCAGCGGAGGGTCTGGCCGGGGCACTCCTCCCGGTACTGCCAGTCGTCCGCGTGCGTCTCGATGAACACACGTGCCTGTGAGCGGCCGAGGTTCCACTCCAGCCAGTCGTCGCGCTCCCGGCCGTCGAGCTCCAGGGCACACTCGGCTAGGGGCTGGGGCAGCGTGGCGATCACGGGGACGGCGTCGGCGGAGAGCTCCCCCAGGTAGTGCCAGTCGACGGTGCCGGTGGCCTGGTACCGGTCGAGGTTCTGCCGGGCGATCCAGGCGTCGGGGTTGAGGGCGGCCAGGCCGAGCAGCAACACCACGCCGCTGATCAGCCCGAACCGCGGCAGCCACCGTGCCCGCAGCGTGACGCCGGCGGCCATCGTGACCAGCACCAGCACTCCCAGCCAGCCCTCGAACACGTCGACGAGCAGGCGCATCCGGGTGAAGCCGTAGGCCTCCTGGTAGAGGTGCATCCGGTACAGCGCGGAGGCGACGACGACCAGCGTCGACGCGCACAGCAGGCCGAGCGAGACCCGGATCCAGGCCCTGAACATCGACCCGTTGTCCACATAGCACTGTCCCGGCCGTCCGCGCGCGGCCAGGCCGTCGCGCAGCGTCTCGCGCAGCGCCACCGCGTTCTCGGCGTGCCCCCAGCGGGCGGCCATCACCGCCCGGGAATGATCGTCGAGGAAGGCGATGAGGATCGCCTTACCGCCGGCCACGATCGGGCCGTGCAGCGCGTCGCCGACCCAGCGGGCGTTGGGCGCCTCGGCCTCGAACCGGCCGAACACCGCCGGTGGTGTCCCGTCGGGGCGCCACCGGTTCATCCCGAGGGCGGCGAAGTGCCGTTGCAGGGTGCGTGGCGAGGGCGCCCAGCCGGCGTGCGCGGCCAGCACCACCGCGACCTGCGCGGCGGTCCGCCCGGGCGCCTCGGTCTTAAGCGCCACCGCCAGCTCCAACACCTCCGTCGGGGTCTGCGGCACCACCCTGCGCGGCGCCGGGACCAGGGCGGCGAACCCACCGGTCCGGTAGCCGCGGATCCAGCGGTCCAGACTCGCCCTCGACACCCGCACCGGCGCCCCGAACGGCCCCGGATGGGTCCGCGCGGCGACCGCGCGGACCAGCCGCCCCCGCTGCTTGGTGCTCAACGCCTGGTCCAACGCATCAGAGATCAGGCCGTAGCGAAACAGCCCCACCTCCCGGGCCCGGGCCCGCCGCGCCGTGTCCTGTTCGTGTTCTGCGCTCACCGTCGGTGGTCCTTTCGGGTCCGGCCCGCCCGGCGCGGGGATTCAGGTTCAGGGAACCCGCACATATTTCGAAACAGCAGGTGAAGGCGTTCCACTTCTCTGCATTAATTCAGCGGGAGCGGATAATCGACAATATCGTCATACGCTCCCGTGGATGGCAGAGCGGGGCTTTAATGTTGTTGGCTCCGGACCTACCAGGTCACGGTAAGCCATATCCGATCAATTGGTCCGCAGTCACGAGCCTGCACGTGTACGCGGAATTCCTGTTCGAATTATGCCTCCTATTGGAGCTAGAACGGCCGGTCGTGCTCGGATGCTCTATAGGTGGCGACATAAGTCTCGATTTTGCTGCCAACCACTCATTGGAGCTTCGGGCCTGTATCTCGCAGGAAGGGGCTGCTCGTACACCGACCTTCCCGGACACAAAGGGGATTATGGAGCCACATGCGGCTATGGGTGGATGGGAGAGCATCCGCGAATATGCACCAGCAGCTTCGCTCGGTCCAGGCTGCTCGGCAGAACAGGCGGAAGAGCTCGGCTGGATTCATAAAGGCTGTTCTCAGCGAGTGATGGCAAGTGACCTTATTGGCTGGAATGCGCATGATGTTCGTGACAAGCTGCAAAACATTTCGATTCCGACGCTGCTGATTCGCGGGACCGCTGACTTCTATGTTCCTGCGGAAATCGTCGACGAGACGGAGCGCGCTATCAAGGGAGCCGAGCAGGTAGTGATGGATGGAGTCGGACATTATCCAATGTACGAGCGACCTGTAGAATTTAACGAGTTGGTGCCGGAGTTCCTGCGACGTCACGATGTGATTCAATAAGCTGGTTCAAGGCTTAGGGAGTCGGGATGTTCCGCTCAGGGTGGGGTGCGACCGTGATACTCGGCCGGGCGGCAGGGGCCACGACTGCGGGGCGGTGGAGGAGGTAATGGTTGGTGCTGAATCTGCTGACCGGATCGGGCGTGTCGGGCGTGGCGGTAGTCCGGATGGTGTTTGCTTGATGTGTTTCGAGTACATCGATTGATGCGATGGTAGCGGCTGACGGGCCGCGGGCTGCGATTCGTCGAGGTTGACACGGCTGGTGAGCATCAGGCATAGCTGAAGGCCCCAATCCGGGTCGGTACAGGCCGCGGTGGGCAGCACCGCGGCGTTCTCGGCGGTTGACCGGGAGGAGTTCGCTCCCTCGGGCGACCCGACCCTGGAGGGTGTCCGGGCGCGGCGCGCGGAGCGCGCGACTGACAGGCGACGTCGGTAGGTGCGGCAGGAGATCCGGCTATGGCGTGGCAGGTCCGGCAGGAGGCATCTCTCCGTTTTCGAGATAGCTGGCAGATGTTCCGTTGCGGATGGCAGAGCGGATGCGGCGGGCTATGCGGGGGAGGACGTAGTGGTCTAGCTGGTCGAGCTCTATCCAGGCCCAGCGGTGAAGCTCGTCGGGGTCCAGGCGTATATGGTGCTCGTCGGTGCCGAGGTCGCCACAGTCGAAGAGAAACAGCAGTTTGTCGCCTTCGCGCTCGTGGGGTGCCCAGTCAACCGTCATGAGGCGGTGGGGCTGGAGGTCGAGGCCGAGTTCCTCGGATATCTCGCGGCGGCATGCGGCGGCGGGGGATTCGCCGCGTTCGACGTAGCCGCCGGGGATGTCCCAGGTGTCTTTGTAGGTGGGGTGGACGAGCAGCACGCGGCCGGCGCCATCAAGGAATAGGGCGCCGGCTGCGACGCGTGGGGTGGCGAAGGTGCTGCTCGGGTCGGTCACGGCCCCGAGGGTACGACCGCTGCTCAGACGAGGTGGAGCCGGCGGGCGAGCTGGTCGAGCGGGACGCTGCGGGGTCCGCGGTGGTTGCGCAGCCAGGACAGCACCAGCTGGCGGCTGATCGCGTGGTGCTTGACCTGCTCGGGGGCGAGCCGTTCGGCGTCGAGCAGGGCTTGGAGGGCGTCGTCGCGGCGGTTGCGGGCGGTGTAGGCGCGGGCGGTTTCGATGGCGTGTCGGACCTGGCGCTCGACCGGCAGGCCGGAGGCGTCGACCCGCGGCCCGAGGTCGACGGCGACCTGGACGTCGCCGAGTTCCATGGCGGTCGTCATCCGGTGGATGGCGACGTTGGTGGGCCCGAACGCGGTCCACATGGCGTTGGCGTCGCGGCCGAGCCGGGTGGCGCTGTCCTGCGCCTCAGCGAGGAACGCGGTGGTGGTCTGGCGGTCCTCGGCGCGGGACGCGGCGATCGCGCCGGTGAGGAATAGCGACCCGTACACCGACACGAGCGCGTCGTCGGCGCGACTTCCCATGTGCGGCGACAGCACGCCGGCCGCGGCCGCGGTGAGCTCCACGCCGGCCTGGAACCGGCCGGTTGCGTGCAGCGCATGGGTGACCGAGCGGAACAGCGACCCGAGCACGACGGGGTTGTCGGCCTGCTGCGCCGCGGCGAGACCGCGCTCGGAGGCGATCCAGGCGAGGTCGGTCTCGCCGAGCTTGGTCAGTACGGCTACCGCGGCCTGGTACGCCAGCGCGAGCAGGCCCTGCGCCCTGCCACGATCCGCATGGTCGACCGCGCTGGCGGCGCGGACCGCGTCGGAAAGCACCATGGGCGCACGGCCGGTCACGTAGCCGTAGCGGGAGTCCTGGTAGGCGTCGAACACCTCGCCGATGTCGCGGTGCAGGTCGTCGAGGCTGGGTGGCTCGCCGTCGCCGTTGCCGCTCGCGCCGGCGAGCAGCGGTGAGACCTGCCGGTAGTCCATCAGCACCGACCGCAGCGCGGGCACTGTGCGGGTCCCGCTGTCGGCGGTCCAGTCGAGCAGCGTGGGCTCGGCGACGAGGTCGCCGATGCTGACGTCGAGCGCGTCGGCCAGGCGGCGAATTACTGACAGCCGGTCCAGCTCGATCTTGTGGTTCTCCATCCGGGGACAGCCAGTCCTCGGTACGGCCCACCAGGCCGGCCAGTACCTCCTGCGACTGCCCGCGGCGCCGGCGGTAGAAGGCGACTCGGTCGCCGATGGCCAGGTGCTCGGTCATCCCTCGCATGCCTTCAGCCTCCCCACCGGCCTCGCAACGACCCCGGAAAGTTCTTCCGGGTCGCTTCCCGACCTCGCTTCGAGCCTAAAGGCGCAGGGCGACAACGCCCAGCAAGCGAGGCTCATGGAGGCGAAGGAATGAGGACCCCACAGCGGGATCAGGTCGGGCCGGAACGTCCGCCGGCGGCGCCGGAAGCTCCGCGCTTCTACAGCGTCGCGCAGGTTGCAGAAATGCTCGGCACGGCGCCGGTGACGCTGTATCGGGCCATCCGGGCCGGTGAGTTCCCCGCGGTGCGCATCCGCGGGCGGCTGATCGTGCCGGCCAAGGCGGTCGAGGCGATGGTCGATGCCGCCGTGTCCGAGCGCGCGGTCGTCGACGCGTCGGGCTGGGTGCCGGAGCAGGTGGTGCGGCGATGAGCGCGATCTCTACCTCGGTCATCGGTGTGCTGGACACGCTGGTCGACCAGCTGCAGCGGCTCCGCGAGTGCGCCCTGGCCGATGCGCCGGGAGCTCGGCGCTCGGCGCGGATCGCCGAGCTTTACGAGCAGGAGGCCCGGGCGTGGTTGCTGCTGTTCGAGCGGTCCCGCAGCCGTCTGCACTGGCGGGCAGCACTGAGCGCGCAGGCCCACGCCCGTGCCTGCGCTCGCAGCTGGCGCTCCCGCGCGGCGACCGAGGCCGCGCTCGGAGCGCGTGACCTCCCGGAGCGGGCCGAAACGCCGCTTCGCGCCGTCGCAGGCGGTGTGGCATGAGCGGGGCGCGGAAGCAGACGAACGTGCTGCTGCGGGTCGTGCTCGGCGGGCTCGGCACCGTGTGCGTGGGCGAGCTGATGCGGCAGATGCCGCCGGACACTCCAGCGCACCGGTACTGGCCGTGGCCGATGCTGCTCGGCGGCCTGGTGCTGCTCGGGGTGTTCGCGCTCGTGTGGCACCGCCGGTCGGGCTCCTCGGGCCTGGTGGGCCGATGGTCGCGCCGCTCGCGGCGCAACCAGGGCGTGGCCAGCGTGTGGGCGATCCTGCGGGTCGGCTCCCGCTGGGCGATGCGCCGCAAGAAGGCGGTGCTGCGCCCGAGCCTGCGCGACGAGCCGTGGTGGCGCCGGCTGCTGGTGGCCACCCGCGAGCTCGCCACGCCGCTGGCGCAGGTGGGGCTGCTGCGGGTGTGGTCGCCGATCGAGGACGTGACCCTGCGCATCGGTGGACCGCGCACCGGCAAGACCGGCGAGCTCGCCGGCCGGATCCTCGACGCCCCCGGCGCGGTGATCGCCACCAGCACCCGCACCGACCTGGTCGAGCTGACCGGCCCATGCCGGGAGCTGCGCGGGCCGGTGCGCGTGTTTAACCCGTCCGGGCTGGGCGGGCTGGCCTCGACGGTCACATTCGACCCGCTGTCGGGCTGCGAGCAGCCCACCACCGCGACCTCGCGCGCCGCGGACCTACTGGCCGGGGCGTCAGCCCCGGGCCGGGGCGGGGAGATGGAGTTCTGGAACTCCCAGGCTCGGCGGGTGCTGGCCTCGCTGCTGCACGCCGCCGCGCTGGGCGACGCCACGATGCGCGACGTGCTCGCCTGGGTCGCCAACCCCGAGGCGGCCGGGGTGGAGGTGCAGCGGTTCCTGCGCCGCTCCCCGGAACCCGCCTACGAGCAGGACGCGCTGCAGTTCCTGGGCACCAACGACCGCACCCGCTCGTCGATCTGCGCCACGATCATGCCCGCCCTCGGGTGGCTCATGGACTCGACTGCCTCGGCCGCGGCCGACAAGGGCGACTTCGACGTGGCCGAGCTCCTCGAGGAACGCGGCACGGTCTACATGCTCGGCGCCGAGGACGCGCAGGTCGCCCCGCTGGTGACTGCCCTGACCGGCCACATCGCCCGGCAGGCGCGGCGCCTCGCTGGCCAGCAGTCGGGCGGGCGGCTGGACCCGCCGCTCACGCTGGCACTGGACGAGGCGGCGCTGATCTGCCCCATCCCGCTGGACAACTGGACCGCCGACATGGGCGGGCGCGGGGTGACGATCCACATCGCCGCGCAGTCCCGCGCGCAGCTGCGCCAGCGGTGGGGCGACACCGGCGCCGCGGCGATCCTGAACAACGCCGGCACGCTGCTGGTCTACGGCGGCACCCGCGACCCCGAGGATCTGCGCGCGTACTCCTCCCTGACCGGGGAACGCGACGAGGAGGTCCCCAGCTGGGACCCGCACGGGGACCTGCACACCACCAGCATCCGGCGGGTCCCGGTGCTGTCCGAATCTCAGATCGCGCAGCTGCCTGCCCGGCACGTCGTGCTCATCCGCCGCGGCATGGCACCGGCCGTCGGCAAGGTCCAGATGGCGTGGAAGCGCTCCGACGTCCGCAACGTCGCCAGTATGCGCCGCTGGAACGAGCGCTCCCGCCGGTGGTGGGAGACCCGGCAGCGGGCCATCGAGTGGGTCGTCGACGCCCTGGCGCAGGCCTCCCCACGGTTCGAGCCGCTGGCGCACCAGGTGCACGCCTCCAACGACGTGCTGCGCAACGCGCGGGACCGCCACGAGACCTGTCGCGAATGGTGGGACCGGTGACCGGCACCGGCGGCGCTCGAGAGGTGGGGCGCTCAGGGCCGCGCTGGTCAAGCGCCGCGGTCGGGCCGCCTGCGGCGGCGCGGTCCTGCTGGCCCCTGAGCCGGGCACGGCCGCCCTCCCGGTCAAGGGGGTCGCAAACATCACCGGCGCCCTCCGGGCCGCTGCGCTCGCCGGTGATCTTTCCGCCCTTATCCCTTGACCGCGAGCCTCCTGCGGCCGTGCCCGGCGCTTTCAAGGCGGCAGGGCCAGCCCCGCCGCCCGCATTGCGGGGCCAGCAGGGCCACCCATTTGACCAGCCAGCGGAGGCAAATCATGACTCAGCAGCACCCCATCCCCACCCAGCGGCGGTGGTTCGTCGACCCGGGCACTGCCGCGCGACCACCCGCCGCGCGGCCTGCTGCGGCCGCTGCCGCCGCTACGGCGGATGGCGCCACCACCTCAATCTGCGGGTCAGCTGGCCCGCTGACCACACCTGATCACCGAAGGGAATGACGAACCATGGCAGGCGAGACCACCCTCACCATCGTCGGCAACCTCACCGCCGACCCCGAGCTGCGCTACACCAGCACCGGCACCGCGGTCGCGAACTTCACCGTGGCCTCCACGCCTCGGACGTTCGACCGCGACTCCGGGCAGTGGACCGACGGGGAGGTGCTGTTTTTGCGCTGCACTGCTTGGCGCCACCTTGCCGAGCACGGCGCCGAGAGCCTCATCCGGGGCGCGCGGGTGATCGTGCAGGGCAGGTTGCGGCAGCGCTCATTCGAGTCCCGCGAGGGCGAGCAGCGCACCGTCATCGAGCTCGACGCCGACGAGATCGGCCCCTCGCTGCGCTACGCCACCGCGGCAGTCACCAAGACCACCCCCAGCCGCAGCGGCACCGGCGGCGACCGCGGGGACGAGTCCGCGCCCCCGTTCTGACCTTCGAGCAGACCGCTCGGCTCGGCGTACGCGACCGGGTCGGGCGGGCCCTGCCCATCCACCAGGAGAGGAAGCCAATCCATGCCCGAGCAGCCCGCACCCGACCCCAGCACCACACCTACCCGCCTGGCCCGAGACAAGCCGCCGCGCCCTTACCAGGCCAGCTTCGAAGGTTATGCGGCCGGTGAGTCGTGGCCGAACACCCTCACGGTCACCGCGGTCAGCGTGCCCAACCCCCAGCCCGGCCACACCACCACCGAGGACGGCGACGAGCGCGACGCCGCCGACGCTGCCGCCGACGAGCGGCAGCTGGTGTGCATCGACACGAACTACAAGCCCACCCGCCCAGGGCAGCATCCGGTTCATCTCACCCGGTCCGACGGGGCGCGGTTCGTGGCTGCCGTGCTCGAGGCGCTTGAGGACACCTTCCATTACGCCCGAGTGGGCGGGCTGCGTGCGGTCGAGGCTGCCGAGCTGCTGCGCGCCATCGAGGAAGTTGACGTGGTGCTGTTCCAGCTGCGCGAGCACGCCCTCGGGGACCTGCTGCGCCACGCCGGGATCGAGCCGCCGGCACCGGACGGCCGGGGCGGTGGATCGTGACCGCCGAGGAACCCGCCTACGCCAGTGCGGCCTCGGTGGCTGGGCTCGCGCAGGAGGTCGAGGCACTGCGCCGAGCTGTTGACCCGCTGCGGGGGCTTCCTGACCGGGTCGACGAGCTCGCCCGCCTGCTCGCTCGGGTCGCCGATGAGCTCGCCGACCACACCGCGCACTCCGGCCCGGTGGCCGCACCGTCGTGGCTGATGCTGCCCGACGACCCGGCCACCGCTAGCAGGGTGCTGGCCGAGCTCACCGGCTGGATGAGCCGGGTCTACCTCCGTTACGGCGACGCCGCGGCCGCGCTGCCGGAGTGCTGGCTGTGGCACCCCGATGTGGTCGAGGAGCTGCTGTGGCTGATGCATGCCTGGTGCGCCGCCTACCAGGGTCCGGCCGCCTCCGTCGCGCTCGCCGGGGACTGGCACGACCGCTATCGCCCCGGCGTCGTCCGCCGGATCAAGACCGGCGCCGGGACCTGCTCGCTGGATGCGCACCCACCCCGTGACGGCCGCGGCCCTGGCGCGCCCGAGGCGCCCCTCAGCGAAGCCGTCGCGGCGATCGCCTCCTGGTGGGGCGCCCGGCGCGACCAGCCGGCGCCCGAGCCCACCGACGCCCACCACACCGCCGCGCGGCGGCTCGACCCGCGAGGGATTCGCCGATGAGCACTTCTGAGGAGACGAACCGCCGCTCGGCCCGCGCACCCGTGGTGCTGTGGCTACCGGGGCTGCTCGTCGCGCTCGCCGCCGCCGTCGCCACCGCGCACGGCCTCTACGAGGTCGCCCACGCCGCCGGAGCGCCAGCGCCGATCGCCGGGCTGTACCCGCTGATCACCGACGGGCTCGCGCTGGTCGCCTACGCCACCACCGCCCGCCTGTCGGGAACCGGCCGCCGCTACGCCTGGGCCGTCGTCGTGCTCGCCGCCGGACTCTCCGGGCTGGCCCAGGCCAGCTATCTCGCCGGCAGCCTCCCCACCGCCGGCGCCGGGCTCGGAGCGGCACCGGCACCGGCACCCGCAGCGCTGCGGTTCGGAGTCGGCGCCTGGCCCGCGGTCGCCGCCGCGATCGTCGCCCACCTGCTCTACCTGCTCGCGACCATCGACCGCACGGCCGACACCGCGACCGTCGTTGACACCGACGAGTCAACGCGCCCGTCCGGCGACGGTCTCGCTGTTGAGCGTCGGCCATCCGACGACGGCACCGCTGTTCAGCCGGACGCTGAACAGCCCACCGTGCAGCCGTCCAGTACGGTGCCCGTGCTGCCGTCGGTTGAACACCACCCCCGGTCGTGCGGCCCGTCCAATCCACCGGTCGCGCGGCAATCGGCTCCGGAACCCGCGACGGCGCGCCTGGCGGCATCCCCGGCCCGCGACCGCGCCCGCAACGCGGCCCACCGGCACGAAGCCCGCCACGGTGCGCGGCCGACCGTCTCGCAGCTGATGAGCCTCGCCGACGTGTCCCGAGGCACCGCAGGCGAAGCGCTCAAGGACCTCCGCGACCGACCGGCACCCCTGCACGTCGTGCACCCCGAGGACGAAGCGAGCAGCCAGCGATGAGCACCCACCGAGCGATGTCCAGCAGCCAGCCACCGACGACCAACAGTCACCCCAGCACGACACCAGCCAGCACCCTGCCGACAACTCCAGTAACGAGATCCGAGACGACCCGAGCAACTCACCCCAGAAGATCAAATGCCACTACACACCTAGGCATCACGATCCGAGGGGACCGCCGGCCGCCGGCCGGGCGGGTCGCGCCGTGCGCGGCCAAGATCGTCCCCGCACTCCGACTGTTGATCTTTGCGGGGTGGTCGGGGTGCTGACGATCTCTTCCGGACACTCGGCCGACTACCTGCTCGGCGCGGTGGCCGCGGGGCGGGAGAACTACTACACCGGCGCGGTCGCCGCGGGGGAGCCGCCGGACCGCTGGTATGGGCGTGGCGCCGAGTCGCTGGGCCTGTCGGGGCTGGTCGACGAGCAGGACATGCGAGCGCTCTACGAGCACTTCCTCGACCCGCGCGACGAGGCGTTCGAAGACCCCGAGCGGTGGGGTGAGGCGGCCACTCTGGGCCACACCGGACGCCGCTATGCGTCCGAGGACGAGCTGTACGCCCGCGCGCTTGAACACGAGCCGGACGCTTCGGCTGAACGGCGCGCCGAACTCCGGCTCGACGCCGGCAAGCGCGCCCGCCGCAACGTGAGCTTTCTGGACGCCACGTTCAGCGTGCAGAAGAGCATCACCGTGCTGCACGCCGCGTTCGAGGCCCAGGAGGTCGCCGCCCGCAAGGCCGGCGACGAGACCGCAGCCGAGGCGTGGGGCGCGCACCGGCAGGCCGTCGAGGACGCCATCTGGGCCGGCAATCGGGCGGCGCTGGACTACCTCGCCGACAAGGCCGGCTACTCCCGGGTGGGGCATCACGGCGGCGTCGCCGGGCGCTACGTCGACGCGCACGACTGGACGATCGCGTCGTTCTTTCAGCACGACAACCGCGACCACGACCCGCAGCTACACATTCACAACACGATCCTGAACCGCGTCGAAGGCCCCGACGGGCAGTGGCGCACTCTTGATTCCCGGGCGATCCACAAGTTCCGCGGTGCTGCTGCGGCCGTCGGGGAACGCACCACCGAGGAGCGGCTGGCCCACAGTCTCGGGGTGCTGGCCGCCATGCGCCCGGACGGCAAGGCCCGCGAGCTGCTCGGGATTGCCGCCGAGGTGCGGGAGCTGTTCTCCCCGCGCCGCCGGGCGGTCACGAAGCACGCGGCCGAGCTGGTCGCGGCGTTCGAGACCAAGTTCGGCCGGGCGCCGAACGGCCTTGAGCTTGACCGGTTGCAGCGGCAGGCCAACTTCGCCACCCGCAAGGCGAAGTCGCACACCGGTGAGTGTTATGACGCGCGGCTGGAGCGCTGGGACGCGCAGCTGCGTGCTGAGGTCGCCGGTGGGCTGGCGCAGGTGGCCCACGAGGTGCTCGACCTTGCGGGTGAGACACCGACAGCGCAGGCGTGGTCCCCGGCTGCGGTGATCGAAACCGCGCTGGCCGACGTGCAGTCGCGCAAGGCGGCTTGGACCGCGCCGGATCTGACCCGGTCGATCAGCGACGCGCTGCCCGACCACCTCGGGCTCCGCGACGGCGCTGAGGTGGCCGAGTTGCTGGATCGGCTCACCGCCGAGGGGCTGCGGCACGCGGTGCCGTTGGACGCGTCTCGCCCTGGCGACGAGTCGCTGCCCGCCGAGCTGCGTCTGGCTGACGGCCGCTCCCCGTACGAGGCCCCGGGCGGACGGCTGTATGCCACCCCCGAGCACGTCCACACCGAGCGCGCACTTCTTGCTGCGACGACGTCGAGGGATGCCGTCGCCCTCACAGCAGGGTCGGCTCGTGGGTTCGTCGAGTCGCTCGCCGAGGCTGGTATCGAGCTCGGCGCCGACCAGGCCGCGGCCGTCCGCGGTGTGTTGACGTCGGGCGCCGGGGTCGAGTCCCTGGTCGGGCCGGCTGGCACCGGGAAGTCCTTTGTGGTCGGCGCGCTGGCGAAGGCGTGGCAGGACTCCGCCCGGTGGGACGGCGCCCAGCGCTACGTGGTCGGGCTGGCGTCGAGCCAGGTCGCCGCCGACGTGCTGGCCGGCGAGGGTCTCGACGCCCGCAATGTCTCCCGCTGGTTGGGCACCCAGCAGCGTCTCGTCGACGGCACCGCCGCCGGCGATGACCACCAGTGGCAGCTGCGCTCCGGGGATCTGGTGGTGGTCGATGAGTCCGCGATGGCCGACACCGCCGCCCTTGCCGCCATCCACCAGCACGCCGAGCAGGCGGGCGCGAAGCTGCTGCTGGTCGGCGACCACCGCCAGCTGGCCGCGGTCGGCGCCGGCGGCGGCATGGACCTCCTGGCGCAGGCCGGGGCCAGCTACGAGCTCGCCGAGGCCCGCCGCTTCACCGCAGAGTGGGAGCGCGACGCCTCCCTGCGGCTGCGCGCCGCCGACGAGAGCGTGCTCGGCGACTACCACAAGCACGGGCGGCTCATCGACGCCGGCGCGGTCGAGCAGGCCGATAGCTCCGCCGCCCATGCCTGGCTCGCGGACACCCTCGCCGGGCGGCGCTCGCTGCTGCTGGTAGATACCAACGAGCAGGCCGCCCGGCTGTCCGCCGCGCTGCGCGCGGACCTGGTCCGCCTCGGCCGGGTTGAGGAACGAGGCGTGCCGCTGGGGCTGCAGGGCACCTACGCCGGGGTCGGCGACGTCGTCCAAGCGCGCCTAAACGGCTGGCACCTGGCCGGGGTGGAGGGCAACCGGCGGGTGCCGATCAACCGCGAGCACTACCGCGTCCTCGACACCCGCGACGACGGCTCGCTGGTCGTCGCCCCCGTCATCGGCGCCGGCATTGACGGGGAGGCGCTGGGGGAGCGGATCACGCTCCCGCCTGGCTACGTCAATGAGCACTTGGCGTTGGGCTACGCGTCGACCGTTCACGCCGCCCAGGGCCTGACCGTGGACACCAGCCACGCCGTGGTCACCCCGAACACCGGCCCCGAGGCCCTCTACGTCGGGCTTTCCCGCGGCCGGGACGGCAACACTGCCCACGTCACCACCCGCGCCATCCCCGCCGACGCCCCGCCTGGCGCGGTGCAGGAAGCGGTGCACCGCGATCCGGCTGCGGTGCTCGCCGGCGTGCTCGAGACCGCCGACCCCGCCCGGTCGGCGCTGGCGACCGTGACCGAGTCCGCCCAGGAGACCGAGTCGGTGCACACGCCGGCTGAGCTGTTCGCCGACGCGGCAGAGCTGGCCACCGCCGGGCGCACCAGCACCTGGTTCGACGCCCTCACCGACGCGGGGAAGCTGTCGGCCGAGCAGCGGGCGCAGCTCGCCGCCGAGGATGGCGCGGCCACCCTCGGCCGGAGCCTGCGACGCGCCGAACTCGCCGGCCACGACCCCCGCCAGGTGCTGCTCGCCGCGGTCACCGAGCGCCCCCTCGACGAGGCCCGGCAGATCACCAACGTCATCCACCACCGGATCGCCACCAGCTGGCCGCTCGATCCCGTCGGCGACTCGTATGCCGACTGGACTCCACAGGTCGACGATCCGCAGTGGCGCCAGTACCTGGACACCCTCGCCGACGCCGCGGACGTCCGCCGACGCGACCTCGGCCACCACGCCGCTGACGACTCGCCCGCGTGGGCGATCGAGGCCTTCGGGTCGCCGCCCGACGAGGACCGCGACCGGGCGGAATGGGCGCGAGAAGTCGGACTCGTCGCGACGCACCGCGAGCTCACCGGCCACGACGACCCCACCGACGCGCTCGGCCCACCGCCTAAGCCCGGCCAAGTCGAGACCTACGCCTCATGGCGCGCAGCCTGGCGCGCCCTCGGCCGCCCGGAAGCCGACCGCGACGAGCTCGAACTCTCCGACGGGCAGCTGCGAGTGCGCGTCCGCGCCTCCCAGCGCGAGGCCGCGTGGGCGCCCCGCTACGTCAACAACGAGCTCGCGGGCACCGCCCAGGCCGCCGAGACCCACCGTCACGGCGCCGCTCTGCGCCGGGCCGAGGCCGACGCGAGCACCGACCCGGCGAGCCGCGCCGACCTGCAACGGCGGGCCACCGAGACCGACGCGCTGACCGAGACGCTCGACCAGCGCGCGGCACAGCTGCGCGCGGTCGACCAGGCCCGCGGCGAATGGCTCACGCACACCGCCGCGACCCGGGCCGCCGCCGACCGGGCCACCGCCGAGCTCACGGCTCGCGGGATCGACCGCGACGAGCCCGACGACACCGTCACCGCCGAGGAATGGCTCGCCGCGCACCGCGCCGCAGACGCGGCCGAGGACCCGCACCGCGAAATCACCAGCGAGGCCGAGCTCGCCGACACCGACCAGCACCGCGGCACCGACGCAACCACCGTCGCCGAACCGGTGCCCGCACCGCCGGACGTCGAGCAGGCGGAGCCTGCCGCGGAGCGGAACACGCATGACAGCGAACTACCCGCGACCAGCCCCGCCGAGACCAAGGTCGCCGACGTGCGCGACGCGGCCGCCGACGAGCCCGCCCGCGGCAACGAGGACGCCGTGCACGTCCCCTCAGCCGACGAGACCGCCGACTCCGTCCAGCGCGCACAACGGGCCCTGGCCGAGATCCGCACCCGCACCGCCGCCGAGGAACGCGAGGCGGCCGAACACCGCGCCGAGCAACTTGCCCGCTGGCACGCCCAAGACCAGACCGCCGAACACCAGCACGAACGAACCGCGGAGCGCGACTCGCTCGCCGTCGGGATCGGCGGCCCCGATGACTGACCAGCCCGCAATGGCGCGCCGGTCAACCGGCGGCGCGCTCGTCGATCACCAGCGGTGGGGGACCGGAGCGGCGCCACGCCCACCGCAGCGTCGCGCAGATGCCCTCCGACCAGCCCGGCCGCTCAGCCAGCCACGGCGGCCGCGGTCGGCGCAGGTCGAGCTTCTCGGCCGCCAGGTACTCGGCCTCGATCAGCTCCTCGTAGGCCCGCGCCGTCCGCTCTGTGACCGGTGCCCACGCAGCATGCTGGCGCCCGCCGCCGGTCTGCACGGTTGCCGTGGCGAGCCACTCGCAGATGATCGCCACGCCAGCCGCGTACCAGTCGTGGCCACCGCGCCGGTCCTGCTCGTCACAGCGTCGCTCGGCAGCAACCCAGAGCGCGGCGAACTCCGCCCGCGGCACCCGCAGGTTGCTCCGCGGGATCCGGGCGATGTCCGCCTCGGTGACCTGCACGGCCACCAGAGTGACACTCGGCACCGACGAAACGAAGAGCCTTCGCCAGCCGCGCAGGTCCGTTGCCGTGAGCTCGTGGGGCGCTCAAGGCCGCGCGGGCCCAGCGCCGTGGTGGAGCCGCCTACGGCGGCGCGGTCCTGCTGGCCCGGGAGCTTCGCACGGCCGCTCTCCACGTCAAGGGGGTCGCAAACATCACCGGCGCCCTGCGGGCCGCTGCGCTCGCCGGTGATCTTTGAGCCCTGCTCCCTTGACGTCGAGCCTCGGCGGCCGTGCTCCGGCTCCTTAAGGGCGGCGGGGGACCGCCGCCCGCATCCGCCGGGCCAGCAGGACCCCGCACCTGTGAGTCGAGGAGGCACGTCATGACCGAACAGCACGAGATCCCGACCCGGCGGCGGTTCGTCGACCCCGAGACGCTGATCTGCCCCGGCTGCGCCGCCCGGGCCCGGCCCGAGCCGCCGGGCTACTGGCGGGTCGCCGACGGGCTGCCGGCGCCGCAGTTCTCCCACCCCGACGGGTCCGCACTGTGCCGGCACGCAGACGGGACGGTGGCCGAGCCGATCGAGGCCTGGTCGTGATGTCCGGCGCGCACAGTCTGGCCGAGCATGCCGCGACCCGCGAGCTGGCTGTGCTGGTCGACGGGCCGTGGGCGCCCGCGTGGTACTGGCGCGACGACCTGGCAGCCCAGCAGCAGCCCAGCCGCCGGCTGCACGAGCGGTACGGCCAACCGCTGGGCGACAAGTGCCACTACCGGCCCACCGAGCAGTGGATCGACCACCCAGTTGAGCCCGACGTGCGCGGCCGCGCCTGGACCTACCAGCCACCCGAGCAGCCGCGCCCGAGCGGGTGCCGGCGGGTGCTGGTGACCGGCTCACGGGACTGGACCGACCAGCCAGTGGCCCTGGCCGACCAGTGGTGCGACGGCACCGCGGTGCTGGTGTCCGGGGCGTGCCCGCGTGGGGCCGACCGGATCGCCGAACAGCTCTGGACCAGCTGGGGCGGCCAGCTCGAGCGCCACCCCGCCGACTGGCACCGGCACGGCCGCTCCGACGGCTACCGCCGCAACGCGGCGATGGTCGCGCTCGGGGCTGAAGTCTGCCTGGCCTTCATCCGCAACGACTCGGACACGGCCGCGTCGGCCATCGCCTCGACTCGGCCGGCGCCACGCACACCGCCGAGCTCGCCGAGACGGCCGGCATCCCCACCCGCCGCTACCAGCATCCACACCAGCCCCCGGCAGCCCAGCCGGGACACCACCCAGCACAGCAGAAGGGATGAGCACCATGGCCAACGAAACCACCCTGACGATCGTCGGCAACCTCACCGCCGACCCCGAACTCCGGTTCACCGAGGCCGGCACAGCGGTGGCGAACTTCGTCATCGCCTCCACCCCGCGCACCTTCGACCGCGACTCCGGCCAGTGGCGCGACGGCGAGGCACTGTTCCTGCGCGCCACCGCCTGGCGGGCGCTCGCCGAAACGGCCGTCGAGTCCCTGACCCGCGGTACGCGGGTGATCGCCCAGGGCCGGCTACGGCAGAAGTCCTTTGAGACCCGCGACGGCGACAAGCGCAGCACCATCGAACTCGACGTCGACGAACTCGGCCCATCGCTGCGGTATGCCACCGCCAGAGTCACCAAGCTCGACCGCGCGACCGCGGCCACCAGCGGGCACAGCGATGGCCCGCCGTTCTGAGCCGCCACAGCCTCCCGTCCGGTCCGCCCTGCGCCCCGGCGCGCGGACCGGGCGGGACATCAGCCAGCGGGGAAGCGCAAGCGACGCCGGGACCGGTCATCAGATGGTGGCGTCTGCGCTCAAGGCCGCGCGGGCCCAGCGTCCTGGTGGAGCCGCCTTCGGCTGTGCGGTCTGCCTCTCACCCGCAGGCCGGAGTTTCTTCACCGTCGCGCCGCCACGTCCAGGGCGAACCTGCGCGGGGACCCCTCCCGCCTTCGGCGGCCCCGCGCAGAACCGTCGCTGCGCGACCGCCCTGCGGGCGGGCCCTGGACCCGGCGCCACGCCGGCAAAGCCCGGCCACGTATCGGGTGAGGCCGACGGGCTGGCAACCACGACCCGCTCTCTCACCACAGCACCCGTTGCGACTGCCGGAGGACACCGTGACTATTCAGAATCTCGACGACCAGCAGCCCGCCCCGGTCATCGCCGACGCTGTTGACAGTGACGAGTCAATAGCAGGCGACGGGCCGATGAGCGCGCCCATGGTGGCCGCCCTGGAGCAGGCCTGGGTCGCGATCCGCGCTCGGCACCCCGAGGTCCCCGCTGCTGTGGTGGTGCTCGGTGCCGGGTCGATCGGCAGCCCCGCCGGTGGGCTGCGGCTCGGTCACTTCGCGGCGATGCGCTGGCACCACGACGAGCAGCAGCTGCCCGAGGTGTTCATCGGCGGTGAGGGCCTGAACCGCTGCCCAGCCGACGTGCTCGCCACGCTGCTCCACGAGGCTGCCCACGCGCTGGCCAACGTCCGCGGGATCAAGGACACCAGCCGCCAAGGCCGCTGGCACAACGCCCGGTTCAAGCAGCTGGCCGCCGAGGTCGGTATCGAGACCACCAAGGACCCGCGCCTTGGCTGGTCCCCGACCACCCTGCCCGAGGCGACCCGCACCACCTACGCCGACACCATCGCCGCGCTCGGTGCCGCACTGCGGATGCACCGCTCCGCCGAGCTCACCGACGGCCGCGCCACCAAGACCAAGGCCCCGCCGACCTGTGTCTGCGACTGCGGCCGCCGCATCCGCTTCGCCCCCACCGTTCTCGCCGCTGGACCGATCACCTGCGTCGTCTGTGGCACCGACTTCGCCCCCGAGGACGACGGGTCATGAACCAGCACGCCCTGGACCTCGACGCCACCGACACCTGCCCCCTCGACGAGCGCTGCGAAAACTGCGGCACCCGCGACGAGCTCGACGTAGCCACCGCCGCCACCCCGGTCGGCATCTACTGCCTCACCCTCTGCGACGCCTGCGCCGATGCCGTCCCCGAGCCCGGCGGCTGGTCCCGCGCAGTCGGCCGCGTGCTGGAGCACTGCGGCCACCTCGGAATCGACTCAGACGAGATGGCCGAGGAGCTGCAGTAGGAGCGTCGTCGATTAAGGCCGGGCAGCAGTGATCACGTTCTCGGCTGCTGGGTGACTACACGTTCGCGGGCCCGTGGTTACAGCCTGCGCACCCGGGTCGCCCAGATCACTCGGGATCCCACCCACGCGGAGTAACAGTTCGCGGAAAGAACCCGATCAATCAGGCAGCGGCACGCGCGGGCTTCGATGCGACCGCTCCCATGCGAGAGGAAAGCTGATGCACGCTGTCCGCACCGTTGGCGTCGTGGTCTTCGCCGCCCTGGCACTCGCCGGATGCTCAAACGCGTCAGCGCCGTCTGCGGTCCCGGCGCCTGTGGCTATGCAACCACCGCCCGCTCCCGCGCTCGAACCGCAGAGGGTTGAGCTTGGCGAGCAATTCGAGATCATAGACGAGGTCGGAACTGTGATCGCGACAGCTGCCTTCACATCGCTTGAGCTGGATCCCGAGTGCAATTCCGATTACGGCGGTGAGCCGCCGGACACTGGCCACTATATGTTCGTCGGGATGAAAGTCGAGACTACGGTCGATTACTACGGCGAAGGCAGCTTCACTTACCCCTCAGCGCATGACTTCGACGTGGTACCCACCGACGGCCCCACCGAGGGTGACGTTTATCCGATGGCGGGCGGTGACTTATGTCTGCCGGACGACAAGGAGGCTTTCGGCTTCAGCACTTGGACCGCGAACGGCGAGTACGAGGGCTGGATCGTGGTCGAGACTGAGCACGCCGCTGGCGACCTGATGTTGCTGCCGCACTTCTTTACTCACAGCGCAGGTTGGAAGATCGCCTATCCCGTCGCGCCACCGGCTACCGTCGAGGAGACGACGCAGGCCGCCTCGCCTGCCGCGTCCGAGAGCCCCTCCGACCACTGCGACGACCCTGATTGGTGGAATTCGCGCCAGAGCGGGGATCCCGGCGATTACGTGGCGGCCTGTGGCGAGTACCCGTATTGGCTCCCGGATCCGAACGATGAGACCGATGTCGGCGTGCAAGACCCTTGCCTGGGGCCGAATGCCGACGTTGAGGCGTGCTCGGATGGCTACAGCGACGACAGTGAGAAGCCGAACTACCTCGGGCCGAACGAGAACACTACGGAAGATGGCTACGGCTCGGAATGGACCCGTGACCAGGCATGCGCGGCCGAAGCCATCTCACCCGAGGAGTGCTAGCGATGTCCAGGACTGTACTGCTCAGCATTGTTGGAGCGTTCGGTATCGCGCTGGCCCTGCTCGGGGCGGTAGCCGTTGGCAACTGGCTGGCATACTCCGGTACGGCGATGCAATACCCGCCCGGCCAGCGACCGTGCAGTGAAGCCCTCGATGCCCTGCATGCGGTAACCATGGCCCAGCTAAACGCGGGGCCGGGCTCGACTGATCCCGACGGTGAAGTGCGAGACGCACTCGAAGACGCTAAGGAGGCGCTCAGTTACCGCGCCGGGGAATCGGATTACTACAGCGCCATTGCCTACGACATGGCCGCCGATGCCGTGCTCGCGACGATTGATCCCCTGATCGACGCCTACGATCGAGAGGACCCCGACACCCCCTATACAGAGGCCACCGACTACATCTTTCTGCACGGCGACTACAGCGATGCTCGCGCTGGCCTCGGCGGGGAGTGCTCGTCCTGAATCACATGCCAGCACGGCGGCCTCCCCGGCCCGTGCGGTCCGTTGGTGGCCTCCTCTCTCCCCTGCGCCGTTCTTGGCGTAGGGGATGCTCCTGTGTACGAGCGGACACTGCTGTCGGATCGTGCAGGCTCCGGTGAGGAAGCGCCGACGGCAGGGTACTGAGCAACTAGCTTTGTATCGCACCGCCCGCTACGAGTGAGTCCAGTTCACTCTGCGTTGTTGGCAGCAGCAGGGGTTGCGATGCATGCAACGCTCTCAACGACAGTGGCTCGGCGTCCCCGGCCAACGTCGATAAGACTCTCGTCCTTGAGAAGGGCCATCGCGCGGTGCGCGGTGCCGACTGCGACGGTGTTGGCGCCGGCGAGCTCGGCGACGGTGGGCAGCTGGTCGCCGGGCTTGAGGCGGCCAGCCCGGATGTCGTCGCGGAGCGCCTCGGCGATCTGCTCGTACGGTCCGCGCGACGGCTGGACGGGGACGGGCTTGGGCATGACGCTGGCGATGGTGGTGGCCGCGCGGCGGTCGGCCTCATCGACCCATGCCGCGTAGACCTTGAGTGTGGTGGCGCCGCCGCTGCCGTGGCCGAGCCGGCCGGCGACGGTCCGCAGGTCGACGCCGGCGGCGACGAGCTCGGTGGCGGAGTAGTGGCGCAGCGAATGCAGCCTGGTGCTACGCAGCTTGAGCTTGACCGCCATTCGCCGGTACCGCTGGGTCAGCGACCGCGGCGCGTATGGAGCGGACCCGTCCGGGGCGGGGGAGAACACGAACGCGTCATCGTGGACTGCGCAACCGAGGCTGGCGCAACGCTCCTCCCAGAGCTCGCGATGCTGGGTGAGGAGCGCGAGGGTCTCCGGGTCGAGAGCAACCTTGCGACGCTGCCCAGTCTTCGTCTCCTTCTCCCGCACCCCAACGCTGGTGTGCGCGTTGCTGCGGTGAACCCAGATGACTGCTCGGTCGAAGTCGACGTGCCGCCACCGCAGCGCTGATACCTCGCCGCGGCGCGAGCCGGTGATCATCGTCAGCCACAGCAGCAGGCCCCACTCCGGGTCGACCCACGCGGCATTGAGCAGCGCCGCGGCCTCGTCGCGCTCGGCGGATCGGGCTCGGTGTGCCGCGGCGACGGCGCTTCGGCCATCGCGGCCTTGTTCACCCCGAGATGCCGCCAGCGCACCGCCCGTTCGAGCGCTCCGCGGATGATGTAGTGGATCTTTCGCGTCGTGCTACTGCTCAACGGCCGGCACACGTGTCCGCCGCGGGGCCGCCCGCTGCACATCTCGCGGCACTTGTGGAGGCGGGCGTAGAAGCGTTCCAGGAGCTCGGCGTCGAGCTTGTTGGCCAGCATGGCGCCGAACGTCGGCAGCACGTAGATCCGGATGAGGTCGTCGTAGCGCTCCCGGGTCGTCTGCTCGAGCTCGGCCACCTCAAGCCACTGCGTGACGGCCTGGCGGACCGTGATGTCCGTCTTGGGGTGCTGGTCCTCGTCGACCTGAGCCTGCAGCTTGGTCACGAGGCGCTTGGCCTCGGCGTACGTCTGTGCCGTCTCGCGCAGCTGGCGTCGCTTGCCCGTGAGCGGGTCGGTGCCGCCCTCGACCACGGCGCGCCACGAGCCGCTGGGTAGCTGCGCCAGGTGACCGCGAGCTCGCCGCTTCCGGGGAGGCATAAGGCGAGAGTAGCGCCGTTTGTGCCACGATCCGTGCCACGACGCCGCATGCGCGGGCAGCTGGCGTGCTGCGTTGCTGGTCAGAGCTAGTGCCCCCGGCAGGATTCGAACCTGCGCTCCCGCCTCCGGAGGGCGGTGCTCTATCCCCTGAGCTACGGGGGCCGTGCCACGTCGCGCGGCGACTCCGGAAGACTACCCCACCATGGTGCCTCGTCAGGTGGGCGGTGGCAGTGGCTGGGCGCCCCGCTCGGCCAGCAGCCGCGTCATGTAGTCGCTCTCCTTGAGCTGGGCCGACAGCATCTGCCCTGCCAGGTTGCGGACCTGCGGCACCTCGGCGTGCTGCTGTGCGTGGCGCAGCATCGGCACCCCGCCCTGGTGGTGGCGCAGCATGAGCTGCAGGAACATCACGTCGAACTCCGGTCCGGAGGCCCGGCGCAACACGTCGAGTTCCTGCGGCGAGGCCATCCCCGGCATGGTCTCGACGCCGCCGCCCCCGTGGCCATGACCCGACATCCACGTCATGTGGCCGCCCGGTGGCAGCGCCGGCGCATCCCAGAGGCTCAGCCAGCCCTGCATCCGGCCGATCTGCTCGAGCTGCGTGGTCTGGATGTCGAAGGCCAGCGGTCGGATTGCCGGGTCGGTGCTGCGGGTCGGCACGAGCGCGCCCATCAGCGCGGCCTGCCGGTGGTGCACGCTCATGTCCTGGGCGAAGCCGACGGACACCGAGTCCAGGCCCGGCTCCGCGGCAGGCTCCCCACGCTGCCCGAGCAGCAACCCGGCGGATGCGCCGAGCAGCAGGACGGCCAGCACCGCGCCGGTGACGATCACCACCCGCATCCACGCGGGCCCGCGAGCAGGGGAGCCGCTCTCAGTGGTCATGACGCCGCTCACCCGCCGGTCGGGCCGCCACCGCGGCCGCCGTTGAAGTCCATGCCCACCGCGTCGGGACCGGGGGGCGCGGGGTTGAACGGCGGTGGGTTGGCCGGGTCGAACGCCTCGGTGGGAACATCGCAGGACGCCCCCACCTCCGGGTACATGTACTGGTTGAGCCGCAGCGCCTGGATGAACTGGTCGATGCGGGGATCGGACGCGGAGTCGACCTTGAGCTGGTGGCCCCAGGACTGCAGCGAGACCGGCGAGTCCAGACCGGGGTAGGGCGACAGCAGCATGTAACTCCGCCCCTCGACCCGCTCGCGCAGCGACGCCAGCGCGTCCCCGGACACCAGCTCCGGGTTGTAGGTGATCCAGACGCTGCCGTGCTCCAGCGCGTGCACCATGTTCTCGGTGCGCACCGGCTCGGAGTAGACGACCCCGTTGCAGGCGGCCCAGATCGAGGCGTGCGGCCCGCCGAACGGCGGCGACCTGTCGTAGGCCACCCGCTGGCCCGGTCTTACGTGGCCGGTGGCGTCGTGGGTCTCGAAGACCACGCCGTCGATCTGCCGGGACGGGTCCTGGTTCTCGGCGCTCGGCGTGAACGGCGCGAGCGCCTCACGCTGGTCCTGCCCGGACTCGAAGCGCATGAACAGGAAGCCGAACACGGCCGCGGCGAAGATCACGACGCCCAGCACCGCGAGCACCGTGCCCCACGGTTTGGGCTTACTTCCGCTGACTACGGAGCGCGCGCTGCGAACCGCCTTGTTTTTCCTCCCACTGGGCATGCTCGAAAGACCCTCGTTCGCCGGTGTCTGGTCGGCCGCCGAACAGTGGCGGGCCTGCGGTCGACAGCCAGTCTAGGGACACCGCCTGAGCAGACGATGAGCGCTCCGGCCAACCGCCCGTCCAGCAGCGCGGACGTCTCCCTAGACTTGCCGGGGTGACCCCCGCAGTGCTCGCTGATCTGGTTCGCGCCGCCGCGCACGACGTGCTCGACGGCCGCGGGCTCGACACGGCGGCGCTGCCGTCCACCGTCACCGTCGAGCGGCCCCGCGACGCTACCCAGGGCCACTACGCGACCAACCTCGCGCTGCAGTCCGCGAAGCAGGCCGGGGTGGCGCTGCGGGAGTTCGCGGGATGGCTGGCCGAGGCGCTGCGCAGTGCCGACGGGGTGGCATCGGTGCAGGTCGCCGGACCGGGATTCGTCAACCTGCGGCTGGCCGCCGGCGCGCAGGCCGGGGTCGTCGGTGAGGTGCTCGCCGCCGGGAGCCGGTACGGCATCGGGGACGCGCCCGACCGGTTCGTGGCCCCGGGCTGGGCCCGCACGCCTGCGGGCACCGTCATGACGGCGGAGCAGCTGGTCGAGGAGATCGGTGCCGACGCCGCCCACTACGCGCTGCTGCGCAGCGGTCGCGGCACCGCGATCGACGTCGAGCCGTGGTCGAGGCACACCGACGACAACCCGGTGTTCTTCGTGCAGTACGCGCATTCCCGGCTCGCCTCGCTGGTCCGCAACGGCGCCGACCTCGGCGTCACGACCGCGGGCGCCGATCTCGGGTTGCTCATTGACGACGGGGAGGACGAGCTGATCCGGACCATGGGCGAGTTCGGGAGTGTCGTGGCCATGCGCGAGCCGCACCGGGTGGCACGCTACCTCGAGCGGCTCGCCGGCGCCTTCCACCGGTTCCACGGCAGCTGCCGGATACTGCCGATGGGCGACGAGGAAGCCGGCGCGCTGCACTCGGCGCGGGTCGCGCTGTGCGATGCCGCCCGCCAGGTCCTGGCCAACGGCCTGCGACTGCTCGGTGTCACCGCTCCGGAGCGGATGTGAGGGCGCATCCCGCGGGCCCCCGGCACGCCGACGTGCTGGCGCCTCCCTCGACAGCGGGACCCCCGCCTGCCGCGGCCGCCGACCTCGAGGCGCTGCACCCGCAGGTCTGGCCCCGGGGCGCGCAGCGCGATCGCGACGGCGTGGTGGCGCTGGCCGGTGTGGATGTCCGGGAACTCGCGGCAACGTACGGCACCCCGCTGTTCGTCGTCGACGAGGACGACTTCCGGGGCCGCTGCGCCGAGCACGCCGCCGCGTTCGGCGCCCCGGCGCGGGTGCACTACGCGTCCAAGGCGTTCCTGTGCACCGAGATCGCCCGCTGGGTCGCCGCCGAGGGCCTCGGCCTCGACGTCTGCAGCGGCGGCGAGCTCGCCGTCGCGCTGTACGCTGGCTTTCCCGCTGAGCGGATCGCCTTGCACGGCAACAACAAGTCCACCGCGGAGCTCGACGCGGCGCTGGAGGCGGGCTTGGGCGCGATCGTGCTGGACTCGTTTCTCGAGATCGCCCGGCTCGACGATCTCGCCCGCCGCCGCGGCGTGGTGGCGCCGGTGCTGGTGCGCGTCACCGTCGGTGTCGAGGCCCACACCCACGAGTTCATCGCCACCGCCCACGAGGACCAGAAGTTCGGTTTTTCGCTGGCCACCGGTGACGCCGCCGAGGCGATCCGGCGGGTGCTCAAGTCGGGCGGCCTCGGGCTGATCGGGTTGCACAGCCACATCGGCTCGCAGATCTACGACGCCAGCGGTTTCGAGGTGGCCGCACACCGGATGGTGGGGCTGCTCGCGGCGATCCGCGACGAACACGGCGAGGATGCGGCAGCGGCGGCATCCGTACTGGACCTCGGCGGCGGGCTCGGGATCGCCTACCGCCCCGAGGACGACCCGATGCCACCCGCGGAGCTGGCAGGCCAGCTACGGTCGACTGTGGATGCCGAGTGCCGAGCGGCCGGGCTCGCGACACCGGTGCTCGCCGTCGAGCCGGGCCGCGCGATCGCCGGACCGGGAACCGTGACCCTCTACGAGGTCGGGACGATCAAGGACGTGCGCCTGGGCTCGAACGCCGTCCGCCGCTACGTCTCGGTCGACGGCGGGATGAGCGACAACGTGCGTACCGCCCTCTACGGTGCCAGCTACGACTGCCGAGTGGTCTCGCGCGGCTCGCAGGCGCCCCCGGCGATGTCGCGGGTGGTCGGCAAGCACTGCGAGACCGGTGACGTGGTCGTACGGGACTGCTGGCTTCCGGCCGACACCGCCGCCGGCGACCTGCTCGCCGTCGCCGCGACCGGAGCGTATTGCTACTCGATGTCGAGCCGCTACAACCTGCTGCCACGGCCCGCGGTGGTGGCGGTGCGCGACGGGGTGCACCGGCCGCTGCTACGCCGGGAGACGATGGGCGACATGATGTCGCTGGAGGTGTCGTGAAGCCCGAGGGCGATCGTGCCATCGGTGTCGCACTGCTGGGTTGCGGCACCGTGGGCCGCGAGGTGCTGCGGCTGCTGACCGAGCAGGCCGGCGAGCTCGAGGCCCGCGTCGGCGCGCCCGTCCGGCTTGCCGGCATCGCGGTGCGGCGACCGCACCGCCACCCCGACGTCCCGCAGGAACTGCTCACGACCGAGGCGTCGGAGCTGGTGGCCCGCGACGATGTCGACGTCGTCGTCGAGGTGATCGGCGGCATCGAGCCCGCCCGGTCACTGCTGCTGCGCGCGCTGCGTGCCGGTCGCGGCGTGGTGACGGCGAACAAGGCGCTGCTCGCCGAGCAGGGCGCCGACCTCTTCGCCGCGGCCGATGCGTCGAGCGCCGACCTCTACTTCGAGGCCGCCGTGGCAGGGGCGATCCCGCTGCTGCGTCCGCTGCGCGAATCGCTGGCGGGCGACCGCATCAGCCGGGTCACCGGCATTGTCAACGGCACCACCAACTTCATCCTCTCCGCGATGGACTCCTCCGGGGCCGGCTATGCCGAGACGCTCGACGAGGCCAGCCGCCTCGGGTACGCCGAGGCCGACCCCAGCGCCGACGTCGACGGCTACGACGCCGCGTCGAAGGCCGCGATCCTCGCCTCCCTCGCCTTCCACACCCGGGTCACCAGCGCGGACGTCCACCGCGAGGGCATCACCGAGGTGAACTCGGCCGACGTCGTCGCGGCCCGCGAGCTCGGGCGGACGGTGAAACTGCTCGCGATCTGCGAGCGGATCCGCGAACCGGACGGCGCGGGCGGCGTCGCGGAATCGGTCTCGGCCAGGGTGTACCCGGCGATGATTCCGCTGTCGCACCCGCTGGCCAGTGTCGGCGGCGCGTACAACGCGGTGTTCGTCGAGGCCGACGCGGCGGGCGCGCTGATGTTCTACGGCCAGGGCGCGGGCGGCGCGCCGACGGCCAGCGCGGTGCTGGGCGACCTCGTCGCGGTCGCCCGCAACCGGGTGGCGGGGGGCCACGGACCGCGCGAGTCCGCCTACGCCGACCTGCCGCTGCGCACCATGGGGGAGACGCCGACCAGCTACCACGTCAGCCTCGACGTGGCCGACCGGCCCGGTGTGCTCGCCCAGGTCGCGCAGGTCTTCGCCGAGCACGGGGTGTCGATCTCGGTGGTACGCCAGACCGCCCGCGACAGCGAGGACGCGCCCGGCGATGCGATCCTCGTGATCGTGACCCACGTGGCCCCGGACGCCGCGCTGCGGTCCACGGTCGACAAGCTCGCGGGGCTCGACGCGGTGCGCGAGGTGCTCAGCGTGATGCGGGTGGAGGGGGAGGTCTCGTGAAACCCGCTCCGGCGGGTCGTACCGCACACGCCGGGTCTCCCACCGGCCTGGCCTGGCCCGGCGTGATCGCGGCCTACGGCGAGCGGATCGCCGCGCACTCGGACCGGACCGTGGTCACCCTCGGAGAGGGCGGCACCCCGCTGCTGCCCGCCGAGCACCTCTCCGAGCGCACCGGTTGCGAGGTGCTGCTCAAGATCGAGGGCGCCAACCCGACCGGGTCGTTCAAGGACCGCGGCATGACCATCGCGGTCACCGATGCGCTCGCCCGGGGCGCCCAGGCGGTGCTGTGCGCCTCCACGGGCAACACCTCGGCCTCCGCGGCCGCCTACGCCGCCAAGGCGGGACTCGGCTGCGCGGTGCTGGTGCCGCAGGGCAAGATCGCGCTGGGCAAGCTCGCGCAGGCGACCGCCTACGGCGCGCGGATCCTCGCCGTGGGGGGCAACTTCGACGACTGCCTGGAGCTGGCCCGCAAGACCGCGACCGACTACCCCGTGACCGCACTGGTGAACTCCGTCAACCCGTTGCGGCTGCACGGGCAGAAGAGTGCCGCCTTCGAGGTCTGCGACGTGCTGGGCCGCGCACCCGACGTCCACTGCCTGCCCGTGGGCAACGCCGGCAACATCACCGCCTACTGGATGGGTTACACCGAATACCAGGCCGACGGGCTGGTGGTGGCGGTGCCGCGGATGTTCGGCTTCCAGGCCGCCGGGGCCGCGCCGCTCGTGCACGGCTCGCCGGTGCCCGCCCCGGAGACCATCGCCACCGCGATCCGGATCGGCAGCCCCGCGTCGTGGACCGGGGCGATCCGGGCCCGTGACGAGTCCGGCGGGCTGTTCGACGCCGTCACCGACGAGCAGATCCTCGAGGCGTACCGGCTGCTCGCCGCCCGGGAGGGGGTCTTCGTGGAACCCGCGTCGGCCGCCTCGGTGGCCGGCCTGCTCGCGGTCGCCGCCGACGGCCGACTGCCCGCCGGCTCGCTCGTCGTGTGCACGGTCACCGGGCACGGCCTCAAGGACCCCGACACCGCCTTGAAGGACGTGCCGGAGCCCGAACCCGTTCCGGTGAATCCCGGTGCCGTCGCCGCCGCCCTGGAGCTCCTGTGAGTGGCGCTTCGCGCCCTGTGAGTGGCGATGCGAGCCAGGACTCATATCGCCACTCACGACCTGTCCACAGGGTGAGGGTGCGGGTACCGGCGTCGACCGCGAACCTCGGGTCGGGCTTCGACACGCTCGGGATGGCGCTGGCGCTGCACGACGAGGTGGAGTTCGCCGTGGCCGGCAGCGGCCTGCGCATCCAGGTCGAGGGGCAGGGCTCGGGCGAGGTGCCCACCGACGAGCGCCACCTGGTGGTGCGCGCGTTGCGCGGCGCGTGCGAGCACCTCGGATACGACCTGCCGGGGCTCGAGCTGCGCTGCCGCAACCGGATTCCCCACTCCCGCGGTCTCGGGTCCTCCGCCGCCGCGATCGTGTCCGGGGTCCTCGCGGGCTACGCGCTCGCAGGCGCCGAACCCGACGACGCGGTTCTCGGGATCGCCGCCGGGTTCGAGAAGCACGCCGACAACGCCGCAGCCTGCCTCTTCGGCGGTCTTGCGATCGCCTGGTCGGGTGATGACGGATTTCACGCCACCCGGCTCGAGCCGCACCCCTCCCTCGCGCCCGTGCTGCTCGTCCCCGAGTCGACCTCATCCACCGAGGCGGCCCGCGGTCTGCTGCCCGCGCAGGTGCCGCATGCCGATGCCGCGTTCGCCGCCTGCCGGGCCGCGCTGGCCGTGCACGCGCTGTCACAGGAACCGTCGCTGCTGCTGACGGCGCTCGACGATCGGCTGCACCAGCCCTACCGCCGAGCGGCCTACCCGGCGACCGGGGAGCTGGTCGATGCACTGCGCGCCGCCGGGGCGCCCGCCGCGGTCTCCGGTGCCGGGCCGACGGTGCTGGCGTTGCCGGGGAATGGCGAGCTGCCCGACGGTGTTGACACGAGCGGGTTCACCACACACCGACTCGACATCGATCGCACCGGCGCGACCCTGCGCCGACTCTGATCGCCCGCACGGGTTGCCTGCCGCTGCCTCGTGGACAGTTGTGACCGTAACGAGACGGCGACACGGGTGACGGGTTGTTGCCGCCAGCGCGCTGGACGTCTAGTCTCGGTGATGTTCAGACACCGCGCGCACGGGCGCCGGTGCCGAGTCCGGGAGTTCTCCCCGGGCACCTTCCTCCCCGCCGTCCGGGTATCTGCCGTAGCGGGTAGGCAGGCACTGACCGTCGTCGGTTGTCGAACCCGTCCCGTGCCGGTCGCCTCGTCTTCCGCTTACCGAGTCGACCCGCACCGGGAAAGGCGCCGTCCCGCGTCCCGCCGGCGGCGAACACGCTGGCCCGGGCGATGTGCCCGAGCCGGTCAGGAAGGACCTGCGTGAGCGACACTGATCTGCTGAGTAGCGACGTCACCGGCGCTGCTCCCTCCGACGACCGCCCCGCCGACAGCGGAACCCAGGGCGCTTCGGCTGGAGAGCAGCCCGACCCCGTTCCCGAGGGTCAGGCTTCCCGCGGTAACGGCGCCTCTTCCCGGCGCCGCGGTGGCCTGTCCGGCATGGTCCTCGCCGAGCTCCGCGAGCTCGCCGGACAGCTGGGTATCTCCGACACCTCCGGGATGCGCAAGGGCGACCTGATCGCCGCCATCAAGGAGCGGCAGGGTCCGGTCCCGGCTCGCCGTCGAGGCGGCGGCGACCAGTTGCCGCTGGATGGCAGCGAGGCGCCGAAGCCCGCCGAAACCGCGACCGAGCCGGCGCCGCACCATTCCGCCGCGACCACCACCGAGCCGCAGCGGCACGAGTCGCCCGCCGAGGGCGCTGGTTCCGGAGGCGACGAGCCCACCGCCGAGGCCGCCGTCCCGAGCAAGCCCGCACGTGAGCAGCAGTCCGGCGACCAACAGTCGGGCGACCAGCAGTCCGGCGACCAGCAGTCCGGCGACCAGCAGTCCGGCCGCGAGCAGGACGGGGGCGACCGCTCCCGCAACCGCCGGCGCCGATCCGGCGGCAGGGGCGAGGGCGCGCGTACCGACGGAGACCAGGACAGCGACCGCGGACGGTCCGAGCAGCGGCAGAACCAGGGCAACCAGAACCAGAACGACCAGCGCAACCAGAACGACCAGCGCAACCAGAACGACCAGCGCAACCAGAACGACCAGCGCAACCAGAACCAGAACGAGCAGCGCAACCAGAACAACGGGCCGCGCGACGACGATGACGAGGGTGGCCGCCGGCGCGGCCGGCGGTTCCGCGACCGCAACCGGCGCAACCGCGGCGAGCGCGGCGAGCGCACTGACCGGCGCGACGGTGGCGACGTGGAGGTCCGGGAGGACGACGTCCTGCTCCCGGTGGCAGGGATCCTCGACGTGCTGGACAACTACGCGTTCGTCCGCACCTCGGGCTACCTCTCCGGACCCAACGACGTCTACGTCTCGCTGTCGCTGGTGCGCAAGTACGCGCTGCGGCGTGGCGACGCCATCACCGGAGCGGTGCGGCAACCCCGCGAGGGCGAACAGCAGCGGCAGAAGTTCAACCCGCTGGTGCGGGTCGACACGATCAACGGTCTGGAGTCCGAGCAGGCCAAGGAGCGGCCCGAGTTCACCAAGCTGACCCCGCTCTACCCCAACGACCGGCTGCGCCTGGAGACCGAGTCGCACCTGCTCACCACCCGCGTCATCGATCTGGTGATGCCGATCGGCAAGGGGCAGCGTGCGCTGATCGTCTCGCCGCCCAAGGCGGGCAAGACGATGATCCTGCAGGCCATCGCCAACGCCATCACCACGAACAACCCGGAATGCCACCTCATGGTCGTGCTCGTCGACGAGCGGCCCGAGGAGGTCACCGACATGCAGCGCTCGGTGAAGGGTGAGGTGATCGCGTCCACCTTCGACCGGCCCCCGTCGGACCACACCTCCATCTCCGAGCTCGCGATCGAGCGGGCCAAGCGGCTGGTCGAGATGGGCCACGACGTCGTCGTGCTGCTCGACTCGATCACCCGGTTGGGCAGGGCCTACAACCTGGCGGCGCCCGCGTCGGGCCGGATCCTGTCCGGTGGTGTGGACTCCACCGCGCTCTACCCGCCGAAGCGCTTCCTCGGCGCTGCCCGCAACATCGAGGAGGGCGGCTCGCTGACGATCTTCGCCACCGCGCTGGTGGAGACGGGCTCCGCGATGGACACGGTGATCTTCGAGGAGTTCAAGGGCACCGGCAACTCCGAGCTCAAGCTCGACCGCAAGATCTCTGACAAGCGGGTCTTCCCCGCTGTCGACGTCGACGCCTCGAGCACCCGCAAGGAGGAGCTGCTGCTGTCGCCGGACGAGCTGGCGGTGACGCACAAGCTGCGGCGGGTGCTGTCCGCGCTGGACGACCAGCAGGCGCTGGAACTGGTGCTCGACCGGTTGCGCAAGAGCCGCACCAACATCGAGTTCCTGATGCAGGTGGCCAAGACGACGCCCGGAACCAACGGCGACGACTGACGCGCACCGCGCGAAGCAGGAGGGCCGGTTGCGCTGATCCGGCGGTTGCGCTGACCCGTGCGCGCGGTGGAACAACGGGGCATGCACCGGCGTTGAGCGTGCCGGCTGGTCTGGCAGACTGAGACCTGTCCGGCACCGGTTCACCTCGTCCGACGCGGCGGGGACCCGGCGCCACGAGGAGAGGACACCATGAAGAGCGGAATCCACCCCGAGTACGTCGACACGCAGGTCACCTGCAACTGCGGCAACAGCTTCACGACCCGCAGCACGAAGAGCAACGGCAACATCCACGTCGAGATCTGCTCCAACTGTCACCCGTTCTACACGGGCAAGCAGAAGATCCTCGACACCGGCGGCCGGGTGGCGCGCTTCGAGCAGCGCTACGGCAAGCGCCGGAAGTAGACGTCCCGTGGCGCGCCCGTCCCCGGCCGGGGGGCGGGCGGTCCCGTCAGTTGAGCCTTCCCCAGGAGAACAGGTGGACACCGCGGCGGTGCAGGCGTTGGTTGCCGAGCACGCCGAGCTGGAGCGCCGGCTCGCCGACCCCGAGCTGCACGCCGATCAGGACGCGGCGCGCAAGGTGGGTCGCCGCTACGGCGAGCTGAACCGGATCGTGCGTGCGGCGCGCGAGCTCGACACGGCCCGCACGGACCTCGACGCCGCCCGCGAGTTCGCCGGTGACGACCCCGACTTCGCCGCCGAGGCCGACGCGCTCGCCGTCCGGGTACCGGAACTGGAGCGCGCCCTCACCGAGCTGCTGCTGCCACGGGACCCGCACGACGACGACGACGTGGTGATGGAGATCAAGTCCGGGGAGGGCGGTGCGGAATCGGCGCTGTTCGCCGCGGACCTGCTGCGGATGTACCTGCGCTATGCCGAGCGTCACGGCTGGCGCGCCGAGGTGCTCGACACCACGGAGGCCGAGCTGGGCGGCGTCAAGGACGTCACGGTGTCGGTCAAGGGCAGCAGCGAGTCCGGCGTGTGGCAGCGGCTGAAGTTCGAGGGCGGGGTGCACCGGGTGCAGCGGGTACCCGTCACCGAGTCGGCCGGCCGCATCCACACCTCCGCCGCGGGGGTGCTCGTCTATCCCGAGCAGGACGACGTCGAGATCGAGGTCGACGAGAAGGACCTGCGCATCGACGCGTTCCGCTCGTCGGGACCCGGTGGGCAGAGCGTGAACACCACCGACTCCGCGGTCCGGGTGACCCACCTGCCCACCGGGATCGTGGTCTCCTGCCAGAACGAGAAGTCGCAGATCCAGAACCGGCTCCGCGCGGTGCAGGTGCTGCGGGCACGGCTGCAGGCCATGGCCGAGGAGGAGGCCGCGGCCAAGGCTGCCGACACCCGGCGCTCGCAGGTCCGCACCGTGGACCGCTCGGAACGGGTGCGCACCTACAACTTCCCCGAGAACCGCATCTCCGACCACCGCGTCAACTACAAGGCCTACAACCTCGACGCGGTGCTCGACGGGGATCTCGGCGGGGTGCTCGACGCGCTGGTCGAGGCCGACCGCGCGCAGCGCCTCCGCTCGTGAGTGACCCTGCCGGCTGATGGCGAGTCGCGGCTCGATCCGCCGCGTACAGGCATAGGGTGCGCGTGTGAGTCGCCAACCCCTGCGGCTGGCCGTGTTGGAGGCCGAGCGGATTCTCGCCGCGGCCGGGATCGCCTCGTCGCGGGCCGACGCCGAGCTGCTCGCCGCGCACGTGCTGGGCATGGAACGCGGCCGACTGCCGATGGTTCCGCTGGTCGACCCTGCGGTGGTCGAGTCGCTGCGCAAGCTGGTGACCGAGCGTGCCCGGCGGGTGCCGTTGCAGCACCTCACCGGTACCGCCGCGATGGGCGACGTCGAGGTCGCCGTCGGCCCGGGCGTGTTCGTGCCCCGGCCGGAGACCGAGCTGCTGCTCGGGTGGGGGCTGTCGCTGCTGCACGACATCGAGGACGGCACTGCGCCCCTGGTCATCGACCTGTGCACGGGATCCGGCGTGCTGGCGCTCGCGCTGGCCCACGCGCGCCCCGACGCCGAGGTCCATGCCGTGGAGTCCGACCCGGTGGCGTTGAGCTGGGCGCGCCGCAACGCCGACGCCCGCGCCGCGATCGGCGACACCGCGATCTGGCTGCATGCCGGCGACGTCGCCGACCCGGCGCTGCTCGCGCCCTTCGACGGCATGGCCCATCTGGTGCTGTCCAACCCGCCCTACGTCCCGCTCGGCACCGACGTGGCGCCCGAGGTCGCCCGCCACGACCCGCATGGCGCGGTCTTCGCAGGGGCCGACGGCCTCGCCGTCATCCCGGACGTGGTGCGCACCGGCACCCGGCTGCTGCGCGAGGGCGGCGCGATCGCGATCGAGCACGACGACGGCCACGCTGCGGCGGTGCACGGCATGCTCGCGGCCCGCCGGGTGCTCACCGACGTCGACGACCACGCCGATCTCGCCGGGAGACCGCGCTTCGCCACCGCGCGACGGCGGGTCAGTCCCCGGTGAGCGTCTCGAGCACCAGGTCCGCCACCGCCTGCATGCCGCTGGCGTTGGGGTGGACCGGGAACGCCGGACGCGACGGGATGAAGCCCTCCACCCACTTGCGCAGCGGGCCGGCGCACACGTCGCGACCCAGCGAGATCGCGTACGGGTCGTCGAACAGCGCGCCGTGCTCGGCTGCCTGCCCGGCCATCATCTCCGTGAGCTGGCGCTGGAGGCCGTCGAGGTAGGGCACGTCGCCGCGGGCGATCGGCACGAGCGGGAAGCAGCCGTCGGCGGGCGGCAGGATGCGCAGGTACCCGACCAGCACCACCGTCGCATCCGGCGAGCGTGCCGCGATGCCCTGCAGCACCTCGGCGAGCTCCGGCGCCGCGGCGTCGATCCGCTCGGCGTAGATGTCGCCGCCGCCGGCGGTGGCGTGCTCACGGCACGGGTCACCGTGCGGATCGGTGACGCTGAGTTGCGCGCAGGTCGTGAGGATGTCGCTGAACCCGATGTCGTTGCCGACGATGCCGACCGTGACGAGGTCGGTGTCGGCACGCAGTGCGCCGAACTGCGGTGGGTTGACGCCCAGCGGCACGGTCTGCGGTTGTGTCATGTCCTCGGTGACCGCGGCGCTGCAGCTGACGTCGGTGAACTCCTCGACGTCCAGCCCGGCCGCGACCATCGACGGGTAGTTGCGGGTCGAGCGCGCACAGCCGATCGGGTCGCCGTGTTGCAACGGGATGAACGGCCCCGCCGTGAACGAGTCACCCAGTGCCACGTAGTGCCCGATGCCCTGCTCGGCGGTGGCCGCCGGGGTCGCGAGCAGGGTCATGGCCACAACGCTGATCACAGCGATCCCGCACCGGCGCGCCGCACTCATCCGTGCCTCCCTCGGTCAAGCGGATCGTGCTAGGGCGTTCACACGCTGTCAACGCCTGTACGCTGCGCCCCCGTGGCCACGATCTACGACTGCGCGGTACCGGACAGCCGCGCTGCGGGGCTCGCCGCGGCGGCGGGGGCGGTACGCAGCGGGCAGCTGGTGGTGCTTCCCACCGACACCGTCTACGGCTTGGGCTGCGATGCGTTCTCCGCCGTCGCGGTCCGGGGCCTGCTCGGGGCCAAGGGCCGCGGCCGGGACATGCCCGTACCGGTGCTGCTCGGCTCGTGGTCCACAGTGGACGGGGTGGTGCTCGGGGTGCCCCCGCAGGCGCGCCGGTTGATCGAGGCGTTCTGGCCGGGCGCCCTGTCCCTCGTGCTGCTGCAGGCCCCGTCGCTGGCCTGGGATCTGGGCGACACGAGGGGGACCGTGATGGTCCGGATGCCGCTGCATCCGGTGGCGCTGGAGCTGCTGCGCGAGGTGGGGCCGATGGCCGTCTCCAGCGCGAACCGGTCCGGCCACCCACCTGCGACCACGGCCGGCGAGGCGCGCGAGCAGCTCGCCGACCATGTCGGCGTCATCCTCGACGGCGGCCCGTCCGGTGAACCGGTGGCTTCCACCATCGTCGACTTGACGAAGCAGGACCCGGTGGTGCGGCGGGAGGGCGCCGTGACAGCGGCCGAGCTGGGTGAGGTGCTCGGCGGACCGGTGCAGGTCGGCGGCTGACCGGACAGTGCGCCACCGCTATGGCGTCACCGAAACGGCGTCACCGAAACGGCGTGCACCGCAGACCTGCTGGGCGACCGCGCAGCGCCCGCCCGCTACCGTGTGGATGCACCTGACCGGGCGACCGAGGAGTATCGACGTGAGCACGCCGTTCTGGGGCCCTGACTTCGACGAGCTGACCAGCACCGACCCGGAGATCGCCGACATCGTGCTGGCCGAGCTCGACCGGTTGCGGGGCGGCCTGCAGCTGATCGCCAGCGAGAACCTCACCAGCCCCGCGGTGCTCGCAGCGCTGGGCTCGACCCTGTCGAACAAGTACGCCGAGGGCTACCCGGGCCGGCGCTACTACGGCGGGTGCGCCGAGGTGGACAAGGCCGAGGAGCTGGCCAACGCGCGGGCCCGCGAGCTGTTCGTTGCCGAGCACGCCAACACCCAGCCGCACTCCGGCGCCAGTGCCAACCTCGCGGTCTACGCCGCCTTCTGCCAGCCGGGTGACAAGGTGCTGGCGATGTCGCTGCCGCACGGCGGGCACCTCACCCACGGCGCGAAGGTGAGCTTCTCGGGCAAGTGGTTCACCCCCGTCCCCTACAGCGTGCGCGAGGACAGCGAGCTGATCGATTACGACCAGGTGCGCGAGCTGGCGCTCGAACACCGGCCCAAGCTGATCATCGCGGGCGCCACCGCCTACCCGCGGCTGATCGACTTCGCGGCGTTCCGGGAGATCGCCGACGAGGTCGGCGCCGCGCTGTGGGTGGACGCGGCGCACTTCATCGGGCTGGTCGCGGGCAAGGCGATCCCGTCGCCGGTGCCCCATGCCGACGTCGTCTCCTTCACGACGCACAAGGTGCTCCGCGGCCCCCGCGGTGGGATGATCCTCTGCAGGGGGGAGCACGCGAAGGCGATCGACAAGGCCGTCTTCCCGTTCAGCCAGGGGGGCCCGCTGATGCACTCGGTGGCGGCCAAGGCGGTCGCCCTCAAAGAGGCGGCGAGCACCGACTACCAGGCCTACGCCGCCCAGGTGGTTGCCAATTCCGCCGCGCTGGCCAAGAGCCTGGAGGACGAGGGGATGCGCGCGGTCTCCGGCGGCACCGACACCCATCTCGCACTGATCGACCTGCAACGACTGGGGGTCACCGGTGCCGAGGCCGAGGCCCGCTGCGAGGCGGCGGGTATCACGCTGAACAAGAATGCGATCCCCTACGACCCCGCGCCGCCGATGACAGCATCCGGGATCCGGGTCGGCACCCCGTCGGTGACCACGCAGGGAATGACCGAGGCGGACATGGGCGAGATCGGCCGGCTGATCGGTCGCGCGGTAGGGGCGGAGCGCGGCTCGCAGCCGGGTGACGCCGAGCTCGCCTCGGTGGCGGGTGACGTCTCGCGACTGGTGGCGGCCAAGCCCGCCTACCGCAGGGCGTGACCGCGAGCGGCTAGCCTACCGACGTGGGACCCGCCCCCGCGATCCTGCCGCTGCGGGAGTACCTGCTGGTCGCCCTCACCGCAGCGGTGCTGACGTTCCTGCTCACCGGGCTGGTGCGGGTGCTGGCGATGCGTGCGGGAGCGGTGACCATGCCGCGCGAGCGCGACGTCCACCTCACCCCGATCCCGCGGCTGGGTGGCCTCGGGATGTACGGCGGCATTCTCGGCGGGGTGCTGCTGGCCCATCAGCTACCGGTGCTGCGCCGGTCGTTCGAGTTCTCCTGGGACGTGGTGGCGGTGCTGACCGCGGGCGCGATCATCGTGGCGGTCGGCGCGCTCGACGACCGCTTCGAGCTCGACTCGCTGACCAAGCTGGCCGGCCAGGTCACCGCGGCGGGCGTGCTGGTGCTGTTCGGGGTGCAGTGGTTCATCTTCTGGGTGCCCTGGAACGGTGGTGCGGGCTTGCAGGGTTCGGTTCTGGTCCTCGGCCAGGACCAGGCCGTGCTGTTGACCGTCGCCCTCGCGGTGGCGCTGATGAACGCCATGAACTTCGTGGACGGGCTCGACGGGCTGGCAGCGGGCATCGGGCTCATCGCCGCGGCGGCCACCGGTGCGTTCGCACTGCACCTGCTCGACGAGTCCGGCCGCAGTGTCAGCGCCTACCCGCCAACGCTGATCGCGGCGCTGGTCGGCGGCGCATGCCTGGGCTTCCTGCCGCACAACTTCCAACCGGCGCGGATCTTCATGGGCGACTCCGGTGCCATGCTCATCGGGTTGATGCTCGCCGGCGCCACCACCAGCGCATCGGGCAGGATCGACTTCAGGCAGTACAGCGCCTCCGACGCGCTGGCGCTGCTGTCGCCGCTGCTCGTGGTGGCCGCGGTGCTCTTCGTACCGTTGCTGGACCTGGTGCTGGCCGTGGTGCGCCGTACCAGTGCCGGGCGCAGCCCCTTCGCGGCCGACAAGAGGCATCTGCACCACCGGCTGCTCGAGATCGGGCACTCGCACCGCAGGGCAGTGCTGCTGATCTACCTGTGGGCCGCGCTGCTGGCCTTCGGCGCGGTCGCGCTGACGGTGTTCGACGTGTTCGTCGTGGTGTGGGGCGTGGGCGTCGGGCTGCTCGTCGCAGTGCTCGGTTCGGTGGTCCCGCGGCTACGCGCGAGATGATCGTCACCCGGCACTCCGACGGGAGATCCCACAATGCCCGAAGGGGAGAAACCGCAGGTAGAGGGCCCGGGGTGCGGTCAGAGCCCGGCCGAACCCTGTGGTAGCGTCTGCCCCGTCCCGCCGAGGGCGGGACCGACAGTTCCAAGTCGGCCCATCGATGCCGTCCGTGATTGCACCGTGATCCGGTCGGACGGCGTCCCTGGACTGCGAGGAGTGCCTTTGAGTGATGGCGGCCGCGGCGCGCCGCGGGCCGTCTGAGGGTGGTGCCCGGTGAACCAGGGCAACGGCCCCGACCTGTCCGATCTGCTTGCTTTCGGCATGACGACCGCAGCATGCCTGGTCGCCGGCCTGGCGGTCGGGTGGTTCGTCGATGCGACGTTGGACACCCTGCCGGTGTTCACACTTGTCGGTCTCGGCCTCGGCATTGTCGTGACCTGCCTGTATGTCTACGCCAAACTCATGAAGTACTTGAAGGAGTAGTTGCTGCGACCATGATCATGCTGGGAGGCCGGTCGTGATTCCCGAGCTGACTCCGCCGGTGCAGGCGGCTGCCAGCCTCCGGCGCCTCGCCCTCATCGCCGCGGGCATCGGCGTTGCCGGCGCGGCCGTGCTCGTGCCGCTCGGCTACCTCGCGCTGGCGCTGTTCGGCTGGCTCGGGCTCGCTCTCGGGCTGCTGAACATCGCGCTGGTACACCGGTCGGCCGCGCGGTTCGCCGGTAGCGAGGACCCGCGCAAGACCCGCCGGTCGGCCGGTGGCGTGCTGGGGCGGCTCGCGTTGATCTCCGCGATCGCCCTCGCGATCGCGTGGCTGGCGCGTCCGGAGGGGTTGGGCGTGTTCCTGGGCCTGGTCGCATTCCAGTTCGTCATGATCATCACCACGCTGGTGCCGCTGGTCAAGGAGCTGCGTCGGACGGGAGCCCAGGCATGAGCGAGCACGTACTGGCGGCCGAGGGCGGCATCCAGGTCGGGCAGCACCCGCAGGTGACCTTTCTCGGGCTGACCCTCAACGTCGACACGATGATCTCGACGGTGATCGCCGCGCTGATCGTGCTCGGCTTCGCGGTCTACCTGCGGATCAAGGCGACCTCCGGAGTGCCCACGGGGTTGCAGCTGCTGTTCGAGGCCGTGACCGACCAGATCGAGCGCCAGGTCGAGGAGAACGTCGGGATCCGTACCGCACCTTTCGTGGTACCGCTGGCCGTCGCACTGTTCTTTTTTATCCTCATCGCGAACTGGATGTCGATTGTTCCGCACGCCTTCGCCGACTACGTCGGGCCGCCGACCGCCGACGTGAACCTGACCTTCGCGCTCGCCTTCTTCGTCATCATCCTGGTCCACATCACCGGCTTCCGGACCCGGGGCGTGCAGTACTTCCGCCACTTTCTCGGGCCGGTGCCCGCGATGGCACCGATCGAGGTCATCCAGGAGATCGTCAGGCCGTTCAGCCTGTCGTTGCGGCTTTTCGGCAACATCTTCGCGGGCACCGTGATGGTGAGCATCATCGCGCTGATGCCCGAGTTCATCCACTGGTTGCCGACCACGGCGTGGAAGCTGTTCGAGCTGGCCATCGGCTTGATCCAGGCGATCATCTTCGCGGTGCTGACCATCGTCTACTTCGCCGGTGCCAATCCGGAGGAGGGGGCGCACTGACAGCAGACGCTCGCTCGCGACACCACGAACCGAACATCTCATCCACGGTTGCGACAGAGGAGAGACATGGCTCTCAGTGAAATCGTCCTCGCCCAGGGGGGCGGCATGGGCTCGTCGATCACGACGGCGGGTGCGCTCATCGGTGGCGGCCTGGCCCTGGCAGGCGGCGCGGTCGGCGCCGCGATCGGTGACGGTCTCGTCGGTGGCCAGCTGATCGCGGGGACGGCGCGTCAGCCGGAGGCCTACGGCAGGCTGTTCACGATCTTCCTGATCACGGTCGGCCTGGTCGAGGCGATGTACTTCATCAACCTCGCCTTCATGGCGCTGTTCGTGTTCGCCACCCCCGGCGCCTGACGGCTGGACATGCAGATGTCGGCAGAGGCGCTCAGCACCCAGGACACAGTGGTCCAGGACACAGTGGCCCAGGACACCCTGGCCCAGGATGGCGGTGGCGGCAACAACTTCCTCATCCCGAACGGGACGATCATCGTCGAGCTGGTCATCTTCCTGGTCATCTTCTGGGTGATCTGGCGTTACGTGGTGCCCCCGATCAAGCGGGTGATGAACCAGCGCCAGGACATGGTGCGCCGGCAGATCGAGGAGAGCCGCCAGGCCAGTGAGCGGCTCGAGGCGGCGGAGAGCAAGTACCAGGAGGCTCTCAACGAAGCCCGCACCGAGGCGGCGAAGATCCGGGAGAACGCCAGGGCCGACGCGCAGCGGATCAAGGAGGACATGCGCGAGCAGGCAGATCAGGAGGTCGCCAGGATCCGGGAGCGCGGCGAGGAGCAGCTGACGACGCAGCGCGAGCAGGTGGTCCGCGAGCTGCGTTCCGAGCTCGGCGCCCTGGCGGTGTCGCTGGCGGGGCGGATCGTCGGTGAGTCGCTTGCCGACGAGTCGCAGCGGTCGGCCACTGTGGACCGGTTCATCGACGAGCTGGACGGCATGTCGGCGACCGACGGCCAGGCCACCACGCGCACGGGGGAGAACCGCTGATGCAACCCGCGAGCAGGGCCTCGCTGACAGCCGCCCGCGAACGGCTCGACGAGTTCGCCGACGGTGCCGGGTCGCAGCAGCTGACCCGGCTCGGTGAGGAGCTGTTCGCGGTGGCGGAGCTGCTCGTCACCGAGCGCGGACTGCGCCGCGGCATGGTCGACCCGTCCGCATCGGACGCGGCCCGCCGGAGTCTGGTCGAGACGCTGTTCAGCGGGAAGGTCGAGAGCCGCACGCTCGACGAGCTGACCGCTCTGGTCACCTCCCGCTGGTCGCGGTCGCTCGATCTCGTCGACTCACTCGAGGAGCTCGGCCGGCGTGCCGTGCTGGCGGTGGCCGCGCCTGAGGGCGGGCTCGAAGAGGTCGAGGACGAGCTGTTCCGGTTCGCGCGCATCCTGGCGGCGCAACCGCGGCTGGCGGCCCTGCTGTCGGACCCGCTCACGTCGCCGGACCAGCGGCTCGGCCTGCTCGGCGGGGTCCTCGACGACAAGGTGACACCGGTGACCAGGCGGTTGCTCGAACAGGTCGTCCGGTCGCCCCGCGGCCGCCATCTCGACCAGCTCGTCGAGCGGCTCGTCGAGCAAGCGGCGGCCCAGCGGGACCGCTACGTCGCTCACGTCACCTCCCCGCTGCCGCTGTCCGACGGGCAGGAACGGCGGCTGCAGGAGATCCTCGGCCGGATCTACCGACGGCCCATCTCGCTGCAGACCGAACTCGACCCCGAGCTGCTGGGCGGGCTGGTGATCCGGGTCGGCGACGAGGTGATCGACGGCAGTGTCGCCGAGCGGATCAACCGCGCACGGCAGGAGCTACCGCGGTGAGCGCGCCCGCGCGGGGCAGGCGACGACGGCGCACGATGAGCACACGAGACCGACGCAGTACTACTGAGAGCAGGGACCGATAGCCATGGCGGAGCTGACGATCTCCTCGGACGAGATCCGGAGCGCGATCGAGAACTACGTCACCTCCATCTCCACCGAGACCTCGCGCGAGGAGGTGGGCACCGTCTCCTACACCGGGGACGGCATCGCCCGGGTCGAGGGCCTGCCCTCGGCGATGGCCAACGAACTGGTCGAGTTCCCCGGCGGCATCCTGGGCGTGGCGCAGAACCTCGAGGACCGCGAGATCGGTGTGGTCATCCTCGGCAGCTTCGAGCATGTCGAGGAGGGCCAGCAGGTCCGGCGCACCGGTCGGATCCTCGCCGCGCCGGTCGGTGACGGCTTCCTCGGCCGGGTGGTCGACCCGCTGGGCACGCCCATCGACGGTCTGGGCGAGATCGTCGCCGACGACGAGCGGGTGCTGGAACTGCAGGCGCCGTCGGTGATCCAGCGCCAGCCGGTGAAGGAGCCGCTGCAGACGGGCATCAAGGCCGTCGACTCGCAGACGCCGATCGGGCGAGGCCAGCGCCAGCTGATCATCGGCGACCGCAAGACCGGCAAGACCGCGGTGTGCACCGACACGATCATCAACCAGAAGGACAACTGGGCCAGCGGCGACCCGAACCGGCAGGTGCGGTGCATCTACGTCGCTATCGGGCAGAAGGGGTCGACCATCGCGGCGGTCCGGGAGTCCCTGGAGAACGCCGGCGCCCTCGAGTACACCACCATCGTCGCGGCGCCCGCGTCGGACTCGGCCGGCTACAAGTGGCTCGCCCCCTACACCGGGTCGGCCATGGGCCAGCACTGGATGTATGCGGGCAAGCACGTCCTGATCGTCTTCGACGACCTGTCCAAGCAGGCCGAGGCCTACCGCGCGCTGTCGCTGCTGTTGCGCCGCCCGCCGGGCCGTGAGGCCTTCCCCGGCGACGTCTTCTACCTGCACTCCAGGCTGCTCGAGCGCTGCGCGAAGCTGTCCGACGACCTCGGTGGCGGATCGATGACCGGGTTGCCGATCATCGAGACCCGGGGCAACGACATCGCCGCCTACATCCCGACCAACGTCATCTCCATTACGGACGGGCAGTGCTTCTTCGAGCCCGACCTGTTCAACCAGGGTGTCCGGCCGGCGATCAACGTCGGTGTCTCGGTCTCCCGGGTCGGCGGGTCCGCGCAGATCAGGGCATTGCGACAGGTCGGTGGCACGCTGCGGCTGGACCTGTCGCAGTACCGCGAGCTGGAGGCCTTCGCCGCGTTCGGCTCCGAGAACCTCGACGCCACGTCGCGGTCCGTCCTGGAGCGCGGGGCGAGGCTGACCGAGCTGCTCAAGCAGGGCCAGTACGCCCCGGTGCCCGTCGAGGAGCAGGTGGTCTCGATCTTCCTCGGGACCCGTGGGCACCTCGACACGGTGCCGGTCGCCGACATCCAGCGGTTCGAGCGCGAGTTCCTCGAACATGTCCGGCTGTCCGAGGAGGGCATCCTCGCCGACATCCGCGACACCGAGCAGTTCGGCGAGGACACCGAGCAGCGCCTGGTGGACGCGGTCAACGAGTTCAAGAAGAGCTTCACCGCCTTTGACGGGTCGTCGGTGGTCGGCAACGAGGGCCAGGCCGACGCGATGGCGGCCGACGAGGTGGAGCAGGAGACCGTGAAGGTCAACAAGCCGGCCCCGAGCGAGTGACGGAAACGGGGAGATGGCAGCACAGCTGAGGGTCCTGCGCCGGCGGATCCGCTCGGTCCAGTCGACCAAGAAAATCACCAGGGCGATGGAGCTCATCGCCACCTCGCGGATCTCCCGTGCGCAGGCCAGGGTCGAGGCCGCCCGGCCCTACGCCGAGGAGATCACCAAGGTGCTCTCCGCGCTGGCCGGGGCCGCGGTGTCATTGGACACGCCGTTGCTCGTCGAGCGGGAGAACCCGCAGCGGGCGGCGGTGCTCGTGGTCACCAGCGACCGGGGGATGTGCGGGGCCTACAACGCCAATGTCATCCGCGCGGCCGAGGAGCTGCAGTCGCTGCTGCGGGAGCAGGGCAAGACGCCCAAGCTGTACGTGATCGGGCGCAAGGGGCTGAACTACTACCGGTTCCGGCGGCGCGAGGTCGTCCGGTCCTGGACCGGTTTCTCGGAGCAGCCGGGCTACGAGAACGCCGCGGATGCCGGTAACACCCTGGTATCGGCGTTCCTGGCGGGCAGCGACGACACCGACGGCGGTTCGGGCGAGGACGGCAGTGCCGGCCTCGAGGGAGTAGACGAGCTGCACGTCGTCTACAGCGAGTTCCGGTCGATGCTCAGCCAGGTGCCGACAGCCCGGCGGGTGGCGCCGCTCGAGGTGGAGTACTCCGACAACGGGGACGGGGGTGCCGGCGGGAGTTCCTCGAGCGGGCCGCTGCCGTCCTACGACTTCGAGCCGGAGGCCGACATCCTGCTCGCCAACCTGCTGCCGAAGTACATCAATACCCGGATCTTCGCGGCGCTGCTGGAGGCGGCCGCATCCGAGTCGGCGGCCCGACGGCAGGCGATGAAGGCGGCCACCGACAACGCCACGGACATGATCCAGGACCTGACCCGGGAGGCCAACCAGGCCCGCCAGGCCCAGATCACCCAGGAGATCAGCGAGATCGTCGGCGGCGCGGAAGCGCTGTCCGCAGTGGGGAGTGATGAGTGAGATGACCACAGCCGAGCAGACGACCGCCGCTGACTCCGGGCAGGGAGCCGGTACCGGCCGCGTGGTCCGGGTGACCGGGCCCGTGGTGGATGTCGAGTTCCCGCGCGACTCGGTACCCGAGCTGTTCAACGCGCTCCACGTCGAGGTCGAGTTCGAGGCGCTGCGCAAGACGATGACCCTGGAGGTCGCCCAGCACCTGGGCGACAACACGGTCCGCACCATCGCGATGCAACCGCAGGACGGTCTGGTCCGCGGATCGCCGGTCACCGACACCGGCGGGCCGATCTCGGTGCCGGTCGGTGACCAGGTCAAGGGCCACGTGTTCAACATGTTGGGCGAGTGCCTCGACGACCCGAACGCGACCTTCACCGGCGATCGATGGGGCATCCACCGTGACCCGCCGCCGTTCGACCAGCTCGAGGGCAAAACCGAGCTGCTCGAGACGGGGCTGAAGGTCATCGACCTGCTGACCCCCTACGTGCAGGGCGGAAAGATCGGCCTGTTCGGTGGCGCCGGGGTGGGCAAGACGGTGCTCATCCAGGAGATGATCATCCGGGTCGCTCGAAACTTCGGCGGTACCTCCGTGTTCGCCGGCGTCGGTGAGCGCACCCGTGAGGGCAACGACCTGCTGCTGGAGATGTCCGAGGCCGGCGTTATCAAGGACACCGCGCTGGTCTTCGGGCAGATGGACGAGCCGCCCGGCACCCGGATGCGCGTCGGGCTGTCCGCGCTGACCATGGCGGAGTACTTCCGCGACGAGCTCAACCAGGACGTGCTGCTGTTCATCGACAACATCTTCCGGTTCACCCAGGCCGGCCAGGAGGTCTCCACGCTGCTGGGCCGGCTGCCCTCGGCCGTGGGCTACCAGCCGACGCTGGCCGACGAGATGGGCGAGCTGCAGGAGCGCATCACCTCCATCCGGGGCCGCTCGATCACCTCGATGCAGGCGATCTTCGTGCCCGCCGACGACTACACCGACCCGGCACCGGCCACCACGTTCGCGCACCTCGACGCGACGACGGAGCTGTCGCGGGGCGTGTTCTCCAAGGGCATCTTCCCGGCGGTGGACCCGCTGACCTCGACGTCGACCATCCTCGACCCGCAGTACGTCGGCGACGACCACTACCGGGTCGCGCAGGACGTCAAGCGGATCCTGCAGAAGTACAACGACCTGCAGGACATCATCGCCATCCTCGGGATGGACGAGCTCTCCGAAGAGGACAAGGTCACGGTCAGCCGGGCACGGCGGATCGAGCGGTTCCTGAGCCAGAACATGTACTCCGCCTCGCAGTTCACCGGCCAGGAGGGCTCGACGGTGCCGGTGAAGGAGACCATCGAGGCGTTCGACAAGCTGACCAGGGGCGACTTCGACCACATTCCCGAGCAGGCCTTCTTCCTGTGCGGAGGTCTCGAAGACCTCGACCGCAAGTACAAGGAGCTCACCGGCTGAGCCCCCGGTGGGCGGCTACTGAGACCGACGTGTGATGGATCCGGGACCCCCGACCGAACCGAGGAGATGCGCGTGGCCGAGATGACCGTCGAGCTGGTCGCGGTCGAGCGCCGTGTCTGGTCCGGCAAGGCGAGCAGCTTGTTCGCCAGGACCCTGGAGGGCGAGCTCGGCGTGCTCCCGGGCCACGCGCCGCTGCTCGGCGAGCTGGTCGAGGGCGGTGTGGTGACGGTGCGAACCAGCGATGGCGAGACCGTCACCGCTGCCGTGTTCGGCGGCTTCCTCTCGGTGACCGGCGAGAAGGTCAGCGTACTGGCCGAGGCCGCGGAGCTGGCCGGCGAGATCGACGTCAAGGCGGCCAGGGAGGCGCTGCGGCAGGCCGAGTCGGGCGACGATCAGGAGACGATCTCGGTCAGACAGCGGGCGACCGCCCGGCTCAAGGCCGCAGGCGAGACCGTCTGATACCCGTAGGGCCGACCGTCATGGGCATCGCCGAGATCGCCGGGTTGGTCCTGCTAGGGGTGGCGATGCTGTTCGCGGTGCTGGCTTATCGGCGGGTCCGGCTCGTCCGGGGCGGCGGGATCGACGTGGCACTGCGGGCCCGCCCGTACACCGGCGGCCGCGGCTGGCACCTCGGGGTGGCGCGGTACCGGGGCGACCAGTTCGCCTGGTACCGGGTGTCGAGCCTGCGTTCGGGCCCGGACCGGGTGCTCCACCGCGAGCGGCTGGTGATCGTCGAGCGGCGCGACCCCACCCTGCCGGAGAGCTATTCGGTGCCGCCAGGATCGGTGGTGCTGCGTTGCGGGATGGCGGACGGGGAGTTCGAGCTCGCGATGGGCCGCGACACCCTCACCGGATTCCTGTCGTGGCTGGAATCGGCGCCCCCGGGACGTGGCGTGCACCGGGCGTCCTAGTTGTGGACCATCGAGGCTAGCGCTCACCGCCCGGGCGCCACAGCACGTCACCGTCCGGGTTGGCGACCCGGCAGAGGATGAACAGCAGGTCCGAGAGCCGGTTGAGGTAGCGAGCCGTGATCGGGCTGGTGCGGTTCAGGTCCTCCTCCAGGACCGCCCAGGCGGCGCGCTCCGCCCGCCGGGTGACCACCCGCGCGGTGTGCAGCAGCGCCGCGCCCGGGGTGCCACCGGGCAGGATGAACGAGTCCAGCTTGGGCAGCCCGGCGTTGAACTCGTCACACCAGCCCTCCAGCCGCGTGACGTACTCGTCGGTGACGCGCAACGGAGCGTACTTCGGTTCCGGGACGATCGGGGTGCACAGGTCGGCTCCGACGTCGAACAGGTCGTTCTGTACGCGCCGCAGCACCTCGCCGACGTCCTCGGCCAGCGAGCCCATGGCCAGCGCCGTTCCGATCGCGGCGTTGGCCTCCTCGACGTCGGCGTAGGCGACCAGCCGCGGGTCGGTCTTGGCGACCCGGGAGAAGTCGCCGAGCCCGCTGCTGCCGTCGTCGCCGGTACGGGTGTAGATCTTCGTCAGGTGCACGGCCATGGGACGCACGCTACGTGCCCCCGGCGAGCGGGGCGACCGGCGAGGGCGCGGTAGCGTGCACCCCCGTGAGCGAGCACTTCAGAGTCCACGGCGGTCCCCGGCTGGTCGGCGAGGTGCATGTCCACGGCGCGAAGAACAGCGTGCTGAAGTTGATGGCTGGAGCGCTGCTGGCCGAGGGCACCACGACGATCACGAACTGCCCGGAGATCCTCGACGTGCCCCTGATGGGCGATGTGCTACGGGGCCTGGGCTGCGAGGTGACCGTCGCGGCCGACACCGTCCGGATCACCACACCCGCCGAACTCAAGCACGAGGCCGACTACGGCTCGGTGAGCAAGCTGCGCGCGTCGGTGTCCGTGCTCGGCCCGCTGGTCGGCCGGTGCCGTCGGGCCAAGGTCGCGCTGCCGGGCGGCGACGCGATCGGCTCCCGCCCGCTGGACATGCACCAGGCCGGGCTGCGCCGGCTGGGTGCGCGCAGTGAGATCGAGCACGGCTGCGTGGTCGCCGAGGCCGAGGGCCTGCACGGTGCCCAGATCTGGCTGGACTTCCCCAGCGTCGGCGCCACCGAGAACATCCTCATGGCCGCGGTGCTCGCCGACGGTACGACGGTGATCGACAATGCCGCCCGCGAGCCGGAGATCGTCGACCTGTGCGTGATGCTGCAGCAGATGGGCGCGCGGATCTCGGGTGCCGGGACATCGACGCTGACCGTGGACGGCGTGCCGCGGCTGCAGCCCACCGAGCATCGGGTGATCGGCGACCGGATCGTCGGCGCGACCTGGGCGTTCGCCGCGGCGATGACCCGGGGCGACGTGCACGTGCGCGGCGTCGACCCGCATCATCTCGACCTGGTGCTGGAGAAGCTGCGGCTGGCGGGCGCGCAGACCGATCCTGCCGACGACGGCTTCCGGGTGGTGATGCCGCGACGGCCCACCTCAGTCGACTTCGTGACGCTGCCCTACCCGGGTTTCGCCACCGACCTGCAGCCGATGGCGATCGCGCTCTCCGCCGTCTCGGAGGGTACCTCGATGATCACCGAGAATGTCTTCGAGGCGCGATTCCGGTTCATCGAGGAGATGATCCGGCTCGGTGCCGACGCACGCACCGACGGTCACCACGCGGTCGTGCGTGGTGTCGAGCGGCTGTCGAGTGCGCCGGTGTGGGCCTCCGACATCCGAGCAGGTGCCGGTCTGGTGCTCGCAGGAATGTGTGCCGACGGCATCACCGAGGTCTGGGACGTCTTCCACATCGATCGCGGCTACCCGGGGTTCCTCCGCAGGCTGTGCGACCTCGGCGCCGAGATCGAGCGCGTCAGCGCCCCGCCCCAGCGCTAGCGCCTGTGAGTGGCGATACGAGCCAGGGCTCGTATCGCCACTCACGACCTGTCCACAGCTACCGCTGCTCGTGCACGTCGAGCTCGCCGTCGGCGTAACGCTGCCGGATCAGCTTCTTGTCGAACTTGCCGACGGAGGTCTTGGGCACCTCGGGGATGAACGACCAGCGCTCCGGGAGCTGCCACTTGGGCACCGTGTCGCCGAGGTACTCGCGCAGCTGTGCCGGCGAGACCGACTCGCCCTCGGCGACCACCACCGTGGCCAGCGGCCGCTCCTCCCACCGGGGATCGGGCACCCCGATCACGGCCGCCTCGACGACCGCGGGGTGTCCCATCAGCGCGTTCTCCAGCTCCACCGAGGAGATCCACTCACCGCCGGACTTGATCACGTCCTTGGACCGGTCACTGATGGTGATGTAGCCGAGCTCGTCGATGGTGCCGACGTCACCGGTGCGCAGCCAGCCGTCGTGGAACCGGTCCGGGTCGGCGCCGCTGTTGTAGGAGCCGGTGATCCACGGTCCGCGCACCTCGATCTCGCCGACCGCATCGCCGTCGCTGGGCAGCACGGAGTCGTCGTCGGCGACGACGCGTGCCTGCACGCCGATGAGCACCCGCCCGGCGGTGGTGCGGTAGCGCCACGCGTCCTCGCCCTCGGCGCCCGCCGGCGGGGCGGCGACCGAGGCCAGCGGGGACGTCTCGGTCATGCCCCAGGCCTGCAGGATCCGGACCCCGATCTCCTCGTCGAAGGACTGCATCAGTGCGCGCGGTACCGCCGAGCCACCGCAGAGCACGACCCGCATCGACGAGAAGTCCCCGCCGTGCTCGCGCAGGTGGCGCAGCACGTCGTTCCAGATCGAGGGCACCGCCCCGGAGACCGTCGGCCGCTCCCGCTCGACCATCTCCACCAGCGGCGGCGCCTGCAGGAAGCGGTCCGGCATCAGCATGCCGGCGCCCGCCATCACCGCGCCGTAGGGGATGCCCCAGGCGTTGGCGTGGAACATCGGCACCACCGGCAGGCACCGGTCGGCCGCGGTGAGCCCGGCGGCCTCACCCGCCAGCAGCGCCATCGAGTGCAGGTAGGCCGAGCGGTGGCTGTAGGTCACGCCCTTGGGGTTGCCCGTGGTACCGCTCGTGTAGCACATCGCGGCGGCCGAGCGCTCGTCGATGTCCTCGGGCCAGTCGAAGGTCTCGGGCTGGGCGGCCAGCAGCTCGTCGTAGGAGTGCACCTGCTTGCCCGCCCCGGCCAGCGGCGCGGTGTCGGCCTCGCCGGTCACCACGACGTGCTCGATGGTCTTGCACTCGGGCAGCGCCTTGGCCAGCAGCGGAACCAGCGAGCCGTCGACGATGACGACGTGGTCCTCGGCGTGGTTGGCGATCCAGGCCACCTGATCGGGGCCCAGCCGCAGGTTCAGCGTGTGCAGCACGGCGCCCATCGACGGGATCGCGAGGTAGGCCTCGAGGTGTTCCTGGTTGTTCCACTGGAAGGTGGCCACGCGCTGGTCTCCGGTGACACCCAGACCGCGCAGCGCGCCGGCGAGCTGCGCCGCCCGGCGACCGACGTCACCGAAGCTCGCGCGGCGTGGCCCCGCCGGGTTCCCCGTCCAGGTCACCACCTCGGCGTCGCGGTGCACGGTGGTGCCGTGGCGCATGATCGCGCCGATCGTGAGGGGGACGTCCATCATCGTGCTGTCCACCAGGTACTCCCTTTGAGTGTCGGACCTCGTATTTCGTAGCGTCAGCATCGATTGTGGTGACTGGTGCCACAAGATGCATCCGTCCTTCGATGCGCGCCCGTTGTGAGCAACAGCATGACAACCGGTTGACTACCGGCCAGTATCCTATGGCGATGCCGTATCCGAGCGATCGTGAGCGGGACCGGCCGTGGGTGATGCGGACCTACGCCGGGCACTCCTCGGCGCGCAGATCCAACGAGCTCTACCGGCGCAACCTGGCCAAGGGCCAGACGGGCCTGTCGGTCGCGTTCGACCTGCCGACGCAGACCGGCTACGACCCCGACCACGAGCTGGCGCGCGGCGAGGTCGGCAAGGTCGGCGTCCCGGTCAGCCACATCGGCGACATGCGGGCGCTCTTCGACGGTATCCCGATGGCCGAGGCCAACACCTCGATGACCATCAACGCGACGGCGATGTGGCTGCTCGCGCTCTACGCCACGGTGGCCGAGGAGCACGACGCGGACCTCGGTGCACTGTCGGGCACGACGCAGAACGACATCATCAAGGAGTACCTGTCCCGCGGTACCTACGTCTTCCCGCCGGGACCGAGCCTGCGGCTGATCACCGACATGATCGTCTGGACGGTGGCCCGGGTCCCCAAGTGGAACCCGATCAACATCTGCAGCTACCACCTGCAGGAGGCCGGCGCCACGCCGGTGCAGGAGATCGCCTACGCGATGTCGACGGCGATCGCGGTGCTCGACTCGGTGCGCGACTCCGGGCAGGTCGATCCGGCCGACTTCGATCGCGTGGTCGGCCGGATGTCGTTCTTCGTCAACGCCGGGGTGCGCTTCGTCGAGGAGATGTGCAAGCTGCGCGCCTTCGCGCGGCTGTGGGACGAGACCTGCCGGCAGCGCTACGGCGTCGAGGACGAGAAGCTGCGACGGTTCCGCTACGGCGTGCAGGTCAACTCGCTCGGGCTGACCGAGGCGCAGCCGGAGAACAACGTGCAACGCATCGTGCTGGAGATGCTCGCGGTGACGCTGTCGCGCGACGCCCGCGCCCGTGCGGTGCAGCTGCCGACCTGGAACGAGGCGCTCGGGCTGCCCCGGCCCGCCGACCAGCAGTGGGCGCTGCGGATGCAGCAGGTGCTGGCCTACGAGACCGACCTGTTGGAGTACGAGGACCTCTTCGACGGCTCGCACGTGGTCGAGGCGCGGGTCGCCGAACTCGCCGATGGTGCCCGCGAGGAGATCGACCGGGTGCAGGCCCAGGGTGGCGCGGTCGCCGCCGTCGAGTCCGGGTACATGAAGTCACAGCTGGTGTCCTCGCTGGCGCAGCGCCGGCGGCGAATCGAGGACGGCGAGGAGATCGTCGTCGGCGTCAACCGCTTCACCGAGAGCGACGCCAGCCCGTTGCAGGCGGAGGGTGCGGCGACCATCGAGACCGTCGACGAGGCGGTGGAGGCCGAGGCGGCGGAGGCGGTGCGCGCGTGGCGTTCCGGGCGTGACCAGTCGGTGGTCGACGAGGCGCTGCGGTCGCTGGCCGAGGCCGCGAAGACCGAGGCGAACCTGGTCGAGACGTCGATGGCGTGCGCCCGCGCCGGGGTCACGACGGGGGAGTGGGCGCAGACGCTGCGCGAGGTGTTCGGCGAGTACCGGGCGCCGACCGGGGTGTCGGGCGCGTCGGCCACCGGCCAGGGCGGTGACGCCGGCGACGCGGTCGCCGCGGTCCGCGAGCGGGTCCGGTCGCTGGGCGAGGAGCTGGGGGAGCGGCTGCGGATGCTGGTCGGCAAGCCCGGGCTCGACGGGCACTCCAACGGTGCGGAGCAGGTCGCGGTGCGGGCGCGTGACGTCGGCTTCGAGGTGGTGTACCAGGGGATCCGGCTGACGCCGGCGCAGATCGTCGCCGCTGCCGTGCAGGAGGACGTGCACGTGGTGGGGCTGTCGGTGCTGTCGGGCTCGCACCTCGAGGTCGTCCCGGCGGTGGTGGACGGGCTGCGCGAGGCCGGTGCCGGGGACGTGCCGGTCGTCGTCGGCGGGATCATCCCGCCCGAGGACGCCCGTGCGCTGCACGACCGGGGCGTCGCGACGGTGTTCACGCCCAAGGACTTCGAGCTCACCCGCATCATGGACGAGATCGTTGACCTGGTCCGCGGCCGGGGCGCGGTATCGCCGGATTCGTAGCCACCGCGGGTCCATGCCGCGACAGGACGCGGTGGTGTCACGCAGCGGCGTCGGAGAGGTAACGCCCTGGTCCGGGCGAGTGCACATCGTTGACCTGGATGGTAGGGGTACCTACCGTCTGTCACACCATCGGGGCGCTCACACACAGCGTGGTGAGATCCGCCACCCCCGCAGCACTCGGCGCAAGGAGCGGTGATCGTGACGAGCAGCGCGTGGACACGTCGTGACTTCCTGCGGCGGACGGCGGCAGCGGGCGGCCTCGCCGTCGGCGGCTCGCTGCTCGCCGGTGCCTGTAGCCGTGTCGAGGAAGGCGGCAACGCCCTGTCGTCGGCCAGGGAGAGCGGCACGATCCGGGTCGGCATCGCGGGTGAGGTGCCCTACGGCTTCACCAACGAGGAGGGGCGGGTCACGGGCCAGGCGCCGGAGGTGGCGCGGGTCGTGTTCGGCGCGCTCGGGATCGACCAGGTCGAAGCTCAGCAGGTGGAGTTCGACGGGCTGATCCCGGGACTGAACGCTCGGCGGTTCGACGTCGTGTCGGCGGGCATGTTCATCACCCCGGAGCGCTGCCAGCAGGCGTCGTTCTCGATTCCGGACTATCTGGCACCGACGGCCTTCCTGGTTCCGTCCGGCAACCCCGAGCGGGTGACCCGCTTCACCGACATCGTCGAGAAGCGGCTGCCGATCGCGGTGCTCAGCGGCGCTGTGGAGGGTGGATACGCCGAGGACATCGGTGTCCCGCCCAATCAGATCCAGACCCTGGGGGACCAGGTCGGCATGCTGCAGGCCGTGATCAACCAGCGGGCCTATGCGGCCGTGCTCACCAACATCTCGCTGAACCGGCTCGTCGAGGACAACCCCGACGCGGGGGTCGAGGTCACCGAGGGCTTCTTCCCGGTGATCAATGGCGAGGAGGTCCTGTCGGCGGGCGGGTTCGTCTTCCGCGACTCCGACAACGACCTTCGCACGGCCTTCAACGAAGAGCTGCGCAGCGCACACCAGGACGGGCGGTGGCTCGAGGCCGCTCGCCCGTTCGGGTTCACCGAGGAGAACCTGCCCCCCGAGGACCTCACCACCGAGCAGTTGTGCCAAGCGCCCGGCGGCTGATGGTCAGGCGGTGACGGATGTTCGGAGACGTTCCCGGGTTTCTCCGCACCATCCTCGAGGGGGCCTCGACCACGCTCGCCGTCACGGCGGGCGGGATCGTCTTCGCGACGGTGATGTCGTTCGTCGCCGGGCTCGCGATGCTCGCGCCCGCCAGGTCGGTGCGGGCGGTCAGCCGGATCTATGTCGAGGTGTGGCGGGGTACCTCCGAGATCGTGCAGTTGTTCTGGATCTTCCTCGCGTTGCCGATCCTCGTCGGGATCCAGCTCGTGCCGCTGTGGGCGGGCATCCTCGTCATCGGTCTCAACGGAGGCGCCTACGGCGCGGAGATCGTGCGCGGCGCGGTGCAGGCGGTCCCGCGTGCCCAGCGTGAGGGAGCCGTCGCGCTGAACCTCTCACCGTTCGACCGGATGCGGCGGGTGGTCCTGCCACAGGCCCTGGTCGACATGGTGCCCCCGTTCAACAACCTGTTCATCCAGCTGCTCAAGGGCAGTGCCCTGGTGTCCCTGGTCTTCCTGCAGGACTTGACCTTTCAGGCGCAGGCGGTGGTGCTGCCGACCAACACCGACCAGGCCCTCACGATTCTGACGCTGCTGCTGCTGGTCTACCTGGCCCTGTCCATCGTGATCACCGCTGCGATGCGGTTCTTGGAACGGTGGGCGGCGGCGCTGGTGGGCCGGCAACCGTCCACGCGGTCGCGAGAGGTCGCGCTGTCGGGCGGTGCAGCGTGAACGACAAGTGGAGCTGGGACTACGTCGCGGAGATCCTGCCCGACCTGCTGCGCGGGCTGCTGGTCACCGTCCAGGCCACGGCACTGGGCGCGATCCTCGCCTACGCGCTCGGTCTGGTGCTCGCGCTGCTCCGTCGCTCCCAGATTCCGGTGCTCAGCCAGCTGACCTGGGCGTTCATCGAGGTCATCCGCAGCACACCGTTGCTGGTGCACATCTACTTCGTCTTCAACGTGCTGCCGCAGTTCGGCATCACGCTCAGCCCGCTGACGTCGGGTGTGCTCGCGATCGGGGTGCACTACGCGTGCTACACCGCCGAGGTCTACCGCGCCGGTATCGACGGCGTGCCGCGAGGCCAGTGGGAGGCGTGCACCGCGCTGAGCCTGCCCCGCGGGCGGGTGTGGACCGCTGTCATCCTGCCGCAGGCCATCCCGAGAGTGCTGCCCGCACTGGGCAACTACACGATCTCGATGTACAAGGAGGTACCACTGATGTTCGCCATCGGTGTCCTCGACATCGTGGGCCGTGCCCAAGAGGCGGCCTCGGAGAGCTTCCGTGCGGTGGAGCCCTACACGATCGCCGGGCTGTTCTTCCTCGCGCTGAGCTATCCCGCCGGGGTCCTGGTGAGACGATTGGAGCGCCGAGTTGGCTACGCACAGTGAGCCGGTGGGAGCTCCCGCCCACGCGAGTCCGGACCTGATGATCCGGTTCGACAAGGTGGTCAAGCGCTTCGGCGACAACGTGGTGCTGCGCGAGCTCGACTTCCAGGTCAGGCCCGGGGAGCACGTCTGCCTCATCGGCCCCAGTGGCTCGGGCAAGACGACGATCCTGCGGCTGCTCATGACCCTGGAGCGGGTCGACAGCGGCACGATCGACGTGGGCGGCGAGTGCCTGACGCACATGCAGCACCGCGGCAAGCGGGTACCCGCCGACGAGAAGCACCTGCGCACGGTGCGCAAGCGGATCGGGATGGTGTTCCAGCAGTTCAACCTGTTCCCGAACATGAAGGTGCTGCAGAACCTGACCGAGGCTCCGGTCAGGGTGCTGGGGCTGTCCAGGGATCAGGCCGAGCAGCGAGCCCTGGAGCTGCTCGAGATGGTGGGGCTCCGTGACCGCGCGGATGCGCACCCGTCACAGCTTTCCGGTGGTCAGCAGCAGCGGGTGGCCATCGCGCGTGCGCTGGCGATGCATCCCGACGTGCTGCTGCTCGACGAGGTCACCTCGGCGCTGGACCCCGAGCTGGTGGCCGACGTGCTCAACGTGCTCAAGGACATCGCCAAGACCACCGACATCACCATGTTGATCGTGACGCACGAGATGGGGTTCGCCCAGGACGTCGCCGACCGGGTGCTGATGTTCGACCAGGGGCGGGTCGTCGAGCAGGCGGCGCCGGGCAAACTGTTCACCGATCCGGACCAGCAGCGCACCCGCGACTTCCTGCGGGCGGTGCTCGAACGACGGTGATGCAGGGTTCTGCCACGGACCGTCGCGCGCTACCGTCGAGGTATGGGCAGCTTCGCACCACTGGGAATCGATCGAGACGGCGACACCGTCCGCATCACCATGCGCCGCCCGGAGCGGCGCAACGCGCTCTCGGAGGACCACCTCGTCGAGCTGCGTGACGCGTTCGCCGAGGCCGGTCACAGTGACGCCACCGGCATCGTGCTCGGTGCCGAGGGCAAGGCCTTCTCGGCCGGTCACGACTTCGCCGACGTGGCATCGCGCGACCTGTCGGGAGTGCGGGACCTGCTGACGCTGTGCACCGAGGTGATGCGCACGATCCAGTCGGTGCCCCAGGTCGTCATCGCCCGGGTGCACGCGCTGGCCACCGCGGCCGGCTGCCAGCTGGTCGCGTCCTGCGACCTCGCGGTGGCGGGGGAGTCGGCCGCCTTCGCGCTACCGGGTGGCAAGGGCGGCTGGTTCTGCCACACGCCCGCGGTCCCGGTGGCGCGGGCAGTGGGGCGCAAGCGGCTGATGGAGATGGCGCTGACCGGCGACGCCGTCGACGCCGCCACAGCCGCGGACTGGGGCCTGGTCAACCGCGTGGTGCCCGACGCCGAGCTCGACGCCGCCGTCGACGACCTGCTCGCCCGAGCGACACGGGGCAGCCGCGCGAGCAAGGGCCTGGGCAAGCAGACCCTCTACGCGCAGCTCGACCGTCCCGAGGCCGACGCCTACAGCGTCGCCCTCGACGTCATGGCCTCGGCCTCGCAGACACCGGCGGCCAAGGAGGGCATGGCGGCGTTCGTCGAGAAGCGCCAGCCCGTCTGGCCGGACTGAACTCCGACGCGACGCCCCGGGGCGCGGAGCATCCGGGTCGCGCCGTGAAGCGGGTGAGTCAGGGGCCCTGCTCGGCCAGCTCGCGCTCCGCCACCGTGCCGCGCAGCGGCTTGCCCGCCGTCTCCTTCATCATCAGGATCGGCACCAGGCCGACCAGGGCTGCGGCCATCAGGTAGTAGGCCGGGATGAACTGGTTGCCCGACTGCTCGATCATGAACGCGACCACCGCAGGCGCGGTGCCACCGAAGATCGATGTCGATACGTTGTAGCTGATGGCGAAGCCGCCGTAGCGGACGCGGGTGTCGAAGATCGCCGGCAGCGTCCCGCCCAGTAGGCACAGCAGGCAGACCAGGAAGAACGATAGGATCACCAGGCCGAGCGCGGTGGTCGCCGCGTTCCCGAGCGAGAGCAGCTTGAACGCCGGCCACGAGAACACCAGGAAGCCGAGGCACCCGGTGAGCAGCAGCGGCTTGCGGCCGATCCGGTCCGACAGCGCGCCCATCGGGAGGATCACCGCCATCATCCCGAGCTGCGCGATGATGATCAATACCAGGCCGGTGGTCTCCGAGATGTCCAGCACCTGTGTGAGGTAGGTGGGCATGTAGGTGAGCATCGTGTAGACCGCGATGTTCAGCAGCACCACGAAGCCGAAGCAGGTGAGCATGTCGCGCCAGTGGTTGACGCAGAGGTCCTTGAGCGGCGAGTCCTCCCTGCTGTCGACGTCCTGCTCCTGGAACGCCGGCGTCTCGTCGAGCTTCAGCCGCAGGTAAAGCCCGATGATGCCGAGCGGGAGCGCGACCAGGAACGGGACGCGCCAGCCCCAGCCGGTGATCGCCTCGTCGGACAGGGTGGTGATCAGCACGGTGCTGATGACAGCACCGAGGGTGAACCCGCCGAGCGTGCCGAACTCCAGGAAGCTGCCGAAGAACCCCCGGCGACGGTAGGGCGCGTACTCCGACATGAACGTCGCCGCGCCGCCGTACTCGCCGCCGGTCGAGAAGCCTTGGACCATGCGAGCGGCCACCAGCAGCGCGGGTGCCCAGAACCCGACCTGGTCGTAGGTCGGCAGTACTCCGATGGCGAACGTGGCACCTGCCATCAGCAGGATGGTGAGCGCGAGGACGGGCTTGCGCCCGATCCGGTCGCCGAGCGGCCCGAAGAACAGGCCACCGAGTGGCCTGAGGAGGAACGACGCGGCGAAGACGATGAACGCTTCGAGCGTGCGCGCGGTATCGCTGCTCTCGGGAAAGAAGTTCGCCCCGATGTACACCACGACGTAGCTATAGGCCGCGAAGTCGAACCACTCGGTGGCGTTCCCGATCGCGGCGGCACCGACTGCCTTGCGGACCGTCGAGGTGTCCGGCTCGGCGCCCGCCGCGCCCTGCTGCGCTGACGTCACGGTTCCTCCCTAGCCTCCATGACCCGCTGGCCTCGTCGACGTCACCGCTGGAGGACGAGGAGCGGAGCAGCACCGTGGCTCCTCGACCCCGATTTGACGCATCTCGCAAGACAAGTGCGCACGGTGCTGCATCGACGCCCGTCACGCAAGTGGGGGTTGCCACTCGGCGGGCAATCCAGCCTGGAGGGCCCCTGTCCCGGGGGTTGTGCGCAGTGCAACCATGTGACGCGTGGCACAACCCGACGCATCGGCGGTGGATGCATTCTGGTCCTGGTGGTCGGGCCGTTTCCGTGAGGTCCTGGGAGCGGCCATCGACGAGAACCGGGTCGAGCAGGTGGCGGATCCGCTGGCCGCCCGGCTGCGAAAAGTTCATCCCGGCCTGCTCTTCGACCTGCGACCCGGTGCGACGGCGCGGATCGCGTTGGTGATCGGAGCCAACGAGAATTGCCCGGACGGCGTCGTGGAGCAGGTGCTGGCGGCGGCGCCGGAGGCTGACGACCGGTGGGAGTACGGACCTGCGGACGCGCCCATCCCCGATCCTCGGGAGCTGGCGCTCAAGGCCGGTGACCGCACGATCGACCTGGCGCGGATGCGTGTCGGGATGCAGGTCGACGAGCGGGCGAGGGTGCTGGAGCTCGCCGTGTACCACCCGGAGCTGGGCGAGGTCGCGGCGGAGCATCAGGAGTCGGTGGCCACCACTGCGATGAACGCGGTCGCCGGGCACGCCCCACCGCTGCAGCATCGGACGAAGCTGCGGCTGACGTGTGCGCCGCCCGAGGACGGCGTGGACCTGGCCGAGCTCCGGGAGCGTCTGGCCGCGCTCGAGGGCACGCTCTGAGGCGTAGCCTGCACGGTCGTGCGCCTCGTCATCGCCCGCTGCCAGGTGGACTATCTCGGCAGGCTGACCGCACACCTGCCGATGGCCCCCCGGCTGTTGTTGGTCAAGGCCGACGGCTCGGTGAGCGTGCACGCCGACGACAGGGCCTACAAGCCGCTGAACTGGATGAGCCCGCCGTGCTCGCTGGCCGAGCAGCCCGACCGGTGGACGGTGACGAATCGGGCAGGCGAGCGGCTGATCATCGAGATCGACGAGGTGCTGCACGACTCGGTCCATGAGCTCGGTGCGGACCCCGGCCTGGTCAAGGACGGCGTCGAGGCACACCTGCAGGCGCTGCTCGCCGCGCACACCACGGTGCTGGGCGCGGGCTTCACGCTGGTCCGGCGCGAGTACCCGACCGCGATCGGCCCGGTGGACCTGTTGTGCCGCGATGCGGCCGGGCTCGTCGTCGCGGTCGAGGTCAAGCGTCGCGGTGAGATCGACGGCGTCGAGCAGCTCACCCGCTACGTGGAGCTGCTCAATCGCGATCCCGGCCTGGCTCCCGTCACCGGGCTGTTCGCGGCGCAGCAGATCAAGCCGCAGGCGCGCACGCTCGCCGTCGACCGTGGCATCCGGTGCGTGACCGTGGATTACGACGAGCTTCGCGGCGCTGACAGCGACGAGCTGCGGCTGTTCTGACCCCGAGAGCCATGTGGAGGGCTGCGATGACCCGGACGGTGCAGCACGGCAGTGGTTCGGCGGACGTCGCGACGTTCGCCTCGGTCGACCCGCGCACCGGCGAGGTCGTCGACCATCACCCGGTGCACGTTGCGAGCGACGTGGCGGCGGCGGTGGACCGGGCGCGGCGGGCTGCGGCCTGGTGGGGCGGACTCGGGTACTCGCAGCGGCGGCGCAGGCTGCGTGCGTGGCGAGCGCTGCTCGCCCGACGGATCGACGAGCTGGCCGCGTTGATCAGCGCCGAGACCGACAAGCCGCGCGACGATGCCCGCCTCGAGATCGTCCTGGTCGTCGACCATCTGGACTGGGCGGCTCGCAACGCGGAGAAGGTGCTGGGCAAGCGCAAGGTCGCCGCCGGCCTGCTGATGGTCAACGAGGCGGCCACGCTGGAGTACCAGCCGCACGGCGTCGTGGGCGTGATCGGGCCCTGGAACTACCCGGCGTTCACCCCGATGGGCTCCATCGGCTACGCGCTGGCAGCCGGTAACGCCGTGGTCTTCAAGCCCAGCGAGCTCACCCCGGGTGTCGGGGCGTGGCTGGCCGACTCGCTCGCCGAGGTGGTCGGCGAGCACCCGGTGCTGCAGGTCGTCACGGGCTTCGGGGAGACCGGTGCCGCGCTGTGCCGCGCGGGCGTCGGCAAGCTGTCCTTCACCGGATCCACGGCCATCGCGAGGAAGGTGATGGCCGCCTGCGCGGAGAGCCTGACGCCGGTGCTCATCGAGTGCGGGGGCAAGGACGCGCTGCTCGTCGACGCGGATGCCGACCTCGACGCCGCGGCCGACGCCGCGGTCTGGGGCAGCATGTCCAACGCCGGGCAGACCTGCATCGGCGTGGAGCGCGTCTACGTCGTCGACTCGGTCGCCGAGGCGTTGACCGAGCGGCTCGAGGCGCGGGCACGGCGGTTGCGTCCCGGCGCGGAGCCCGGCGCCGACTTCGGCCCGATCACCATGCCCGGCCAGCTCGACATCATCCGGGTGCACCTCACCGACGCGCTCGACGGTGGCGCCCGCGCCCTGGTCGGTGGTGCTGAGTCGATCCGGCCGCCCTACGTCGAGCCCGTCGTGCTGGTGGACGTGCCCGCTGACTCGACCGCGCTGACCGAGGAGACCTTCGGTCCCACGGTCACCGTGACCACCGTCGGCGATCTCGACGATGCGGTGGCACGGGTCAACGAGGGCCGCTACGGGCTGGGCGCGGCAGTGTTCTCGTCCCGGCGCGGCGAGGAGATCGCGGCCGCACTGCACTGCGGGATGGTGTCGGTCAACGGGGTGATCTCGTTCGCCGCGGTGCCCTCGTTGCCGTTCGGCGGTGTGGGTGACTCCGGGTTCGGCCGCATCCACGGTGCGGACGGGCTACGCGAGTTCGCCCGTCCCAAGGCCGTCACCCGTCGCCGGTTCCGCCCGCCGCTGCGGCTGCTCACGTTCCGGCGATCCCCCGGGGCGGTCGGGCTGCTGTTGCGGGTGATCCGGCTGCGCTACGGGCGCGGCTGAGTGGCCGTTCGTCGTACGGTGTCGGGTGTCACGGTCGAGGCCCGGTGCGGTTCGCACCCGTGACAGGATCGCCGCAACGGCGGGAGCATCCCCAACGCGCGGGAGGTAGTCAGTGGCACGCGAGTTCTCGACGGTCGGTGTGGTCGGCCTGGGCACGATGGGAGCCGGGATCACGGAGGTGTTCTCCCGCAGCGGTCTCGGAGTCGTCGCGGTCGAGGTCGACGACGAATCGATCGAGCGTGGTCGCGGGCACATCGAGCATTCCACCGGACGTGCCGTGTCCAGGGGAAAGATCGACGAGTCCGAGCAGCGCGCCCTGCTCGGCCGGATCCGCTACACCACCTCGCTGTCGGACCTGTCCGGTGTGGACTTCGTCATCGAGGCAGTGCCCGAGCACCTCGACCTCAAGAGCGAGATCTTCCGCGAGCTGGACCACATCGTCGGTCCCGAGGTGATCCTCGCGTCCAACACGTCGAGCCTGTCGGTCACCGAGCTCTCCGTGCAGACGGGGGGGCCCGGCCGCGTCATCGGGGTGCACTTCTTCAATCCGGCGCCGGTGATGGGGCTCGTCGAGGTGGTCCGCACGGTCGTCACCGAACCCGGCGTCATCGACGATGTCACCGCGCTGGCGGACAAGCTCGGAAAGACCCCGGTCGTGATCGGCGACCGCGCCGGTTTCATCGCCAACGCGTTGCTGTTCGGCTACCTCAACCACGCCGCCCGGATGTACGAGCAGCACTACGCCTCCCGGGAGGACCTCGACGCCGCGATGCGCTTCGGGGCCGGGTACCCGATGGGTCCGCTGGCGCTGCTGGACCTGATCGGGCTCGACACCGCCTACGAGATCCTCGACACGATGTATCGCCAGTCGCGCGACCGGTTGCACGCCCCGGCGCCGGTGCTCAAGCAGATGATCACCGCTGGGCTGCTGGGCCGGAAGTCGGGCCGCGGCTTCTACACCTACGAGGCACCCGACTCGCCGAAGGTGGTAGCAGACGGGATCACCCCCTCGACCGACGGCGAGATCCTCGAGACCCGGACTGTGCGCAGGGTCGGCGTGGTGGGCACCGGCACGATGGCGACCGGCATCGTCGAGGTCTTCGCCAAGGCGGGCCTCGAGGTGCTCGTACGGGGGCGCAGCAGCGCCAAGGTCGATGACGCCGTGTCGGCCGTGCGGCGGTCGCTGGACAAGGCGGCCCACCGCGGCAAGCTCGAGGAGGCCGATCGGGATGCCGCGCTCGGCCGGATCACCGCCACCGCGTCGCTGGACGACTTCTCCGATGTCGATCTGGTCGTCGAGGCCGTCGCCGAGGACCTCGAGGTCAAGCGCGGGATCTTCGCCACACTCGACGATATCTGCAAGCCGGGCGCTGTGCTGGCCACCACCACGTCGTCGCTGCCTGTGGTGGAGTGCGCCGCCGCCACCGCGCGGCCCGGCGACGTGGTCGGGTTGCACTTCTTCAACCCGGCCCCGGTCATGAAGCTGGTCGAGGTGGTGCACACCATCTCCACCGCCCCCGATGTGGTCGCCACCGCGCGCGAGGTGTGCCGCACCATCGGCAAGCACCCGGTGACCTGCGGTGACCGTGCCGGGTTCATCGTCAACGCGCTGCTGTTCCCCTACCTCAACGATGCGGTGAAGATGCTCGAGGGGCACTACGCCTCTGCCGAGGACATCGACACCGCGATGAAGGTCGGCTGCAGCCTCCCGATGGGCCCGTTCGCGCTGCTCGACGTGGTCGGCCTGGACGTCTCGCTGGCCATCGAGCGGACCCTGTACCTGGAGTTCCGCGAGCCGGGCTTCGCCCCCGCCCCGCTGCTCGAGCACCTGGTCACCGCAGGCCGGCTCGGCCGCAAGACCGGCAAGGGCTTCCGCGACTACTCCTGACCCCGTCGCGGGCAGCCCGATCACACCGGGCCACCAGCACGGCACCAGGACAACTGCGACCGAGAATGCGACAAACGGTCGAAATCAGCGTCCACAGGACGGGTACGCGGGTTCGGTACGGTGGGTTCACGTGCCCCGCCGCAACTCGCCTCGCCGCTCCGCGGCCCGCCACGCCGCGAGCACGCGTCCACTCGGGGCGGGTCTCGGCTGGGCGCGCACCGAGGCGAGCGCCGACGGTGACTGGCTGGTGCGGACGGTGCCGGCCGCGCAGGCCACCAAGCAGTACCGGTGCCCTGGCTGCGACCACGACATCCGAATCGGGACAGCGCACATGGTCGCCTGGCCCGCCGACGAGAACGGCTCGGTAGACCAGCGCAGACACTGGCACACCGGATGCTGGGCGGGTCGCGGGCGCCGTGGCCCCACCACCCGCCGCTGAACGGTTCAGCGTGAGCGGTGCCCGGCGGCGACGCCGTGACGTTCCCGCTGCTCGCTCCCTTCGGCGTGCTGCTCCGTACCGCCGTGATCACGTTGCGGCGCCGTCTCGTCGCGGTCACCGCCGGCGACCACCGCCTCCTCCGCGGGCAGCTGGGCGAGGTGGCGGAACGCATCATCGAGTGTGGAGCGCATCGACAGCAGCTGCTCGGCCACCTGGTGACGCACCCCGCGCAACTGTTCCACCCGACGGTGCGCGTCGTCGATCATCGCGTTGCTGCGCTCCTCGGCGTCGGCCAGCTGGCGGCGAGAAGCCTCGTCCGCCTCGCTGACCAGACGCTGGGCCTCGGTGCGGGCCTCGTCGACGCGGTGCCCCGCCTCGGCGGTACTGGTGGCGCGCTGCTCGGCGAGGGCGTTCATCGTCCGGGTGCGGCGCTCGGCCATCGTGATCTCGAAGTCTTCCTCGGCCTGTACCCGGCGCTGCTCGGACTCCGCGTCCAGCTCTGCGATGCGGCTCTCGGCCGCGCGGACGCTGTCCGCAGCTTCCTGGCGGGCGGTATCGAGCAGTCGTTCGCTCGCTGCCTCCACCTCCATGCGCCAGTTCTCGGCTTCGTGCACCTTCTCCGCCGCCTCCTGGCGGGCGGCATCGAGCACCCGGTCGCGCTCGACCTCCACCTCGGCGCGCCGTTCCTCGGCCTCGGCGATCTTTCGCTCGTAGCGCTCGCGGAGCGTGTTGATCTCTTCCTCGGCCTGCGCGACGGTCTGCTCGGCCGCGGCCTCCGCTCGTGCCTTGATCTCGGCGGACTCGTCCTGCGCGAGCCGCAGCATCCGCTGCAGCCGCTCGCTCATCCCCTCCACGGTGGTCGGCGGCTTGGACAGCCGGTGTACCTGCTCGCGGAGGTCCTCCACCTCGCGTCGGGATGCTTCGAGCTGGTGTGCCAGCGCGGCGGCCTGCGACGTCGTCGCGTCCCGGTCGGCGGTGACGATCTGCAGGTCGGCCTGCATCGCCTCGAAGGTGTCATCGACCTGCGCCCGGTCGTAGCCGCGCCGGACGACGTCGAACTGCGAGCTCCCCGGCGGGGGAAGCAGGTCGCGGTCGTCGTCGGAGCTCATGGGAGTCACGCTACCCGCTCGCATGTATCACATCGGTGAGCCTGGCCGACCTGTCGCTACACACCCCGGAACCGCGTGATCTCGCGGAGGTGCCGCTCGCGCAGCTCGGGGTCGCGCACGCCGAGGCCTTCCTCCGGGGCCAGGCACAGCACCCCGACCTTGCCCTGGTGGGCGTTGCGGTGCACGTCATGGGCCGCCTGGCCGGTCCGCTCCAACGGATAGACCCCCGACAGCGTGGGGTGGACCCTGCCCTTGACGATCAGCCGGTTGGCCTCCCACGCCTCGCGGTAGTTCGCGAAGTGCGAGCCGACGATACGTTTGAGGTTCATCCACAGGTAGCGGTTGTCGTAGGAGTGCATGTAGCCGCTGGTCGCCGCACAGGTGACGATGGTGCCCCCCCGCTTGGCCACGTAGACGCTGGCGCCGAAGGTCTCCCGGCCGGGATGCTCGAAGACGATGTCGGGATCCTCACCTCCGGTGAGCTCCCGGATTTTGGCGCCGAAGCGTTTCCATTCCTTGGGGTTCTGGTTGTGCTCGTCGGACCAGAACTGGAAGCCCTCGGCGTTGCGGTCGATCACGAGCCCGGCGCCCATGCTGCGGCAGACTTCGGCCTTCTCCGGGCTGGAGACCACGCAGACCGGGGTCGCCCCGCCGCCCAGCGCCATCTGGGTGGCATACGAGCCGAGCCCGCCCGAGGCGCCCCAGATCAGCACCGTGTCGCCCTGCTTCATGTCCGCGCCGTTGCGCGACACGAGCTGGCGGTATGCAGTGGAGTTGACCAGACCGGGGCTGGCCGCCTCCTCCCACGACAGGTGCTTGGGCCTGGGCATCAGCTGGTTGGACTTGACCAGCGCGACCTCGGCGAGGCCACCGAAGTTGGTCTCGAAGCCCCAGATCCGCTGCTCCGGATCCATCATCGTGTCGTCGTGCCCGTCGGGGTGTTCCAGCTCCACGGACAGGCAGTGCGCGACCACCTCGTCGCCGGCCTTCCAGGCGTTGACGCCCGGCCCGGTGCGCAGCACCACACCCGACAGGTCGGAGCCGACCACGTGGTAGGGCAGGTCGTGCCGGGCGGCGAGCGGCGAGGTCCGCCCGTAGCGCTCGAGGAAGCCGAAGGTGGGCAACGGCTCGAAGATCGAGGTCCACACGGTGTTGTAGTTGATGGCGCTGGCCATCACCGCCACCAGTGCCTCGCCCGGCCCGAGCTCGGGCACCGGGACGTCGTCGACGTGCAGTGCCTGGCGCGGATCCTTCTCCCTCGTCGGCAAGCCGTCGAACATCTCGGCCTCGTCGGCGTGCACCGTGACCCCGCGGTAGGTCTCGGGCAGCGGAAGGGAGCCGACCGCGTCCAGGTCGTCGGCGAGGATGGCATCGAGGATCTTCTGCACGGTCGTCCCTTTCGAGCGGGCGGTGGCGGCCGGATGAGCGAAGGTTACCGTTCGGTAGATCCACCGGCCAGTCCGGGTGCGACAGACCGCGGTCCTCGTGGCTCGGTGCCGCGTCCGAGATGGGCTGCGGATGCGTCGGATGTCCGGCTTCCGGGTCAGGATGAACATGTGGGGTACAACACCTTGACCGGGCGGTCAGTTAAGTGAATGATTCATGGTATCGGGTGAGTTCTTCGAGGAGATGGTCGCGATGAAGGCAGGATCCTGGACGCGATGGCAGGACTGGGCGGCAGTCGTGCTCGGCGTGGTGTCGATACTGTCGTTCCTGTGGGCACAGCCATCGACCGGCGCGCTGTGGACCTTCCTGGTGCTCGGCGCGCTGCTGGTAGTGGCGGGGTTGTGGTCGCTGGCGATGCCGGGTTCGGTGGCCAGCGAGTACGTGCACATCGGGCTCGGCGTGTTGCTGTTCATCAGCCCGTGGGTGATGGGCTTCACCGGGCTCACCACGGCCACCTGGACGGCCTGGGTGATCGGCGTGCTCGCCGTCGTGGCCGGTGCGGCAGCCGTCCCGGTAGCCACCACCGCCCACCGGGGGCTGGCTGGCAGTCACTGAGGGTCGCCGCGTAGCGGCGACGGCGGGGAGGAGCCCGGCACCCGGGCTCCTCCCCGCCGTCGGAGATCAGGAGGTCGGATGGCCGACGAGGCGTCCACCCGGGAACGGATCCTGTCGGCAGCCGAGGAGCTGTTCGCCGAGTCCGGATTCGACGCCACCCCGACCTCACGGATCGCCGTGCGGGCGGGGGTGCCCAAAGGGCTGGTCCACTACTACTTCCACCGCAAACCCGACCTGCTCGTCGCGCTGGTGGATCGGTTGCCCGAGGAACACATCGACCGGGACGCCGTGGTGGCCCCCGGCGACCTCGCCCTCACGCTGCGCCGCTTGGTGGCCGCCCTCGACGCCTGGCTCGACACGTCCTCGCTCATCTCGCACCTGCTGTGGCGCGAGGTCGACACCCACGGCGCCGTGCGCGACGCGGTGACCGCGCGGTTCGGCTGGATGGTCGAGGAGATCCGGGCGGTGATCCGCGCCGCGCTGCCGCGCCCGGCTGCCGAGGCCGACGTGGGCAGCGCCGCGGAGCTGCTCGCGCTCGCGGTGAGCTACCGGCACTCCACCGCGCGGCATGCCTGTGGCTCCGCGCAGCAGGAGACGCCGGTCGCCATGGAGCGCGAGCTGGACTTCCTGGCCGACGCCCTGGTCCTCGGCGCGGGGCAGGCGGGGCCTGCCGGAGCGTGACTCACGCCGGTTCCACCAGCTCGACGAGGACGCCACCGGCGTCCTTGGGATGGACGAAGTTGACCCGCGAGTCGGCGGTACCCCGCCGGGGCAGGTCGTAGAGCAGCCGCAGCCCCTGGGCGCGCAACGTCTCGGACGCGGCGTCGATGTCGGTGACCCGGTAGGCGAGCTGCTGCAGGCCGGGGCCGTTGCGATCGAGGAACCTGCCGATCGTCGACTCCGCACTCAGCGGCGCCAGCAGCTGCACCGCCGTGCCCGCACCGGTGTCCCCGGGAGCGCGCAGCATCGCTTCGCGGACCCCCTGCTCCTCGTTGACCTCCTCGTGGGCGGGCTCGAGGCCGAAGGTGGACCGGTAGAACTCCACCGCGGCCTCGAAGTCGGGGACCGCGATGCCGACGTGGTCGACAGCCGTGACGAACCGCTGCAGTTGCTGCATAGGTCCGCACGCTAGTGCGTGCCACTCACGAGCCGCGACAGCGGCAGGTATGGTCCGCTGCAAGCCCGTATTACACGTCCTCGCCGGAGGTTACGCCATGACCGGTTCCGTCATCGTCGCCGGTGCCCGCACGCCGATGGGTCGGCTGCTCGGTTCCCTCAAGGACTTCTCCGCCGCCCAGCTCGGCGGTGTCGCCATCAAGGCGGCGCTCGAACGGGCCGGGGTCGACCCGGAGCAGGTGCAGTACACGATCATGGGTCAGGTGCTGACGGCGGGCGCCGGGCAGATCCCCGCTCGCCAGGCGGCGGTCGCCGCGGGTATCGGGATGGACGTGCCGGCGCTGACCATCAACAAGGTCTGCCTCTCCGGTCTCGACGCCATCGCGCTGGCCGATCAGCTCATCCGGGCGGGTGAGTTCGAGATCGTCGTCGCGGGCGGTCAGGAGTCGATGACCCAGGCGCCGCACCTGCTCACGAAGTCGCGGTCCGGGTTCAAGTACGGCGACGTGACGATGCTCGACCACATGGCCTACGACGGGCTGCACTGTGCGTTCGATCAAATGGCGATGGGGGCGTCGACCGAGAAGTTCAACTCTCGCTACGAGCTGACCCGCGAGGCGCAGGACGAGTTCTCCGCCCGCTCACACCAGCAGGCCGCCAAGGCGATCGAGAACGGGAACTTCGCCGAGGAGATCGCGCCGGTACAGGTGCCGCAGCGCAAGGGCGATCCCACCATCGTCGACACCGACGAGGGTGTCCGCGGCGACACCACGGCCGACGGCCTGGGCACGCTGCGGCCCGCGTTCTCCCCGGACGGCACGATCACGGCAGGCTCCGCCTCGCAGATCTCCGACGGGGCGGCCGCGGTGGTCGTGATGAGCAGGGCCAAGGCCGAGGAGCTCGGCCTGACCTGGCTCGCCGAGATCGGCAGGCACGGTGTCGTGTCCGGACCCGACGCCAGCCTGCACGAGCAACCGGCGAACGCCATCAAGGCGGCCTGCGCCCGGGACGGGGCGGACCCCGCGGGACTGGACCTGGTGGAGATCAACGAGGCGTTCGCCGCCGTCGGCCTGGTCTCGACCGACAAGCTGGGCACCGACCCCGAGAAGGTCAACGTCAACGGGGGAGCGATCGCGCTGGGACACCCGATCGGCATGTCCGGAGCCCGGCTGGCGCTGACGCTGGCGCTCGAGCTGCGCAGGCGCGGTGGGGGCACCGGTGCGGCCGCGCTGTGCGGTGGGGGTGGTCAGGGTGACGCGCTGATCTTGCGGGTCCCCGGCAACGCGGCGTGAGTGCGCGCCGCGTCGACGTCGCCGATCTCGTCGAGCGTGCCCAGCAGGGCCAGGCGCGCGCGGTCGCCCGGCTGATCTCGCTGGTCGAGGACGCCAGTCCCGAACTGCGTGACGTGGCTCGTGCGCTGGCCCCGCACACCGGGCACGCGCAGGTCATCGGGCTGACCGGCCCGCCCGGCGTCGGCAAGTCCACCACCACCAACGTGCTGGTCGGCGCGCTGCGCCGGGCGGGCAAGCGGGTCGGCGTGCTCGCCGTCGACCCGTCCTCACCGTTCTCCGGCGGGGCGCTGCTCGGCGACCGGGTGCGGATGCAGGACCACGCGCTCGACGATGGCGTGTTCATCCGCTCGATGGCCACCCGGGGCCACCTCGGTGGAATCGCCTGGGCGACCCCGCAAGCGTTGCGGGTGCTCGACGCGGCGGGCTGTGACGTGGTGCTGGTGGAGACCGTCGGGGTCGGCCAGTCCGAGGTCGAGGTGGTCTCGCTGGCCGACACCACACTGGTGCTGCTCGCGCCCGGGATGGGCGACGGCATCCAGGCGGCCAAGGCGGGCATCCTCGAGGTCGCCGACGTGTTCGTGGTGAACAAGGCCGATCGCGACGGGGCCGATCAGACCATCCGCGACCTGAAGTACATGATCTCGCTCGGACGCCGGGAGCGGGACGGCGCGAGCTGGCGGTCGCCGATCGTTCCCACGGTCGCCAGCAAGGGGGAGGGTGCCGACGACGTCGTCGACGCGATCGAGCAGCACCGCGACTGGATGGTGTCGCACGGCGAGCTCGACGCTCGCCGGCAGCGCCGGGCCGAGGCCGAGATCGAGGCGATCGCGGTCGAGCAGGTGCGCGAGAAGCTCGGCTACGTACGGCGGGGCGATGACCTTCGAGCGCTGCCCAGCCTCGCCAAGCGGGTGGTCGCCGGGGAGGTCGACCCCTACCGGGCGGCCGACGACCTGGTGGCCGAGCTCGGTGCGTGACCGTTGGTGCTCCTACCGGGACGTTCCCACGGCAGCACGTCCAGCGCGGTCAGCGCCAGCGACAGCTCCACGCGGGTCGCGGTGGTCTCCGCGGCCCGCCCGATCAGGGACTCGACCCGCCGGAGCCGGTTGAGCACCGTGTTGCGGTGGCAGTAGAGCATCGCCGCCGTCGCCGACGGCGACCCGTCCGCGGCCAGCCACGCCCGAATCGTCTCCAGCATGAGATCGCGCTCGGCCTCGGGCAGCGCGAGCACCTCGCCGAGCACGACCCGCACCAGGCGCTGTCCGAGGTCGGGCTGGGCCACCACCAGGGCGGCCGGCAGCGCGTCCTCGAGCAGCGCCGTTCCGGTGCACCCGAGCGGCAGGGTCGCCAGCGCGGTCCCCGCTTGCAGATGACCCTGCTGGACGTCGGCCAGCGCGTCGACCGCGGCTGAGACGCCGAGCCGCTCGTCGGAGAACTGCCGCAGGACGTCGGCCAGCACGTCGATGCCCTGACCGGCCAGCGAGACCACGCCGACGAGCTGGTCGGGCCACCGGTGCCACGCCGAGAGCATCCCCCGGGACCCCAACACCGCCTCGAGCCCCGGCAGCAGTGCGCCACCGCTGTCGGGCGCGGCCGCGACCACCACCCCGAAGCCGCCGTTGGTGGGTAGCCCGAGGGTGCGGCCGGCTTCCGCTGCCATCCCCGGTTCCCACCCCCGTCCGGAGAGCAAGCTTTCGAGGACCGCCCTGGTGCGCGCCGCGTCGGCTCGTGCCATCTCCTGCTCGGTGGTGCGGTACGCGCCGGCGACCTCCGAGGAGACCCGGTCCACCACTTCCCACACCGAGGTGGCCCTGTCGAGCACGGCATCGGTCGCCTCGGGGCCGGCCCGCCGCGCCTCGTCGGCCAGCTCGTCCCAGATCAGCCGGCCGCCGATCCGGAACGAGTGCAGCACGGTGTCGAGCGGCAGCCGCTGCTCGGCGCGCCGCCGGCCGGTGGCGCGGGGCGCGTCGAGCGGGTCGACGCCGGCCGGCACGGCGCCTGCCAACTGCTGCACCACCGTGAGGATGTTGTCGTGGCACGATCGGCGCAGATCGGCGACCGGGACGCTGCCTGTCGTCCGGTAGCCGCCCTCCTGCTCGTGGATCGCGGCTACCAGCCGGTCGGCGAGTGTCTCGACCCGTGCCAGCAGGATCGTGTACAGCTCGCCCAGCACGTCGTGTCTCCCCATGACCACCCCCGGTGCTCACACTGTTCCCGTTCGGTCAACGAGCGACCGCGACACACGGTGCGGTTGCACACCGTTCTTCCCTGAAAGCAGTGCGTTCGCCCATGGCGGGCGCCGGGTGTGGTCGACTGTAGGGTGCTGCCGTGGTGCGTCGCGCAGCCCTCCTCCTCACGACCGCTGGTGCCGTGCTGCTCACCGCATGCGGCACCGAACCCCCACCGCCCGCCGGTGGTGGGGGCGCGCCCGAGGCCTCCGCGCCGCCCGAGGCCTCCGCCGGGGCGTCGGCCTCCGCTGCCGCGCCGAGCGGTGTCGCCCCGGAGCAGCCCGGTCGAACCGTGCGGCTGAGCTACTCGGGTGGTCAGGTCAGCGGGGACACCGGACGGGTGGCCGTCCCGCTCGGTTCGACGGTGTCGCTGGTCGTCAGCGGTGACCAGGCCGACGAGGTGCACCTGCACGGCTACGACCGCTACCTCGCCGTGCCGGCAGGCGGCAGCGCCACGCTGACCTTCACCGCGGACATCCCCGGCGTGTTCGAGGTCGAGCGCCACGATGCCGGGTTGCTTCTCACGCAACTCGAAGTCGGCTAGGCGAAGTCGCCGGCAGCGCGCCGCACCTCGGTGAGGAGCTCGGTGAGCTGCTCGGTCTGCCGATCATCGAGCCCGACCAGGCCGAACTCGATCGCCGTCAGTGCCGTCGTCGCCTTGTCGAGGCGCTCCGTGCCTGCTTCCGTGATCGCCACGATGGTGGCCCGCCCATCGGTCGGGTGCGGTGTGCGCTCCACCAGCCCGTCGCCCTGCAGCCGGTCGACGATGTTGGTGACGCTCGTCGGGTGCAGCTGCAGGCGGTCACCCATGACGCGCATCGGGAGGCTGTGGCGCTGCGAGAAGCTCAGCAGCACCAGCGCCTCGTAGCGGGCGAAGGTCAGCCCGTGCGGCCGCAGCGCCCCGTCCACCGCATGCTGCAAGATCTGCTGGACCCGCATCACGTTGGTGACCGCTGCCATGGTCGACGACGGCCCGATCCGCTGTGCCCACAGCTGTCCCGCCCGTTCGATCGGATCGAACGGCAGCGGTCGGTGCGCGGGCATGGCGATACCGTAGTCGTCGGGCCGACCCTCGGTGGCCGTGCCCGGTATGGGGCAGGCAGGCTGGCGGAATGATTGTGGCATTCAGCGTCTCCCCCGCAGGCGGGGAATCCGGCAGCGTCGGTGTGGCGGTGGCCGAGGCCGTCCGCGTGGTGCGCGACTCCGGGCTGCCCTACGAGCTCAACTCCATGTTCACCCTCGTCGAGGGTGAGTGGGACGAGGTGATGGACGTCGTCAAGCGCGCGGTCCACGCGGCCGGGGCGGGTTCGTCCCGGACGAGCCTCGTGCTCAAGGCAGACATCCGTCCCGGCCACAGCGGTCAGCTGCGCGCCAAGGTAGACCGGGTGGAGCAGCAGCTCTCCGATTCGCCCTGAGCGCGTTCCGGAACCGGAACACGGTCGGCAGGACGCCTGCGGCCGGGTGCGGTTTCGATCGGCTGCGGTGGCGATCGGGCGCAGGTGTGACGAACGCCGCGCTGGCGGTAGATAGTAGGACGTCCTACTATTTGAGCATCGACACCGTGGCGCCTTGGAGGCAGGTATGACCGGCTACGACCCGCACCATTCCGACCCGCAGGCCGGCCGGGAGCGCTGGCAGCGTCGCTACGCCGAGGCGCAGGCCGCGGGCCGGGTCCGCGACGAGGACTTCACGACGATCTCCGGTGTCGAGCAGCAGCCGGTCTACGGCCCGCGCGACGGGGAGACGGTCGAGGGCTTCGAGCGCATCGGCTGGCCGGGGGAGTTCCCCTACACCCGGGGCCTGTACGCCACCGGCTACCGCGGTCGGCCGTGGACGATGCGGCAGTTCGCGGGCTTCGGCAACGCCAAGCAGACCAATGAGCGCTACAAGACGATCCTGCGCAACGGCGGCGGCGGGCTGTCCGTCGCCTTCGACATGCCGACGCTGATGGGGCGCGACTCCGACGAATCCCGCAGCCTCGGCGAGGTCGGGCACTGCGGGGTGGCGATCGACTCCGCGGCCGACATGGACATCCTCTTCGACGGCATCCCGCTCGAACAGGTCACGACCTCGATGACGATCTCCGGTCCCGCGGTGCCGGTGTTCTGCATGTACCTGGTCGCCGCTGAAAGACAGGGTGCCGACGTCGGCAAGCTCGACGGCACGCTGCAGACCGACATCTACAAGGAGTACATCGCGCAGAAGGAGTGGCTGTTCGAGCCGGAGCCCCATCTACGGCTGATCGGCGACCTGATGGAGCACTGCGTCGAGAAGATCCCGGCCTACAAGCCGCTGTCGGTGTCCGGCTACCACATCCGCGAGGCGGGGTCGACGGCCGCGCAGGAGCTCGCTTTCACGTTGGCCGACGGGTTCGGCTACGTGGAGCTGGGGCTGTCCCGCGGCCTGGACATCGAGACGTTCGCGCCGGGGCTGAGCTTCTTCTTCGACGCGCACATCGACTTCTTCGAGGAGATCGCCAAGTTCCGTGCGGCGCGGCGGATCTGGGCGCGCTGGCTGCGCGACGTGTATGGCGCCACGACGCAGCGGGCGCAGTGGCTGCGGTTCCACACCCAGACCGCGGGCGTCTCGCTGACCGCGCAGCAGCCCGACAACAACGTCGTCCGCACCGCGGTCGAAGCCATGGCGGCGGTGCTGGGAGGGACGAACTCGCTGCACACCAACGCCCTCGACGAGGTGCTCGCGCTGCCCAGTGAGAACGCCGCGCAGATCGCGCTGCGTACCCAGCAGGTCATCGCCGAGGAGAGCGGGGTGACCAGCGTGGCCGACCCGCTCGGCGGGTCCTGGTATGTCGAGGCGCTGACCGACGAGATCGAGGCCGAGGCCGAACAGATCTTCGAACGGATCAAGGACCTGGCGCGGCTGGCGGTGCCGTCGGGCGAGCACCCGATCGGTGAGATGACCTCGGGGATCCTGCGAGGCGTCGAGGACGGCTGGTTCACCGGCGAGATCGCCGACTCGGCCTTCGTCTACCAGCAGGCGCTGGAGAAGGGCGACAAGCGGATGGTCGGGGTGAACTGCTACACCGACTCCGTCGAGGACGACCTGGAGATCCTGCGGGTCAGTCACGAGATCGAGCGGGAGCAGAACCGGGAGCTCGCGCAGCGCCGGGAGCGTCGCGACGCCGCGGCCGTCGACCGCGCCCTGACCCGGATGGTCGAGGTGGCGAAGGGTGACGGCAACCTCATCGAGCCGATGCTCGACGCGGTGCGTGCCGAGGCGACGCTCGGTGAGATCTGTGGGGCGCTGAAGGCCGAGTGGGGTGAGTACCGGGAGCCGGCCCGGTTCTGAGTTCCGAGTTGCCGCCCCGCCCGGACGGGCCTGCGGCCGGGCGTGCCAGGATGGAGGCGTGAGCAGGCCAGATCCACGTCAGACCGCAGCAGAGTCCGCCCCCGTCTCCGGCGCCGTCGACCTGTCCGCGCTCAAGGCGCGGGCCGACGCCGCAGGGCAACCTCAGCAGTCCGCGGGCGCCGGGCCCGCCCCGAGCGGGGGCAACGGCCAGGTGGTGTTCGACGTCACGGAGCAGAACTTCCAGGCAGCGGTCGTCGAGCGCTCGATGCAGGTCCCGGTGGTCGTCGACCTCTGGGCGACCTGGTGCGAGCCGTGCAAACAGCTCTCGCCCACGCTGGAGAAGGTCGCCGCGGAAGGTGGGGGCAGCTGGCTGCTGGCGAAGGTCGACGTCGACGCCAACCCTCGCATCGCGCAGCTGTTCGGGGTGCAGTCGATCCCGACGGTCGTGGCGATCGCGAGCGGGCAGCCGGTCGAGGCGTTCCAGGGGGCCCAGCCCGAGCAGCAGGTGCGGCAGTGGATCACGACACTGCTCGACGGATACCGAGAGCAGCTCCCGGGCATCCGGGCCGCTGAGCAGGCTGCTGCCGGCGGCGAGCCCGAGGAGGCGGCGCAGGAGGCCGACGACCCCCGGTTCACCGCCGCAGAGCAGGCCCTCGACGCGGGGGACTACGACGCGGCTGCCGCGGCCTACCAGGAGATCCTCGACGCCGAGCCTGCCAACGAGGAGGCCAAGGCGGCACTGTCGCAGGTGCGCTTCCAGGCCAGGGCCGACACGGCCGACCCCGGCGCGATCGCCAGGGCCGACGAGCGCCCGGACGACGTCGACGCTCAGCTCGCCGCGGCTGACGCCGAGATCGCGGAGGCGCAGGTGGAGCGGGCCTTCGATCGTCTGGTCAGGACGGTGGGCAGGCTCAGCGGGTCCGATCGGGACCGGGTCCGGTCGCACCTCGTCGAGCTTTTCGAGCTGTTCCCGGCCGGAGACACGAGGGTGTCGACGGCACGCCGCTCGCTGGCCCGAGCGCTGTACTGAGCCGCGCGGCCACACTGCGGCCGGGAATCACAGGGCCGAGATCATAGGCCGCAGGCCGCCACACCCCCGACGGTGCCGGCGCGGAACGTCGCCACCCGCTCGAAACCCGTGGAATCGCCCCGGCCGCGAGCATCGCGGGAGCCGTAGTCGAGTGCGAGCAGCACCCGGACCGCCTCGTCGAGATCACCGGGGGACAGGCTGAACCCCCGGTCGCGTCCCAGCAAGGCACCGCTGTAGCTGCCTGCCAGACACAGCGCGGTGCGACCGGCGCGCTCGCCCTCGATCGGCCTGCCCAGCCCGTCGAGCGCAGCCAGCCCGTAGCGTGAGGCCAGCAGCAGCCCCGTCGCGTAGTCCCCGACCTCGTTGTGCAGCCGGCGCAGCTCGTCGGAGCCGTTGACGGCGACGACGCCGGCGGTGGGGCACAACGCGGTGGGGCCCTGGTCGCCGGAGCAGTCCGGTGTCCGTGGCACGGGGCGAAGCCGCAGCGGTTGCCATTGCCCGCCGCGCTGCGCCACGATCCTGGCGAAGTAGGTGTTGAGATCGGGGGCCATCGAGCCCAGCAGCCGGTCGAACGGCAGGTCACCGCCGCTGGCCTGGTCGGCGATGCTGGTGAACCGCTCCTGGGTGAACGCGCGGTCGGCCATCGAGAAGCCCGCGCAGCGCCGCGGGCCCTGCTCGTAGCCGTCCTGGAACGACGACACGCGGTCGAAGCCGTTGCCGTGGGCGGCGGCGGCGCCCGCGGAGGTGCCCACCGGGTCCCGGAAGGTCACCAGCGCGCTGAGCGCGAGATCGAGCTCCTCACGGTCGATGCGCAGGTGCTCGGCGTTGCCGTCGGTCACCCACCGGACGAACGCTCCCGCGTAGCAGTCGGCCATCGCCTCGGTGACCACAGTCGGGTACGCCTGCGAATAGACCTGCCGCAACTCGCGGTCGACCCCGAGCCGGTGGTGCACCGCATGGCCCATCTCGTGGGCCAGTACCACGACGACCGCCGCGTCCCCGAAGCGCTCGGCCAGCACCGGGAACAGCGCGGAACGGTCCCAGACGATCGCGTCGGCGAGGGCGCAGTAGTAGGCGTTGCCCTCGACCGCGCCGGGCTGCGCGACGCACGGTGGTGCTGCGGCGTCGAGGTCGGTGGTGTCCACCGAGTGGAAGCCGCCGCCGACGTCGGTCCAGGGCCGCGCGAAGGTCGCCTCGAAGGTCTGCCGCCAGTAGGACCGCAGGTCGAGCAGCGTCGCAGCGGCCAGCTGGTCGACCTCACCGCCGTCGCTGCCCTGGATGAACGAGGTGTCGATCGGCCCCCGCGCGACCTCCTCCGCGGCGGTGGCGTGCCCGGCGATGGTTCGCGCGCACCCGCCGAGGACCGTGACGGCGAGCAGCAGCGCGACGAGGCGGAACGCGGCGGTCACCGGCACAGCGTCCCATCCCCGGTGTCATGGGTCTTCCGGCGCCAGCCAGATCACCCCGGCCGGGGGCAGCCGCAGCACCGCGGAGGCGGGACGGCCGTGCCGCGGCACCTTCTCCGCGACCACCTCGCCGAGGTTGCCCACCCCGGACCCGCCGTAGAGCTCGGAGTCGGTGTTGAGCACCTCGCGCCAGCGCCCGGTGCGCGGCAGCCCCGCCCGGTAACCCTCGTGCGGCATGCCGGAGAAGTTCGCCACGCAGGCCAGCATCGACCCGTCACTGCCGTGACGCAGGAAGCTGACCACGTTGCCTGCGGCGTCGTTGGCGTCGATCCACTCGAACCCGGCGGGCGAGGTGTCCTGCGTGTAGAGCGCGGGGTGCGAGCGGTAGGCGGCGTTGAGGTCGCCCACCATCCGCATGACGCCACCGTGGCGCGGGTGCTGCGTCAGCCCCCACTCCAGCGAGCGGCCCTCGGCCCACTCGCCGGGCTGGCCGAACTCGCCGCCCATGAACAGCAGCTGCTTGCCCGGGTGGGCCCACATGTAGGCCAGCAGGGCACGCAGGTTCGCGGCCTTGTTCCAGTCGTCGCCGGGCATGCGGCCCCACAGCGAGCCCTTGCCGTGCACCACCTCGTCGTGCGACAGCGGTAGCACGTAGCGCTCGCTGAAGGCGTAGACCAGCGAGAAGGTCAGCTCGTTGTGGTGGTAGGTCCGGTGGATCGGATCTCGCCCGACGTAGCCGAGCGTGTCGTGCATCCAGCCCATGTTCCACTTGAAGCCGAATCCCAGCCCGCCCAGGTGCGTCGGCCGGGTCACCCCCGCCCAGGCCGTGGACTCCTCGGCGATGGTCAGCGCGCCGGGGTGGTGGCTGCCGATCGTGGCGTTGACCTCCTGCAGGAACGCCACCGCGTCGATGTTCTCCCGTCCACCGTGGACGTTGGGCAGCCACTCGCCCTCGTTGCGCGAGTAGTCCAGGTAGACCATCGAGGCCACGGCGTCGACCCGCAGCCCGTCGACGTGGAACTCCTCGATCCAGTACAGCGCGTTGGCGACGAGGAAGTTGCGCACCTCCGCCCGCCCGAAGTCGAAGATCAGCGTGCCCCAGTCCGGGTGCTCGCCTCGCCGCGGATCGGCGTGCTCGTAACAGGGTGCACCGTCGAAGTTGGCCAGCGCCCAAGCGTCGCGCGGGAAGTGCGCCGGCACCCAGTCGATTATCACGCCGATCCCCGCGTCGTGCAGGGTGTCCACGAAGTACCGGAAGTCGTCCGGCGCGCCGTACCGCGAGGTCGGGGCGTAGTAGGAGGTGACCTGGTAACCCCAGGAGCCACCGAAGGGGTGTTCGGCCACCGGCAGCAGCTCGACGTGGGTGAACCCGGTCGATGCCAGGTGGCCGACGAGCTGGTGTGCCAGCTCCCGGTAGCCCAGACCCTGTTTCCACGAGCCCAGGTGCAGCTCGTAGACGCTCATCGGCTCGGCGGTCCAGTCCGTGTCCTGCCGCCGCGCCAGCCAGTCCGCGTCGCCCCATGCGTAGTCCGATGCGGACACCACGGAGGCGGTGCCCGGCGGGACCTCGGCGGCGAACGCCATCGGATCGGCTTTCTCGTGCCAGGCGTCGTCGGACCCCAGCATCCGGAACTTGTAGCGGGTGCCGAGCCCGACGCCGGGCAGGAACACCTCCCAGACACCCGAGGAGCCCAGCGAACGCAGCGGCGTCGTGACACCGGACCAGCCGTCGAAGTCGCCACAGACCCGCACACCACGGGCGTTCGGCGCCCACACCGCGAAGGAGGTGCCGTCCACCTGGCCCGACGGTGTGGCGTAGGAACGGGGAATGGCGCCGAGTACCTCCCACAGCCGCTCGTGGCGGCCCTCACCGATGAGGTGCCGGTCGACCTCCTCGACGGTGGGCAGCCAGCGGTACGGGTCGTCGGTGGTCTCGACGTGGTCGCCGTACCGGACCCGCAGCCGGTAGTCGGCAGGCGGGCCGGCGACCACCCCGTGGAACAGGCCCTCGGGCGAGCGCTGCAGCGGGTGCTCGGTGCCGTCGAGCAGCACGGCGACGACGTCGGCCTGCGGTCGCAGCACGCGGACCACCGTGCCCTCGGGGTGCGGGTGCGCGCCGAGCACCGAATGGGGCTCGTGGTGCGAGCCCTCGAGCAGCCGGCGGACCTCCTCCGGAGCAGGCGCCGTGCCGTCGGGTTTGCCTTGCTTGTCGTGCGCAGCGGCGTGCACGGGTCGTCCTCCATCGCACGAGGCGGTCAGTCGCGGCCCCCAGTGTGACGCGCGAGCCGGGCTGCCGCTGATCGGCCCGGCCCGCGACAGCGAGCGCTGCCACCCACTCGGCGGTTGGCCGCTGTCAGGGTGCGAGAGGTATCGCTCATCCGGTACCTCGCCGGCCGAGGTGCCCGGCCACGCCGTGGATCGGCACCCGGGTCTGCTCGCCGGTCGTCATGTCCCGGATGGTGACCTCACCGGCGGCGCGCTCGTCGGCCCCGTAGATCACACTGAAGCGAGCTCCCTGGTCGGCAGCCCATCTGAGTTGCTTCGCGAGCTTGCCGCTGCCCCCCAGGTAGGTCCCCGTCCGCCACCCGGCGTCACGGAGGTCGCCGGCCACGGCCAGGAGTTCGGGTCGTGGTGCCTCGATGACGGTGACGGCGACGTCCAGGCCGTCGGATTCCTGCTCGGCGCCGGCCGTGAGAGCGAGAATCCGCTCGACCCCGAGGGATCCACCGCACGCGGGCAGCTTCGGCCCGCCGAGCGATTCGACGAGTCCGTCGTATCGCCCACCGGACGCGATCGAGCCGGGCATGTCGGCTGCGACGACCTCCCAGATGATCCCGGTGTAGTAGTCGAGTCCCCTGACCATGCGCGGAGTGAACGCGATCCGATCCTCACCGATCCGGTCGGAGACCAACCCGAGGACCTCGTCGATCTCAGCCAGGCCCTCCCGCCCCTGCTCGGAACCACCGAGGGCCGCGCGCATCCTCGCGACGGAGTCCTCGGCGGTGAGGTCGGTGACCAGCGACTTCGCCGTGGTGGGGTGCAGGCCACGCTGCTCCAGCTCGGCCGCGACCTCGGCGCTGTCCACCTTGTCCAGCTTGTCCAGCGTGATCAGCGCCCGACCTCCCAGAGCTTCGGGCACGTTGTAGGACTCCAGCAGGCCGGCGAGTGCACGTCGTGAGTTGAGCAGGAACCGGTACCGCCGCAGCCCGAGCGCATCGAGCGCGTCGGACACGGCGCTCACGGTCTCGGCGTCGGACAGGGGCGAGGTGGATCCGACCACGTCCAGGTCGCACTGCACGAACTCGCGGAACCGTCCCTTGCCCGGCCGATCCGCACGCCACACGGGTGCGATGGCGTAACGCTTGTAGGGCGACGGGAGGCGGCTGCCGTAGGTGGCCACCACCCTTGCGAGCGGGACCGTCAAGTCATAGCGCAGCGCCAGATCGGCCTCACCACTCGCCTCGTGCTCGCCCCGCCGGAGGATCTTGAAGATGAGCTTGTCGCCTTCGTCGCCGTACTTGCCGGTGAGCACCTCGATTCGCTCGAAGGCCGGGGTCTGCAGAGGACCGAACCCGTACCGTTCGAAGACGTCCCGGATGGTCGCGAACGCACGCTCGCGATGCCGCAGCTCCGGCGCGAGGAAGTCGCGCGTTCCCGACGGCGGCTCCAACTGGTGAGACGACCCCATACCGGTCCTTTCCTGACTGGCCACGACCGGTCCAGCCTGTCACAGCGGGAGGGCAGGCCAGCCGGCTGTCACGACTGCGTCAGTGCCGGCAGCGGGCCGTCAGGGGTTGCGGAGCAGGGACCTGAACCGCGTGCCCAGCCACGGTTTGCGCCCCCAGGCCATCAGCTGGCCGTTGGCGATCGCCCGCCACTGGCTGCGACGGCCCCACGTCACCAGGAGGAACGCCACCGGGTCGGCCGAGATGTGGCAGTCGGCTCGACGCGACGGGGGGTCCTCGACCCGGAGCGCGCCATTATCGAAGACGAGCCGGAACCGGCTCCCTCCCCGGATTCGCAGGTCGTAGGCGGCCCGGATGCCGGCCGCGTCGGCGCTCGTCAGAGCGCGGGGATCGAGCGCCTGGATGACGGGCACGATGAACTCCGCCAGCACCATGGCCGCATGGGACGGCTCGATCCGCCACGCGCGGTTGTCGGCCCGCGCGATGTCGTGACCGTGCACGATGGTCTCGTTGAGCAGGTGACCCGTCAACGTCGAGAGGCGGACGCTGGAGCCTTCGACCAGCCAGGGCCGTCGCTCGTCGGCGGACCCTTCCTCGCAGTACTCGAAGTAGGCCTCCGCCCTGGCCTCGATGCGGTCGGCGAGCACCCCGGGATCGCGCTCGGGGTCGGAGCGCACCCCGAGGTCGGTCACCTCGGCCAGCTCCCAGATGTCCCGGATCAGCGAGTCGCCGGCCGTGCCGGCGAGGCTGGGCATGACCCCGTAGATGCCGGAGAGATCCCGCCGCGCGAGTCCGGGCGCGACCAGCCACACCTGTGACAGATGCATGGCGGTCTCGGCCAGGGTCCAGTTCCCCACCGTGGGAGCCGCCGGATCCCGGACGGATCGCAGCAGGGTCGTCACCCGGCGAACCTCGTTGCGGAGTGCGTCCTGCGTTCGCTGCCATCCGGTCCTCGTTGCGGCTTCCACCAGGTCAGCTCCTCGCCTCCGTGCCGACTTGCGCCTCGAGTAGCAGCTCGATGTCCTGCGGTGGGCCCGGTCCGCCGAAGAGCCTGCCCACCGCCCAGTTGGCGCCGACCCACGGCCAGCATGCGGCCTGCTCCTCGGTGTCCACCGGGCAGGCGACCACGTTGACCCCGGCGGCACGGATGACGTGGATCAGGGCGTGCACCGACTGTGACAGGATCCGCGAGGCATCGTCGGCCACTTGCCGGGACACCGGCTCGGCCACGCGCACCGCGCTGATCGGTAGCTCCGCGAGGCAGCGCAGCCCACCGATACCGCCGCCGAAGTCGTGCAGCCCGGTGCGGACACCCAGTTGTGCGAGTGTCCGCACGTTGTCCTCGGCGTCCTCACCGCCCTGGCCGGCAGGCATGCCGTCGACCGAGCGCAGCGCGGCGGCCGGCATCCACAGCTGCAGCTCCGCCGGCTGCAGGCCGGTCTGCTGCAGCACCGCTCTGACCGCGGCCACCAGGTCGGGATCCTTCGCCTGCGACGGCGCCAGGGTGACCATCATCGGCGACGCTTCGTCACCCCACCGCTCGCGCCATGCCACAGCCTGCTCCGCCGCAACGCGCAGCAGCCATTTCCCTGCCTCGTGGACCATGCCGGTCTGCTCCGCCAGCTGCATGCATCGCTGCGACGACACCACGCCGAGCTCGGGGTGCTGCCAGCTCAGTATCGCCTCGACGCCGACCACGCGGGGCGACTGCACGGTGCTCACCGGCTGGTACTCCACCGACAGCTCGCCGTTCTCCATGGCGCCCGGCAGCTCCGCCGCCAGCCGGAGTTCCACCCGCTCGGTGGCATCGAAGTCCGGGTCGAACATGGCCCACTGCCGCGAGCCCTGCCCACGGACCCGGCGCAGCGTGGCGCCCGCGGCCCGCAGCAGTTCGGCAGGCTCGCTGCCACCGACCCTGCACTGCACCACACCGATGCTCGCGGTGACCGCCACTCCCACACCGTCCAGGTAGACGGGCTCGGCGAACTCGCTGTTGATGGTCTCGGCCAGCACGCCGACGTCCGGCACCGGATCCCCGGCTTCGATGACGATGGCGAACTCGTCCCCACCGAGCCGCGCGACCATCGCCTTCTGGTCGGCCACCACCGATTTCAGCCGCCTGGCGGACACATCGAGCAGCCGGTCACCGAATCGGTGCCCCAACCCGTCGTTGATCACCGAGAACCCGTCCAGATCGAGATGTAGCAGGGTGATCACGGCCGACGGGTCGAGCACTCCGAGAATCTCCTCGAGGCGGGAGACGAAGTAGTGCCGGTTCGGCAGGCCGGTCGCCACGTCGTGCAGTGCCTGGTAGTTCAACCGCTCCGTGAGCAGGAACTCGTCGGTGAAGTCCTCGACCATCGTGGCGAGGTACTGGGGCTGCTGCTCGGTGTCGCAGAGCACCGAGACGGCCAGGTAGGCCTGTGCGGCCTCGCCGTCCTTGCGGCGCAACTGGAACTGCATCCGAAACCGCGGGTCCAAGCCGTCGAGCAGGCGCTGGTAGTGCCGCTGCAGCGACGGCTGGTCCGCGGCCGAGAACAGCTCAGTGAGCTCTCGCCCGGGCAGTTCTCCGGGGTCGTAGCCGAGGATCTCCTCCAGCGACGGGTTGGCGCGCACGATCCGCCCGTCGGGCTGGCTGATCGCGATACCGACCGCGGAGGAGTTGAACACCTCGGCGAACCGCGCCTCGCTGGCCTGCAGGTCCCGCTGGCTGTCCTGCCAGGACTTGACCAGCGCGCGTTTGAGGCTCTCCTGCTGATCGAAGATGTGATCGCGCAGCGCGGCCGTGTACCCGGCGGCCAGCGCCGCGAGCAGCCGGGTGACACGGTCAGCGAGTGGCAGCTGTGCAGCGCCGGGCAGCCACGTGGCGAGCAGCTCGACCGTGCGCGACAGGCTCTGCGGATCGGTGAAGCCCGCGGCCACCAGCCGGGTCCCGACATCGGAGGCGGCGTGGGTATCCACCTCGGGACCGGACAGCGCAGCCACCAGCCGGCGGGCGTGCTCCTGCAGGTGACCTCGGATATCGGCCGGCGACATCGCAACGTAGGCGGTGGTGCGAAGGACGCGGACCCACTCGCCGGCAAGGGCATCCAGCGCAGGCGCGTCGTTGCCGGCGCCGGCAGCTGGGGCAGTCAGGTCATGTCCGGTCACGGCTTGCGGCCCACCCCAGCGTAGATCTCGGAATGCTCGGCGTCCGGTCCGAGCTCCTCGGGCGACTCCGGACGCCACAGTGCCGTGCCCACCACGCCCGGCTCGACGAGATCGAACCCGGCGAACAAGTCGGTGACCTCCGCTCGGGTGCGCGGATAGAACCGGTCGTCCATGCGCCTCGACAGCTCGACGACCGCGGCCATCTCCTCGGGGCGGCTGTCGGCGGTGAAATGAGACAACGCCAGGTAACTGCCGGCAGCCAGCCGGTCCCGGTACCTGGCCACGATCTCGCGCGGGTGTTGCTCGTCGGGTACGAGGTGGAACACCGCGACCATGAGCAACCCGACCGGTTCGTCGAAGTCCAGCAGCTGTTGGGTCTCGGCCGCCTGCAGGACGCGCTCCGGCTCGCACATGTCGGCCTGAATCATGGTGGCCCGCTCGTTGCCATCCAGCAGCAGCCGGCTGTGCGCCACGGCGACCGGCTCCTTGTCCACGTAGACGACTCTGGCGTGCTCGTCGGCGCGCTGAGCGACCTCGTGGACGTTGCCGACCGTGGGGATGCCCGAGCCGAGGTCGAGGAACTGCCGCACGCCCGAGGACACCAGAAACAGGACCGCGCGGCGCAGGAAGGCCCGGTTGAGCCGGGCGATGTCCCGCATTCCCGGCATCGCCAGCGTGAGCTGGTCTCCCAGCTCACGGTCTGCGGCGAAGTTGTGCCCGCCGCCGAGCTGGTAGTCGTAGGTCCGCGCCGCGCTCGGCTGGTCGGCGTCGACTTCCGGCGGCACCCAGGTCTGTTCGGCCATGTGCTCTCTCCGTCACTCGTGATCGGTGTGACGGATCCTACCGATCACCGCCAGCGACCACCCGGCTCCATCCGATTGACGGGAGCGTCAGGTGATCACCGATCGTGACGGGTGTCGCCGTGCCCGGTGATCCGAGCGATGGCGACGAGCGGGATCGGCAGCCACCCCGGGCGGTGAGCGTGCTCGTAGACGACCTCGTAGACGGCCTTGTCCAGCTCGAAGGCGTGCAGCAGCACCGCCTGTTCCCGCGGGTCGCCCGCGACCTCGGCGTAGCCGTCGCAGAAGGCCTCCCGGTTGCGCCCGGCCCATTCGAGGGCGGCGGTGGCGTGCTGGTCCGGGTCGACCTCGCCGACGAGCATGTGGTGGGCGGCGTAGTCGAAGGAGCGCAGCATCCCGCCGACGTCGCGCAGCGGCGACGCCGGCGCGACACGTTCGGCCAGCGGGGCGGAAGGCTCGCCCTCGAAGTCGATGAGTACCCATCCGGTGACGCTGCGCAGGACCTGGCCGAGGTGCAGGTCACCGTGGATGCGCTGCATCGGGACCGGACCGCCCACCGTGCGGACTTCGTCGAACGCCGCACGCAGCGCCACCTCGTAGTGGGCCAGCTCGGGGACCGCTTGCTGCGCGGCGTCCAGCCGGGCGTGCATGGCGGTGGCGAGCGTGGACAGGTCGCCGGGGCCCGCCTCGGAGCTGCCGAGCGCCCGGGCGAGATCGGCGTGCACCGTGCCGACCGCGTGGCCCAGCCGGTGCGCCTCCGAGGCGAAGTCCCCGCCGACCTCGTCGGGGTACGCGCCGGGCTCCGCGAGCAGGTCCCGCACGCTCGCGGTGGCCATCGCCCAGCCGTCGGCGGTGTTGGGCAGGAACTCGGTCAGCATGCCGAGCGTCACCGGCTCGCCGTCCAGCTCGCCTTCGATCGCGCCGAGCGGAGCGGCGATGTGCACGCACCCGACCCCTGCCAGCGCGCGGTGCAGCTCGAGGTCGGCGCTGGTGCCCGGCACGAGCCTGCGGAACAGCTTGAGGATGTAGGACTGGCCGTAGACCAGCGAGGTGTTCGACTGCTCGGCGCCGATGGGGCGGGACCGCTGGGTGGGATCGAGGTCGACGCCCGGCTCGTGGCCGAAGCTCAGCCCGTCGACCTCGGCGCCCTCGGCCAGCAAGTCCAGCAGCAGCGCGGTGAGCTCCGGATCGTGGATGGCCTGGTACACGACGCGGTCGCCGAGCGCCGTCACCCAGGCGTGGCCGAGGTGCTCGGGTACGTCGCTGCGCAGGCCCAGGATCAGCTGGTAGCGGTCGGGTTTCGGCTCCCCCTGCTCGACCTCGACCACGGCATGCACCAGCTGCGGGTCCCCGCCGTCGAGTCGCACCGTCCGCACCGCCGTCACGGCGTGCACCGGCCGGTCCTTGCCGGCGAACCAGCGCTGCTCCGGGAGCCAGTCGCGCAGGGTGTCGGCCAGCTCCGCGATCACCGAGGAGGTCTCCTGCTGTGTCACGGCGCCTCCTGGTCTCGGGTGATCTGGAACCAGTAGAAGCCGTGGCCGGGAAGGGTGAGCAGGTAGGGCAACTCCCCGACGGGGGGAAAGCGCACCCGTCCGGTGAGCTCCACCGGCACCTCGCCGGCGTGCTCGGACAGGTCCAGCTCCACCGGCTGCGGGAACCGGGAGAGGTTGTTGACGCAGACCACGACGTCCGGTTCGTCCCCGCCGGGAGTCTCGAACCGGCGCAGGTAGGCGAGCACGCTCGGGTTGGACGACCCGAGCTCGGCGAAGGTCCCCAGGCCGAAGGCCGGGTGCTCGTGGCGGACGTGGATCATCCGGCGCGTCCAGTTCAGCAGCGACTGGGTGGAGTTCGACTGCGCCTCGATGTTGACCGACTGGTACCCGTACACCGGGTCCATGATCACCGGCAGATAGATCCGGGCCGGGTCGCAGGAGGAGAATCCCGCGTTGCGGTCGGGGGTCCATTGCATCGGCGTGCGCACGGAGTCCCGATCGCCGAGCCAGATGTTGTCCCCCATGCCGATCTCGTCGCCGTAGTAGAGCATCGGGGAGCCGGGCAGCGACAGCAGCAGCGCGGTGAACAGCTCGAGCTGGTTGCGGTCGTTGTCCAGCAGCGGGGCCAGCCGCCGGCGGATGCCGAGGTTCGCCTTCATCCGGGGGTCCGAGGCGTACTCGGCGTACATGTAGTCGCGCTCGTCGTCGGTGACCATCTCCAGGGTCAGCTCGTCGTGGTTGCGCAGGAAGATCCCCCACTGCGCGCCGGAGGGGATGCGCGGCGTCTGCGCCAGGATCTCCGAGATCGGAAACCGCGACTCCCGGCGCACCGCCATGAAGATCCTCGGCATCAGCGGGAAGTGGAAGGCCATGTGGCACTCGTCGCCGCCGACGTCGGAGTTTCCGAAGTAGGGCACCACGTCGGCGGGCCACTGGTTGGCCTCGGCGAGCAGCACTCGGTCGGGGTACTCGTCGTCGACGACCTTGCGGCACCGCTTGAGGAACTCGTGGGTGCGCGGCAGGTTCTCGCAGTTGGTGCCCTCCTGCTCGAACAGGTAGGGCACCGCGTCGAGCCGGAAGCCGTCGATGCCGAGGTCGAGCCAGAACCGCAGGACGTCGACCATCGCCTCGCCGACCTCGGGGTTCTCGAAGTTCAGGTCGGGCTGGTGGCTGAAGAACCGGTGCCAGTAGAACTGCCCGCGCACCGGGTCGTAGGTCCAGTTCGACACCTCGGCGTCGACGAAGATGATCCGGGCCTCGGGGTAGGCCGAATCGTCGTCGCCCCAGACGTAGAAGTCGCCGTAGGGCCCGTCGGGGTCACGGCGGGACTCCTGGAACCACGGGTGCTGGTCGGACGTGTGGTTCATCACCAGGTCCGTGATGACCCGGATGCCGCGGCGGTGCGCCTCGTCGAGCAGCACGACGAAATCCTCGACGGTGCCGAACTCGGGCAGCACGGCCCGGAAGTCGCTGATGTCGTAGCCGCCGTCGCGCAGCGGCGAGGCGTAGAACGGCGGCAGCCACAGGCAGTCCACGCCGAGCCACCGCAGGTAGTCCAGCCTGGTGGTCAGGCCCCGCAGATCCCCGCTGCCGTTGCCGTCGTCGTCGCGGAACGCGCGGACCAGCACCTCGTAGAACACCGCCCGCTTGAACCACTCCGGATCGCTGGGCGCCGCCCTCGCGTGCCGGAAGTCGCCGGCCTGCGGTTCGACCAGGTGCCCGTCGGGTAGCACGTCCTCGCCGGTGTGCGGCACCGCCCCGAGATCACGCTGGGACTCGGAACGCTGGTAGATCGACATCAGCCACACCCTCGGGGACGCGGGACGTGCAGGCCGCTCGCCGGCGCGGCGGAAGGTCGCCGGGCGCGACGGTCGGCCCAGTCGTACCGGCGCACGGGCGGGGATGCAAAAGTGCGGGTGCGGCGTTGCACCTGCTGACCGTCGACCGTACCCGTCGGAGGGCCCCACGGCATGAGAGCAGCGGGATGAGAGCGGCGCAGCCCGTGGCAGACATCCTCGGATCCACGCGGTCGGTCGCCGTGGTCGGGGTCTCCGACGACCCGTCCCGACCGAGCAACGAGATCACCCGCTACCTGCTGTCATCGACCTGCTACGAGATCGCGCTCGTCAACCCGAGGCTGCGGCGGCTCGTCGGCCGTCCGGTGTTCGGATCCCTCGCGGAGTTACCCCGGGTGCCCGACCTCGTCACGGTATTCCGCCAGCACGCCGCGCTGCCCGATGTCGCCGAGGAGGCCATCGCGGCAGGGGTGCGGACGCTGTGGTTGCAGCTCGGGCTCTACGACGAGCAGGTCGCCCGCCGCGCCGAGCAGGCCGGCCTGCAGGTCGTCATGGACCGCTGCATCAAGGTCGAACACATGCGGCTGCACCGCCGGTGAGTGGCTGTGTTGGTCGCCCACGAGTCATGACTCGTATCGCCACTCACGAGGCCCGCAGCGCCAAGACGTGCGCGACGGCACGCCAGGGTTCGAGCCGCACGTAGTTGGACTGGCCCCAGTCGTAGGTCTCGCCGCTGACCTCGTCGTACACCGCGAAGCGGTCGGGCAGGTCCGTGCCCAGCGCCGGCAGGTCGAGCGACACCGTGGCCTCCACGGTGGCGAAGGGGTCGAGCGTCACCACGCAGATCACCGTGTCGCCGCTCGCGGGGTCGATCTTGGAGTAGGCGAGCAGCGCGTCGCTGTCGGTGTCGTGGACGTGCAGCGTCCGCAGCTGTTGCAACGCCGGGTGCGCCCGCCGTATCGCGTTGAGCCGGGTGATCCAGGGCTGTAGCGAGCGGCCGGCTGCGAGCGCGGCTGCGAAGTCGCGGGGTCGCAGCTGGAACTTCTCGGTGTCGAGGTACTCCTCGCTGCCCTCCCGGGCCGGTACGCGCTCGAAGAGCTCGAAGCCGGAGTAGACACCCCAGGATGGGGACAGCGTCGCGGCCAGCGTGGCGCGGATCGCGAACATGCCCGTCCCGCCGTGCTGCAGCGAGGCGTGCAGGATGTCGGGAGTGTTGACGAAGAAGTTGGGCCGCACCTCGTCGGCCCGCGACGCCAGCTCGGCCGCGTAGTCGGCCAGTTCGTGCTTGTCCGTGCGCCAGGTGAAGTAGGTGTAGGACTGGGTGAACCCGAGCCGGGCAAGGCCGTAGAGCATGGCGGGGCGGGTGAATGCCTCGGAGAGGAACAACACGTCCGGGTAGCGCGCCTTGGCCTCCCATATCAGCCGGTGCCAGAAGTCGAGCGGCTTGGTGTGCGGGTTGTCCACGCGGAAGATCCGCACTCCCCGCTCGATCCAGAACAGCAGCACCCGCAGCATCTCGGCGTAGATCCCGCGCGGATCGTTGTCGAAGTTGAGCGGGTAGATGTCCTGGTAGCGCTTGGGCGGGTTCTCCGCGTAGGCGATCGAGCCGTCCGGCCGGGTGGTGAACCACTCCGGGTGCTCGACGGCCCACGGGTGGTCGGGCGCGGTCTGTAGCGCGTAGTCCAGCGCGACCTCCATGCCCAGCTCGTCGGCGCGGGCGACGAACGCGTCGAAGTCGGCGAGGCTGCCCAGCCGCGGGTGTACCGCGTCGTGGCCGCCCTCCGCCGACCCGATCGCCCACGGCGAGCCGACGTCGTCCGGCGTCGAGACCAGCGCGTTGTTCGGGCCCTTGCGGTTGACCCGGCCGATGGGGTGGATCGGGGGCAGGTAGACCACATCGAAGCCCATCGCGGCGATCCGGTCGAGCTCGCGCGACGCCGTGGCGAAGGTGCCGTGGACCGGGTCGCCGCGCTCGTCCCGGCCCCCGGTCGAGCGGGGGAAGAACTCGTACCAGGAGCCGAAGAGGGCACGGGGTCGGTCGACCCACACGTGGTGCTCCGCACCGTGGGTGATCAGGTCACGGATCGGGTCGGCGTCCAGGATCCGGGACACCGGGCTGGCGAGCGCGGGTCCGACCCGCTCGCCGAGGGTGCGGTCGGTGTCGCGCAGTGCCGCCGCGGCCGCCGTCAGCGTGGGGAGATTGAGGCGCTGCCCCGGCCGTCGCGCCACCCGGTCGAGCAGCCGAGCTCCCGCCTCCAGGTCGTTGCCGAGTTCCGGTGCCGCCTGTCCCGCGCCGATCTTGACCTCGACGTGGTGACGCCACGTGGCCCACGGATCGCTCCACGCGTCCACCCGGAAGGTCCACAGCCCCTCCCGGTCGGGCACCACCACGGCGCCGAACCGGTCCTCGGCCGTCGCGTGCATCCGGATCTGCCTGCCCCGGCGGTCTCCGGGACCGCGCCACACCACCGTGGCGGCGACCGGGTCGTGACCCTCCCGCATCACGGTCGCGGCCACCGGGACGTGCTCGCCCACGACGGCCTTGGACGGGTGGCGCCCGCAGGACACCACCGGGGAGACGTCATCGATGCAAAGCCGCCCGGCCAACCGGCTGCCCTTCCCCTCGGTGTGGTCCTGCCGCGCGCCAGTCTGCCGGGTGCCCGCCCGTGGCCGCAGTGCGGCAGCCGACGCCGGGCGGGATCGTTCCAGTGACCGGCTCCCGGCCGGATAGGGTCCGACCTTGTGAGAGCTCTGCGCCGCTTCACCGTCCGTGCCCAGCTGCCCGGGCGGCTGGCGCCGTTGGAGGCGCTGGCGACGAACCTGCGCTGGACCTGGCACCCGCCGACGCAGGATCTGTTCGCTGGGCTGGACCCTGCCACCTGGCGGCAGGTGTCGGGCGACCCGGTGCGGCTGCTCGGCGAGATCCCCACCGAACGGCTCGTCGAGCTCGCCGCCGACGAGGACATCGTCGCCCGGACCACCTCACTGGCCGAGGACTTGCGCCGCTACCTCGAAGAGCCCCGGTGGTACCAGCAGCGCCGGGCCGCACTGCCCGAGCTGCCCGCGGCGGTCGCCTACTTCTCGATGGAGTTCGGGGTCTCCGAGGTGTTGCCCAACTACTCGGGTGGGCTCGGGGTGCTCGCCGGTGACCACCTCAAGGCCGCCTCGGACCTGGGTGTGCCGCTCGTCGGGGTGGGGCTGCTCTACCGGTCGGGCTACTTCCGCCAGTCGCTGTCGCTGGACGGCTGGCAGCAGGAGCACTACCCGGCGCTGGATCCGCAGGGGTTGCCGCTGCAGCTTGTCGCCGACGACAGCGGGGCGCCGGTGCTGGTGCACGTCGGAATGCCCGACAACCGGGTGCTGCGGGCACGGATCTGGAAGGCCGAGATCGGCCGGGTGCCGCTGTTGCTGCTCGACTCCGATATCGAGGACAACCCGGACGACCTGCGCGGTGTCACCGACCGGCTCTACGGGGGAGACCAGGACCACCGGATCCGCCAGGAGATCCTCGCCGGCATCGGCGGCGTGCGCGCCGTCCGGTCGTTCTGCGAGCTGGTCGGGCTGCCGCGCCCCGAGGTGTTCCACACCAACGAGGGACATGCCGGATTCCTCGGTCTCGAGCGGGTGCGCGAGCTGGTCAACACCGAGGAGCTGAGCTTCGACGAGGCGCTGACCGCGGTGCGGTCGGGCACCGTGTTCACCACCCACACCCCCGTGCCGGCCGGTATCGACCGGTTCCCCGCCGATCTCGTGCAGCGCTACTTCGCGGGGTCGCCGGACGGCGCGGCGCTGCTGCCGGGCGTCGACGTCACCCAGGTGCTCGCGCTGGGGACCGAGGACAACCCCGACATGTTCAACATGGCGCACATGGGGCTGCGGCTGGCCCAGCGGGCCAACGGGGTCTCGGCGTTGCACGGCGCCGTTTCCCGGGCCATGTTCCGCCCGCTGTGGCCGGACTTCGACGCAGACGAGGTGCCGATCGGCTCGGTGACCAACGGCGTACACGGCCCGACCTGGGCCGCGCGCGAGGTCGCCGCGCTGCTCGGCGGCGGGTCCGCCGCTGCCGAGCCCGCCGGCGGCGGGATGGAACCGGTCGCCGACGGCGTGCTGTGGGAGTTGCGCTGCACGTTGCGTGCCCGGCTCGTCGAGGAGGTCCGGCGGCGGGTCCGCGAGGCGTGGCTGGCCCGCGGCGCTTCGGAGCCCGAGCTGGGCTGGACGTCGCAGGTATTCGATCCGGACGTGCTCACCGTCGGCTTCGCACGGCGGGTGCCCACCTACAAGCGGCTGACCCTGATGCTGCGCGATCCCGAGCGGTTGCGGGCACTGCTGCTCGACGAGCAGCACCCGGTACAGCTGGTGATCGCGGGCAAGTCGCATCCGGCCGACGACGGCGGCAAGGCGCTGATCCAGCAGATCGTCCGGTTCGCCGACGACCCGGCCGTGCGGCACCGCATCGTCTTCCTGCCCGACTACGACATGTCGATGGCCCGTTACCTGTACTGGGGTTGCGACGTGTGGCTGAACAATCCGCTGCGGCCGCTGGAGGCCTGCGGCACGTCCGGCATGAAGTCCGCGCTCAACGGCGGGCTCAACCTGTCGATCCGGGACGGCTGGTGGGACGAGCTCTACGACGGGCACAACGGCTGGGCGATCCCCACCGCCGACGGGGTCTCCGATCCGGAGCGTCGCGACACCCTGGAGGCCAACGCGCTCTACGAGCTGATCGCCTCGCAGGTCGCGCCGCGGTTCTACGAGCGCAACGCCGACGGGGTACCCGAGCAGTGGGTCGCGCTGGTGCGCCACACGCTGGCCACGCTGGGCCCGCAGGTACAGGCGTCCCGGATGCTGCAGGAGTACGTCGAGGGCTACTACGCCCCGGCGGCGCGGTCGTCGGCGGCTGTGCTCGCCGACTCCTTCGCCGGGGCGCGCGAGCTCGCCTCCTACCGGTCCCGGGTGCGCGGGGCATGGCCCTGGGTGCGGGTGGCCAATGTCGACACCTCGGGGATGCCCGACTCTCCCGAGCTCGGCTCGCCGATGACGGTGCGGGCCGCGGTGGAGCTCGCGGGGCTGTCGCCGTCCGACCTGGACGTGCAGGCGATGGTCGGCCGGGTCGACGACGCCGACGAACTGCGCGACACCGTTGTCGTCGCGATGCACCGCGTGGGGCCGGCCGACGGCGTAGGGGACCGGTTCGAGGCGACCCTGCCGCTGCCGCACGCCGGGCTGCTCGGTTACACGGTGCGGGTGCTGCCGCGGCACGACCTGATGTCCGCGCCCGCCGAGTTCGGTCTCATCCACCTCGCCGGCTGACCCCGGTTCGGGCGGTCCGGCTCACCGCTTGCCGTGAAGGGCACCTGCACTGCGACGGAGGCGGGGCGGTCGCCGTGAAGGGCACCTGCACTGCGACGGAGGCGGGGCGGTCGCCGTGAAGGGCACCTGCACTGCGATGGAGGCGGTGAAGGTGCCCTTCGCGGCGGCAGCGGGCCGGGCGGTCGCGTGGGCGTCACGTGACATCCCTGCGGTGCAGCAGCACGCCTGCGAGCAGCACGAAACCGATCAGGTAGCCCAGCAGCACCACGGTCGCCTGGGTGCCGTCGACCACCGCGACGACTCCCGGTGTGCCGCCCGCGCCGCTGCCCTGGGCCTGGGCGCCGAGCGCGGCGACCAGCGATCCGGCGTTGGTGCCGGGCATGACCCGCTGCAGCGTGGCGACCGGATCCAGCAGCGCCGCGAACCCGCGGATGAGGTTCTCCAGTGCTAGTGCCCACACCAGCCCGAGGCCTACGGCGAGCGCCGGGCCGCGGGCCAGCGTGCCGAGCAGCAGTCCGAACGCGCACCACATCCCGAGGATGAGCCAGCCCGCCGCGATGCCGGTGGCCAGCTCGCCTGCTGATGGCCAGTCCAGCGGCATCGCCTCGGAGGTCGCGATGATCGCGCTGGTCGCCGCGGCCAGCCCGAAGCTCAGCAATACCAGTGCCAGCAACGTCGCGGCCAGCGCGCTCACCTGGCCGAGGTGGACGCTGGTCCGGCCGGGGCGCTGGGTCAGCACCGTCTTCAGGGTCCCCCAGCCGTACTCGCTGCCGGCCACCAGCGCCCCGAGGATCATCACGATCGCGCCGCCGAACAGTGCGTAGCCGCCGACCGTGTTGGCGACCAGGTTGGCCGGCAGCGCGTCGGCGAGGATCCGCCTGCCCGCGGCGGTGTCGCCCGCGCTGCGATAGCTGAGGTAGGTGAGCACGTAGCCGAAGAACAGCAGCAGCGACAGCCATGCCCCAGCCAGCACCCAGGTCGCCGGGCGCTTGCGCAGCTTGAGCAGCTCCGCGGAGACGCTACTGAGCATCGTCGTCATCCTTTCGTCCCGTCATCTCCAGGAACACGTCTTCGAGGCTGCGTTCATCGGCGCGCAGCTCGCTGACCTCGACCCCGGCCGAAACCAGCTCTCGGTTGATCCGCGCCGCCTCGTCCGGGCCCGCCTGCAACCGCAGTACGTCGCCGTCGCGTGCCACGCGGTGGTCGCCGAGCAGCTGCGCGGCGCACCGTGCGGCGGCATCCGGCGGCGTCGCGGTGACCACGAGGGCTGTCTGCCCGCGTAGCTCGGCCACCGTCGACTCGGTGATCAGCCGCCCACCCGAGATCACCCCGAC